>JBOHWF010000227.1:0-40986 GCA_050736455.1 Binataceae bacterium (SeqCode) | reverse complement strand
GCGCGGAGCCTCAACCTCCCTCTGCGCCCCAGGATCCAGCATCGGGAAAAGGCGAATTCGATCCTGGCCGACGGCAACGCGAAGCCGACGAGCGCGAAGCGCTCGATCGGCAGGGACGCGAGCAGCTGCGGCTGCTACGGACCATCTTCAATGCGGTTCCCGACGCCATCGGCCTGAGTTCGCTGGCTGATGGGATTTTCATCGAGGTCGGCAATCCCGAAACGCTCGGCTACAGCCGCGAAGAGATCCTCGGTAAGCGCGCGCTTGAGCTCGGCCTCTGGGTTAATCCCGACGAGCGCGCGGAGTTCATGCGGCGGCTCAAAGCCGAGGGCGTGGTCCACAACATGGAAGTCCTGGTGCGTCACAAGGACGGCGTGACCGCGCCAACCCTGCTGTCGGGCAGCCTGGTCGAGATCAACGGCGAGCCGTACATCGTCACGTTCCCGCGCGAAATCACCGAACTCAAACAGTCACAGCATGAGTTGGAAGCGGCGCGCGCGCAGCTTTCCGCCCAGGTCACGGCCTTGCAGGAGAGCCAACTCCGGCTGCGGGCGGAGATTCTCGAGCGCGAGTCGACACAAGAGCGCCTCGAGGAGAACGAGCGCATTGCGCGCACGGTCTATAACACCGCGCTGGAAACGATCGCGGTCAGCCGGCTCGCCGACGGCATCACGCTCGACGTCAATGCGGAATTCACCCGCCGCTTCGGCCATTCACGTGAGGAAGCGATAGGCCAGACCGGCGCCGCCCTCAACCTGTGGCCGGACCCGGCTCAGCTTAGAAGCATGGTGCGCACCCTTAAGGCCTCGGGGGTGGCTAGAAATCTCGAAGTCGAATTGCGCGCCAGAGACGGTCACCTCGTGCCGGTTGTGCTGTCCGCGGTGGTCGCCGAACTGCGCGGCACGCCCTGCATCATCACTTTCGCCCACGACATTACTGAGCGGCGCAAGGTGGAACGCGAGTTGGTTGCCGCGCGCGAAGCCGCGCTCGCCGCGTCGCGCGCCAAGACCGAGTTTCTCTCGAGCATGTCGCATGAAATCCGCACGCCGATGAACGCGATTCTCGGCATGGCGGAGCTGCTGGCCGAGATGCCGCTCGATGACGAGCAGCGGCGCTATGTCGAGACCATGCGCCGCAACGGCAACGCGCTGCTCGAGTTGATCAACGGCATCCTCGATCTGGCGAAGGTTGAAAGCGGCCGGTTGCATCTTGAAAGCGCGGAATTCGATCTCGGCGAGGTAATCGACGGCGTGGTCGAGACGCTGGGACTGCGCGCGCGCGAGAAGTCGCTGGAACTGACTGCGCGGGTCGCGGCCCAAGTGCCCCGCCGGCTGCTGGGCGATCAGTTGCGCCTGCGCCAAATCCTGATCAATCTGCTGAGTAACGCGATCAAATTCACTGAGCGCGGCGCAGTTGTTTTAAGGGTCGATGCGGCCGGCGCTCCAGCAATAAGTGGCAACGGCGCAGCCGCCGGCGACGAGTGGGCCGGGACCGCGGCGCTACGGCCGCGCGCGGAGTTGCAGTTCACCGTTGCCGACACCGGCATCGGCATCCCGCCGGTCCAGCTCTGCGAGCTTTTTTCAGCTTTCACGCAGGCGGACTCTTCGACCGCGCGAAAATACGGCGGCAGCGGCCTGGGCCTGGCGATCGTGAAACGGCTGGTCGATCTGATGAATGGCGCGGTAAGCGTCGAGAGCGAGGTCGGCAAGGGCAGCGCGTTCCGGGTCGCGCTCGGATTTGGCCTGCCGGAGGGGTTCGAGTCAGACCCGCCGCGCACGCCGCTCAATCGCCGCAGCGCGAGCGCCGCCCACGCGACGCTCGGCCGCGCACCGCTTTACACCGGCGACGACGCCGGCGGTAGCTTCGCCCAACCAGTAACTGCGGCGACGACTAGTTTGACCAGCGCGCCGATCCGGATTTTGGTCGCCGACGATTCGCCCGACAATCGCCTGCTGATCGAAGCCTACCTCAAGAATCTATCCTGTCAGCTCGAGTTCGCGGAAAACGGCCAGATTGCGATCGACCTGATGAAGGCAGCGCCGTACGATCTCGTCCTGATGGATGTGCAGATGCCGATCGTCGATGGCTACACGGCCGTCCGCACGATCCGGCAATGGGAACGCGAACGCGGTCTGGCCGCGGTGCGGATCGTTGCGCTGACCGCCTCTGCGCTGGGCGACGCCGAGCGCCGCAGCCTCGAGGCCGGATGCGACGCGCATCTGACCAAACCGATCAAAAAGGCCGCCTTGCACGAAGCGATTCGTAAATTCACCGGTCCGCCGCGGGGATCGCGCCGTGTCGGCGCGGCGGTCGCGACCGGCTCGCACCTCGGGGGATAACGTGAAGAAACTGATGATCCAGGTCGATCCGGACTTGAGCGATCTGATGCCGGGCTTTCTCGCCAACAAGCGGCTCGACGCCGACAAGATCATGGCGGCGGCGGCGACCGCCGACTATGCCGCCCTGCGCGGCATCGGGCACAAGATCAAGGGCGAGGGCGGCAGCTTCGGCTTCGACCGGATCAGCGAGATTGGCGCCGAAATCGAACGCGCCGCGACCAACCAGGATCTCGCGACGGTGCGGCGCTGCGTGGAAAATCTGACCGCCTATCTGGAGTCGGTCGAGATCGTTTTCGAGTAGGCCGGTTCCAACCGGTCCGCCTTTGTGCTTGACTTACACGAAACCGCAAAGGCCCCAATCGCAATGATGGGGTGGCGGTGGCGTTAACGCGATGAAGTTGGCAGCGCAAAAACCTCCCGCCGTGGCGATCGCCCGGCGCGCCTTTATCAAGAGCGCAGTGGCAGGCGCGGCGCTGATCGCGATTCCCGGCGTGGTCGCGGCGCGCGAATGGATCGAGCTCTGGCCGGCGCTGCTCCGCCCGGGGCGTCGTCGCGATTACGCCACTAACGCGCCGCGCGCGCTGGCCTTCAACAACGTCCACACGGGCGAGAGTATCCGCACCGTCTATTGGGAGCGCGGCGCATACGTCCCGGACGCGCTGCACCAGCTCAACTATTTCTTCCGCGATTTCCGCGCCAACGAGGTCAAGCCGATCGACCCGCGCCTGCTCGACCTGCTCTCCGAGTTGCACGCCAACCTCGGCGCGACGCAGCCGTTCGATCTGATCTCGGGCTATCGATCGGCCGCGACCAACGCCTGGCTCGCGGCGCAGTCCGAGGGCGTCGCCCGCCACAGCATGCACGTCGAGGGCAAGGCCGCCGACATCCACCTGCCGGGCGTCGAGCTCACGTTGCTGCGACGCGCCGCGCTCGCACTCGCTGAAGGCGGGGTGGGCTTCTATCCCCGCTCCGGCTTCGTCCACGTCGATACCGGCCGCGTCCGCCGCTGGTAGCATAAATCTCTTTCGCGTCGCGGGCCCACGCCGCCATCGATCGGCCGCATCGCGCGGCTTCACCCGGCTGCCGGATCGTGTCACTGTCCGATCTGGAGGCGCACCCCATGCCCGGAGCGCTCGACGGCTTTCGCATAATCGACGTCACCCAGATGGTCTCGGGTCCGATGGCGACCATGATGCTCGCCGATCAGGGCGCGGACGTGATCAAGGTCGAGCCGCCGGGTATCGGCGATCTGACGCGCGCGCTCGCCGGACGGCGGCGCGGGATGTCGCCGGTCTTCGCTATCGTCAATCGCAACAAGCGCTCGGTCGTAATCGATCTCAAGACGGCGCGCGGAGTCGAGCTGCTCAAGCAATTGATTCGCACCGCCGACGTTTTCATCCAGAATTTTCGCCCCGGCGCCGCCGAACGGATGGGGCTCGGCGAACCGGTCCTGCGCGAAATCAAGCCCGACCTGATCTACGTCTCGATCAGCGGTTTCGGCGAAGCCGGACCGTATGTGCATAAGCGCACCTACGATCCGGTGATCCAGGCGCTGTCCGGGCTCGCTTCGATTCAGGCCGATCCGGACGGGCGGCCGCGCATGATGCGCGTGATTGTGCCCGACAAAGTGACCGCGCTCACCGCGGCGCAGGCGATCACTGCGGCGCTGCTGGCGCGAGAGCGCACCGGCCTGGGACAGCACGTGCGGCTCGCGATGCTCGACGCGGTGATCGCCTTTCACTGGGCCGAATCGATGGCCGCCTACACCTTCACCGATCCCGCTCACAACGTGACGCGCCCCGCGAACACGCGCGATCTGATCTTCGCGACCGCGGACGGTTACATCACCTGCGGCGCGATCTCGGATTCGGAATGGGAGGGACTGTGCCGCGCGCTCGCGCGTCCCGAATGGCTCGCCGACGAACGCTTCAACACTCCCGCGGGACGGATCAAGTATGCGGACGCCCGGCTCGAGCTGATGGCGGAAGTTCTCGTCAAGCGATCGTCCGCCGACTGGCTCGCGCGGCTCGACGCCGAGCAGGTGCCGTGCGCGCCGGTGCTGTCGCGCGAGGAGCTGTTCAGCGATCCGCAGGTCGCGGCGAATCATCTGATCGTCGAGAGTACGCATCCGCAGGCCGGCGCGATGCGCCAGCCGCGCCCGGCCGCGCGCTTCAGCGCGACGCCGTCGGAGTTGCGCGAGTTCGCGCCGACCCTCGGCCAGCACACCGACGAGCTGCTGCGCGAGCTCAAGCTCGCACCCGCGGAAATCGCTATGCTGCGCGCCTCGAAGATCGTCGCATAGAGCCAGGCGGAGCGCCTTCTGTTGGCGCGAAGCCGAGCAAGCGAGTCTGCGACCTGCGTTAAGAATTGAGGCGCAGCGCGAATCCGCTTCGTTCACCGCGTCGCGGGATGAAGAATTTCATCCTTACGACGACTCGACTTTTCCGTTATCGCTCTTCGGAAGGCTTTTGCCGCCTGCGGACGGCGACCAGAAGGAGAGTGTCAAGATGCCAGCGTTGAATAATCGCATTACGAACCCCGTGGGAGATCCGAAGTATTTCGGTTCAGTTCCGCGGCTGCCTTGGGGTAATGACACCAACGATATAAAGACGGTGCAGGGTCTGCTCAACGTGCAGATAATCAAGCGCGGCCGCAGCGACCGCCTGTTGCCGCTCACAAGCTCGATCAACTCGGAGACGGTCAGGGCAATAGTCGAGTTTCAGGGTCGAAACTTGGGTGGTGCTCCGAGGCTTGATCAAACCGGGCGACGAAACGTTCCGTAAACTGTTGGAGTTCAGTGGGCCGAGCGACAAGTACGTGAATATTTCAGGGATCAAATTTATCGAGAAACAGGAAGCCTTAAGTCTGACTTTGCACGACCATGATGGAGGGGAAAACACTACCATTGGCTTCGGGCATTACGTGCATCGTGGCAAGATTAATCATTCCCATTCAGAGGACCAGTTCAGACCCCAAATTAGCGAACAGGAGGCAGAGGGCCTTCTTGAAACCGATCTGCAAACCGCGAAAGACGCGGTCAAGCGATTGGTGGGTGTTCCGCTCACACAAAACCAATTCGACGCGCTCGTCAGCTTTTGCTTCAATGTGAAAAAGAGGGAGGTCGAGAATTCGACATTGCTGAAAATGCTCAATGGCAGCACCAGCCCGCGCGAATTTACCGGTGACTATCTCGGTGCTGCAGACCAATTCAAATTCTTTGTCCGTTCCGGCACTCATCATCCCGCCGGATTGCCGGGCCGGCGGCGTGCTGAACGGGACCTTTTTTTGCGGCGGTGATTTTTATGGTCCTCCTTTTGACCGCACTACAGCAGTACGCCAAAGTGTGGCGCCCAGTGGTCGCGATCACTGCTGTGATCCTAGTTGGATGGTGTGTCGGCGGGATTTCAGCGGCTGCTCCGTCATCCGGAACTCCCACCTGGGGCCAGATTCTGATTGTTGGTGGCGAGAAACAGGGGATTCGCCGCCTCCCGTTCGTGGCCGAATTGTATGACCCGGTTTCGAATCGCTTTACTGCGCGGCGTCCCGTGATGCACCAGGAGCGCCTCGGGGCGGCCGCCACCGTTATCCCGCTAGGACCAAACACTGGAAAAGTTTTGGTCGCCGGCGGATACGACGAAAAATTTGGTTTGCTCGCATCGACTGAGATTTACGATCCAGACTCCGATACCTTCAGCCACGCGCCAACCATGAATGACACTCGTGACACCTTTACCGCGACGGTGATCACGGTAGGGGCAAAGAGAGGATGGATTCTGTTAGCTGAGGGCAATTCAACGGATCTCTACGATCCTTTCGCCAATATCTTCGCGCATGGGCCGGAACTGGAGCATAGTCGCATTTCGAACACTGCGACTTTGATTTCCGCTGGACCGAACACTGGAAAGGTTCTATTCGCTGGCGGCGCGGATGACCCAGTCACCGCGACCGAGCTCTACGATCCCGCAACCAACGCATTCATAGCCGGACCCGCTATGAACGCCAACCGAGAGGCGCATACTGCAACGGTGATAGCAGCTGGTCCCGACGCCGGAAAGATTCTGTTGGCTGGCGGCCGAGCCGAGAACCGTAAGGGGGAAATCGTTTCTCTCAGTTCGACCGAGCTTTACGACCCAGCGACCAACACTTTCGCGCCGCCGGGCGCCACCGCAACTATGCAGTTCGCGCGTGCCTTTCACACTGCGACAGTTATCCCTTCGGGTCCGAATGCCGGGAAAATTCTGATCGCTGGCGGTCAAGATGATCGCGCCGATCAACCGAACTCGATGGAGGTGTGTGCGCTCTCCTCGACCGAGATCTATGACCCGGCGACCAATCGCTTTGTGCCCGGACCGCCGATGCGCTGGCGCCGCACGGAACAGGGCGCGATCGCGATCGCTTCGGGGCCTAATGCCGGCAAGATTCTGATCATCGGAGGCGTAGGCTCCGCGTCACACAACCTGAGCGACTGCAGGACGGCGTCTCTGGCCTCAACCGAGCTTTACGACCCGGCCACAAACAGCTTCGCGCCCGGTCCGCTGATGCATGGCGCACCCGGGGATGTGGTCGCCCTGCAGTTGCCGTCGTCACCATCGCCGCGATTGGGGAACGGCGTAAAGAGCCCCGCCCCGAGTCTAAAACAATAGCCGCCCTCCTGGCGTCATCGCAGTCGCGCGGCGATTCGCGATCAGCAGCGAACGCGGAATCGCAGTCCAGTTAAGGCCTTAGGCGCTGAGGGCCTCCGCGTCGAGGGAGGAAGAGTTTCATCCTTACGACAACTAGACTTTTCCGTCATCGCTCTTCGGAAGGCTTTTGCCGCGTGCGGACGGCGGCCGGAAGGAGAGTGTCGAGATGCCAGCGTTGAATAATCGCATTACGAACCCCATAGGAGATGCGAAGTATTTCGGATCGCCTCCGAAGTTACCTTGGGGCAACGACAGCGAGGACATAAAGACGGTGCAGGGGCTGCTCAACGTGCAGATAATCAAGAGCGGCGGCAGCGACCGCCTGTTGCTGCTCACAAGCTCGATCAACTCCGAGACGGTCAGGGCAATAGTCGAGTTTCAGGGTCGAAACTTGAGTGGCGCTCCGAGTGGCTTGATCAAACCGAGCGACGCCACGTTCAGCAAGCTGTTAGACTTCAGCGGGCCGAGCAACATGTCCTCGAGCAGAGGGCTGCGAGACTGGCTGGAGCAACAGGAGGCACTTAAGCTGCAGGTATACGACGATGAAGCGGGTCACCCCACTATTGGATACGGCCACCTCCTGCCTCTCGGGGACGAGACTCAGGTCATCACCAAAGAGAACGCGGACTGGCTCTTCACCCAAGATGTGCGCAAAGCGGAAGATCGAGTAAAGAGAAACGTCGGCGTTCCGCTGACTAGGAATCAATTCGATGCGTTGACAAGTCTCGCATACAATATAAAGCATTTCGCCGAGCTAGATCTTTTGAAGAAGCTCAACGGGAGTTCTAGCCCACGGGAATTCACCGGCGACTATCTCGGCGCAGCTGAGAGATTTGACCACTATATTTATGTGCATGATCTGCAGACTGGAAAACGGCCATCGAAAGGTTTGGAACACCGCCGGGCGTACGAGAAGAAACTCTTTCGAAACCGGTAAAGTAATGTGTACAGTCTTCTCTCGCTCCTATCGCCGAGGCAAACTTCCGATCGACCGAAGCTGTTACGACGCCAGGCCCGTGGCAGAGTGCCGCACTGGAAAGCAATGAGGCCAAGGATCACAGCGCGGCGAGCGGCGGTTACCGCAATAGTCGCAGCAGGCCTGTGCATAGGTGAGAGGAGCTGGGCGTCCCATGTCACATCAAAAAGGGCCACTTGGGGCCAGATTCTGATCGTCGGAGAGTACACCTCGAAGACCGAGCTGTACGACCCACTGTCCAATCGCTTTGCGCCTGGGCCGCAGTTGAGGAAACCGGCGGAGTTCGGAGAAAGTGCAACGATGATACCGATGGGCCCCGACGCCGGCAAGGTTTTGCTTGGCAACGGGTCCGACGAGCAGGCAAGCACGCTCGGGTACTACCAACAGCTCGGCAAGATGTTTTTGGGCGAGTTCCGCTACTCGAGCGAACTCTACGACCCCGCTACTAATACGCTCGCCCGCCAGTCGACGAGGACGCTGCGTGACGTCGCTCAGACCGCGACGGTGCTGACTTCAGGACCGAGATCCGGCTGGATACTCCTGGCCGCACCCGACACAACCGATCTCTACGATTCGTTTACCCACACTGTCGTAGCCGGGCCGCACTCGCCACATGTCTTTAATTATTCTACGGCAACCATGATTCCCAGCGGGCCGAACTCAGGAAAAATTCTCTTTGCCGGTGGCGCACATGATCCCCCCAACTCGACAGACCTCTACGACCCCGTGACCAATACCTTCACACCCGGACCCGCGATGAACATCGGCCGCTATGGGCATATCGCCGGGCTCATAGCGACCGGACCTAACGCCGGAAAAATTCTGCTGGTCGGTGGCTGGAGCCCGGGGGATTCGGAACACTCTGTTGCTCTGGCTTCGACCGAGCTCTACGACTCGGAGACCAACAGTTTCGCGCCACCGGGCGATACCGCGAGCATGAAAACGGCTCGCGCTTTTCACACCGCGACGACTATCCCCACTGGCCCAAACGCCGGCAAGATTCTGATCGCTGGCGGCGAGACCAACGATTTTCATAAGTTGTCTTCGACCGAGCTCTACGATCCCACGTCGAATAGTTTCTCGCCCGGCCCACAAATGAAGGCTCAGCGCGCGCAACACGCTGCGATAACCATCGCTTCGGGGGCGCATGCGGGAAAGATTCTGATTGCCGGCGGCGCCGCTTGCCACTTCAAAACGGAGATCGCTTGCGGGAAAGTAGAGGCTTCGACCGAATTCTATGATCCGGCGACCAACACCTTTGCGCCCGGTCCGCTGATGTATGGCGCGCCCGGGGACGTGGTCGCCGTGCAGTTGCCGTCGTCACCACCGCCGCGATCGGGTACCGGCGTAAAGAGCCACGTGCCGACTCGCCATCAGTAGCAACAGGCACAGACGCGAAGCGCGCTCGCGCGGCGATTCGCGATCAGCAGCGCGGGCCGGATCAAGCTTGCTGCCGCGTCAGGCGCCAAAGGCGGACACGATGAGAGCCCGGTTCTTCCAGTACGCTGCCATCCCGGTTGCGATAGCAATCGCGACGGCTTGCCGCCTCGGCTTGCCGACGGCTTCCACGTCGCCGTCGAAGATGGCGACCTGGGGTCAAATTCTGATCGCTGGTTACGACCCTGGGCAGGGAGGCCACGCGTCTCCTGCAGCGCAGTTATTTGATCCCGGATTGAATCGCTTCGCTGCTCGCCGGCCAGCGATGAATGAAGTTAGGATCGAAGCCTCAGCTACCCTGATACCGGTAGGGCCGAATGCGGGCAAGGTTTTGGTGACCGGCGGATTATTACAGCAGCCCTTATTCATCAAGCGAACTCTATGATCCGGCCACGGATACCTTCAAAGCCGGACCTGACATGACTGATCAGCGTAATGCTCAGACCGCAACAGTGATTACCGTCGGGCCGAAATCCGGATGGACCCTGATCGCTGGCGGCGACTATACGGATCTTTACGATCCCTTCTCAGACGAGATCGTTCGCGGATCGGCAATGAACGAGAATCGCTGGGGTCACACTGCGACGGTGCTGGCCTCGAGGCCGAACGCGGGCAAGATTCTGCTCGCGGGCGGCAGCTCTCCGCGGAGGCCTTCCTTCAATAGCTCCGCGGCTGCCGCGCCGATGCAAGTACCCAGAACGGCTTTAAAGATTATCCGGATGCCGGACCGACTCGCGCTTTCATGAAGTGATCCATATCGCGCATGCGGAGGCCGTCGGTGCGATTGGCAAAGTAGCGAGCGTTTGCCTCCTCGGGTCCGAATTCCAAGACCTCACCGAATCCCAACTCCCGAACCTGCGCCGCAAGGCTCGCCGGTTCGAAAAACGTAATCATCGGTTCGCCCCGAGCAGCGCCTCTCGCCTTCAGCAGGTCGAGGATTTGGCGAGTCTCCTCGTCCAGCAGTGCTGCCGGAAGAACATACTGGAAAATGATCTCGGTGCCCGGCGCCATCGAAGCGACCATTCGCAGCGTGTCGAAAATCGCATCCCGCGTCAGGTACGGCGTGACGCCGAGCCACGAGAAGAGTGCGGGGACGTTAGGACGGTAGCCGTTCTCTCGCAAACTCTCGATCAACGATTGCTTCTCAAAATCGAGCGGCACGAAAACGAGGTTGGGCGGCAGTGCTATGCCCAGTTCTTGAAGACGCGCCCGCTTCCAGGCTTGGGTGGCTGGATAATCCACTTCGAACACGCGCAGAACTTTCACCACGTTCGGCCTGCGATTCGCGAATGAGTCGAGCCCGGCTCCCAAGATAACGTACTGTGAGACGCCCCGCTTAATCGCCTGGTCGAGTTCATCTTCCACATAGCGACTCCGCATCGTCACTGGGCAGCGGATATAACGGAGCGTAGCCTGAGCCAATTCGGGACTGGATTCCGCGGCGAATTCCTTTGACAGTACATCGAATCGCTGCCGGAGCTCCGCCTCGCTAGCAACTCCCGAGAGCTGCAATGCCAATGTATCCTCGAAGATTTTCGGCGGATCATCCCAGAGCAGATGCGCCGCCCGCACCATCGCAGAAGCAATTGCGGTGAAACTCGGACGACCGTCTTCCATTTCGATTTGCCCCTTCCACACGTGGAACGCTGCTGATGTGAATCGCGATCGCGCGGCGATTCGCGTCAGCAGCGACTGCGGGGTCAAGCTTGCTGCCGCGTCAGGCGCTGAGGGCCTCGGCGTGGGCGACTGGCTCGGGCTTGGCGCCGGCCGCGAGCTTGCGCGAGCCCGGCTCGACCTGGAACGGGTCGGTGAGGCCGAGCTGTTTGCTGTACTCGCGCACCTCGGGCACCACCTCATTCGCGATCAGCCGCATCGAGGTGCGGCGCTGCTCGGTCGAGATCGGCCCGTCGTTCTGCCAGAAGGAGAAAATCCCCGGGCGCAAAACGTCCAGAATCTTCTTGATCTTGGGAATGACGGTCTTGGGCGTGCCGACGATGAGTTGCAGATTATCCTGCGCGCCCTGGTAAGCGTCGAGGAACGCCTGCTTCAGGGCCTTGGTATCGACGTTCTCCTGCGCCTCGGCGGCGAAGACAAATGCGCCGGTCTTCGGATCGACGAACTGGCGCGCCATCCGGCGGGTCGCCTCCTTGGTGTTGTAGCCCGACGGGAACATCCACTCGGGCCGCGCGAAATGGGTCAGGCCGCCGCCCCATAGGTCTGCCCGGCCGAGCTCCTGCGCCTTCTCTTCGGTTTCAGCAAGAAAAACCTTCTGCAGATAGCCGAAGTTTTCCGGTCCAGCCTGATAGCCCTCTTCGGCCGCAATCTTCGTATAAATGTTCCAGCACTCGATCGTCGGTTCGAGGAAGGTCGAAAGCGCCAGATAGGGATAGCGATGGCGGGCGCACCAGATCAACGTCTCGGGACTGACTAATCCCGGAATCCAAATCGGCGGGCGCGGCTTCTGCACCGGCAGGACCCACGGATTGATGAAGCGGTAATGGAAATGCTTGCCCTCCCAGCGGAACGGCCCGGGCCGCTGCCACGCCGCCATGATCAGATCGTGCGCCTCGTTGAAGTACTCGCGGTTGTAGGCGGGATTGGCGTTGTTGGCGAACTGCTCGCTGCCCGCGCCGCGCACCCATCCGGTGACCAGGCGGCCCTTGGAGATCATGCCGATCATCGCGAGCTCTTCGGCCAGCCGCAGCGGATTGGTCACCACCGGCAGCGGATTGCCGAGCAGGACGATACGCACCTTCTTGGTGATCTTGGCGAGGACCGCGGCCTCCATGTCCATCACCGCGCCCATGCAGAAGGGCGTCCCGTGATGCTCGTTGAGCATCACGCCGTCGAAGCCGAGTTCCTCGGCGAGCACCTTGTCGTCGAGATACTCATTGAGCAGCGCGGCGCCCTTGTTGGCGTCGAGATATTTGTTCGGCACGCCGAAGAAGCTTTGCAGCTTCAGCACCTCGTCCTCCGGCGCGTAGAGATACGGGCGTTCGGTGAAGTACATTATGTGCATCGCAATATTCTCCCTGAGCCCGCGCTTTCAGTATGAATCGATCTTATTCTCAGGCGTCGAGCATCGCGGCGTTGCCGACGGCTTCGTACCCGCTGCCGGATAGCTTCCGCGTCCCTGGCTTCATCTGGAAGGGATCCGTCAGCTTGAGTTCTGCGCCGATCTCGTGCAGCGCGGGCATCACTTCCTTGCCCAGCAGCTCGACGCAGCGATGGCGATCGGCCTGCGAATACGGCCCGTCGAGCCAGAAGGAAAAGATCCCGGGCCGCAGCACTTCGAGGATGTAACGCAGCTTCTTGACCAGCGTCTTGGGCGAGCCCGTGATGATCTGGCGGTCCTTTTGCCAGGTCGGGTAGCCGTCGTAAATCGATTTTTTGAGCGCTTGAATCTCCGCGTCGGTCTCCGGGTCATGGCCGAGTCCGCCATGTCCGGGCAGATTGGGATTGGCCGCCTGGCTGGCGAGCCGTTTGGTTGCCGCTTTCGAGTTGTAGCCGGGCGGGAACATCCATTCGGGCTTGGCGAAATGCGCGAAGCTGCCGCCGAAGAGAAAGCCCTTGCCGAGCTCTTCCGCCTTCGCGTCGGTGTCGGCGCAGAAGACCGGCTGCAGGTAGCCAAAATTCTCCGGACCGGCCTGATAGCCCTGATCGGCGGCGATCTTGCCGTACATGTTCCACAGCTCGAGGGTGGGCTTCAGCGACGTCGCGAGCGCGACGTACGGATATTTGTGATTCGCGGTCCACTGCACAGTCTCCGGACTGATCAGCCCCGGAATCCAGATCGGCGGATGCGGTTTCTGCACCGGCAGCACCCATGGATTGACGAACCGATAATGGAAGTGCTTGCCCTCGAAGCGGAACGGTCCGGGCTTGGTCCAGGCCTGGAGAATGAAATCGTGGGCTTCGTCGAACAACTCGCGATTCTGCGCCGGGTTGGCGTTCATGAAGAGCTGCTCGCTGCCGGCGCCGCGGATAAAGCCCGGCACCAGCCGCCCGCCCGAGATCATGTCGATCATCGCGAGCTCTTCGGCCAGCCGCAGCGGATTGCCGACGATCGGCGTCGGATTCCCGAGCAGTACGATCCTCACCTTCTTGGTGGTTTTCGCGAGCACTGCGGCCTCGACGTTCATCACCGCGCCCATGCAGAACGGGGTGCCGTGATGCTCATTGAGCATCACGCCGTCAAAGCCGAGCTCGTCGCAGTAAATCTTCTCGTCGAGATATTCGTTAAGGAACTGGGCGCCCCGCTCCCGATCCAGAAAGGTATTCGGCACGCCGAAGAAACTCCGCCGTTTGAGGACCTCGTCCTCCGGCACCGCGTGATAGGCGCGCTCGGTGAAAAACATTAAATGCATGCTGAAATCTCCCGCTGAATCCCGTTACGAATTCTTATCAGATGGGCCTCGAAGGCACGACCACTATCCGATGGACGGACGACCGCCCTCCGTACCCCAGCGCCCCCGGCCCGCGGCCGCGATCATCCCAAAAATGCCGAGACCTCGCGGATGAAATCGTCGGGCTTCTCGACCTCGGGCATATGCCCGCAGTCGAGCGTCACCAGCTTCGCGCCCGCGATCTTCTTGCTGTAGAGCTCACCCACCGAGAGCGGGGTCACCGGATCGCGCTTGCCCCAGACCACCAGCGTCGGCAGGCCGGCGACGTTGCCGAGCAGATGCTCCATGCTCTGGGTGAACATATAGGGCCGCCAGGCGATGCGCGCGGTTTCCGCGCGCGCGTCTTCCCAGGCCTCGTACTGCTCGGGCGTCTGCTCGCCGCCGAAGAGCTTGCGGAACTCTTCGCCCTGGGTATCGACCACGTTTTTGTTCAGATAGGCGCGCGCGGTGACGGTGAACATGTCCATGATCTCGCCCGACGGCGGGCGCATGCCGGTCGCGCCGACCAGCACCATCTTGCTGAACTGGGCGGAGTTGGCGACGGCCATCTCGGCGGCGATATAACCGCCGAGCGAGAAGCCGACGACCTCCATCGGCGCGAGCTTCTGCTCGCGGATGAAGCGGCTGTAGAAGGCCGCGAGGTCGCGCGCGTCCATGATCCAGTTGGCCAGCGGCGACTTGCCGAAACCCGGATGGAGCGGGATGCACAGCGTGCGCTTGGCGGCCAGCGCTGCATTCCACTTGAGCCAGCCCGGAAACCCGAGCTCGCCGTGCAGCACCAGCAGCGGCTTTCCGCTACCACCGGTGATCACTTGCAGCTCGTTGTCGCCGACCTGGTACTTCACTTCTTTCCAACTTTGGTCTGCCATGTAAGCTCCGTTCTCGCTTGAATTTTTACCCGCGACGCTTGTCCCCCGCGGCGCGCTTTGCTCCCCACGACGCCGCGGCGCGATCTCACCTGAATCGGCGGAAAATATATCCCGTGGAAAGCAAAAATGGAAACCCGCCGCGCGGTCGAATCGCGGCGTCGAGGGGTCGACGCCTCAGCGCATCAATCGCAGGCGCATTGCGAGCAGGCTTTAAGCTGCGTCGCGGTCGAGGTAGTTAGTGTGCCGGGCAGAATCGCTCCCGCCGATGCGGCCAGGTTGGGATTTTCGAAGCCTTGCGGCAGCGTCGCGGCCGGGCCAAATTGCGCCGCCTGATGCGTCAAGAGCTCGGGCGGTGCCGGCTGGCGCCGCTGGTTGTAGGCAAGACAGGCGCCGGTGGCGGCCTGACGGGCGGCAAAAAAGCCCGGCGCGCTGACCTGACCCATCCAGCTCGTCGGCACGCCGGCGCCCGCGCAACTGCAATTGAAGACGCGCGCGAGCGGGGTCGGCGAGGCCGGCGCCGGGGTCGGCACCGCGACCAGCGACGGCGCCGCCTGGACCGTCACGGGCGCGGGCAGTTGCGCCGGCCCGACGGGCGCTGACAGCGGCGCAACCGAGGGGTTCGGCGGCGGCAATTGCGCGAGCACCAGATAGCCAGACAGCGCGATCGTCAGGCAGATCATACAGAGCGACGCAGCGAGTAGCTTCAATAACGCCATTGCAAAAATTTCGCCTAATCCGGCTGACAGAGTAGAAGGCCGCCGGAACCTTTGGCTATAATCGCGCGACTGGCGTGTTGCAAGCCGTCGTCCAAAAACCCGGCGCGCCGACGTTTTTCCGTCCGGCTTTCGCACACATCGATGGGTGAAGGTAACGCCTCCCTTGCTCGATGAAGGGGGGCCGTTAGGAGGCTGTTTCAGATGTTCGCGAACAAAAAAGCGCCGTCGGCGCTGTGGGTCATGCCGATCGCGATCGCGCTAGCCGCAGGCGCGGCCGCCCAATCAACTCCGCCGACCACCGGCGCCGCGCAGCCGCCTGCCCTCGCGACCCGCCTCGCGCCGCCGCAGGTCAACGTCGCCGGCTCCGCCGCCGATCAATTCGAGCGCAATCCAATCCTGTCGATCCCCGGCGCTTTCGTTACCCAGATCACGCCCGGCTCGACCGTTCCGCCCGAGGGACTGATCAGCGAACAGTACCTCGGCACCGCCGACAACCATGCGCGCAAAATCTCCCTGAAAGAGGCGATCTATATTGCGATTCGCAACAATCCCGCGCTCGCGGCGACGCAACTCGAACCGATCGCAGCGACCGAGGCGATCCGCCAGGCCAACGCCGCCTTCGACCCCGACTTGACCTCGCAGCTCGACGTCTCCAAGCAGGTGACGCCGGTTTCGTCGGTGTTTCAGGTGCTGCACGGCGACGCCTTCACGCAGAAGTTCTACGACTGGAATTTCGCCATCAACAAAGTTCTGGCGACGACCAATGGCACGCTGGGCCTGACCTTCGACAACAATCGCACGCTGACCAATTCGGCTTTCTCCTCGGTCAACCCCTCCTATATGCCTTCCGGGGAGCTCTCGCTGGTGCAGCCGCTGCTGCGCAACTTTGGCTGGGATTTCGCCCGGCTCAACGTCCATCTGGCGGAATCCGCCCAGCGCACCGCCCAGTGGACTTACGGCTCGGCGCTCAATGATTTCGTGCAACGGATCGGGGAGGAGTACTGGGCCGTGGTCGGCGCGACCGAGAATCTTGCGGTCGCGGATTCCGCACTCAAGTTCAATAGCGACCTGGTGCGCGTCAACGCCATCAGCCTCAAAGTCGGCACGCTGGCCCCGATCGATCTGCAGGAAGCGCAGTCCGCCGCGTCGACCGCCGAGGCCAACGTCTATGCCGCCCAGGCCGCACTCCAGAGCGCCCGCGCCCAGCTCCGGCAGGACGTGATGCTGAATCCCAACGGCACGTTCATTCCCCAAAGTGTTGAGCCTGCCGACTCACCCAATCCCACTACCGAGATCCGCGATACCGAAGAGACGGCGCTGGAAAAGATGGTCGAGTATAGCCCGGCGCTTGGCGGCCTGCGTGAGGCGATCCGAACCTCATTGCTCCAGGTGAAGTTCGCCCAGAACCAGACCCTGCCGCAGCTCAATCTCGGCGCGCAGTTCGGTGTCACCGCGATATCCGGCACCGCTCATTGCATCGCGAGCTTCTCGAAGAGCGCCAGCAGCACGTCCAACTGCATAGCCGTACCGGGGTCTGCCGCATCCCCGGCAGTGTTAGGCAACCGACTGCCCTTTGGCGGCATTTACGGCGACGCCCTCAACCACGCGCTCGACGCGCGTTTCTATAACTATGCCGGCGTTTTGAGTATGGAGATGCCGCTGGACAACGCTGCGGCCAAGGCCGCCCTGGCGCAGGCCCGCGTCAGCTACGAGCAGTCACGCTTGCAGTATCGCGCAGCGCTGTCGCAGTCCGTCGCACAGATCGAGTCTGCCCTCGCCAACCTGCAGGCCGATGTTAAACGTGTGCGGGCCACCGAGGACGCTGCCCGCTACGCGGAAAAATCGCTGCACGACGAGAATGTCCGGTTCAAGGTCGGCCTCGCCACGACCCACGACCTGCTCCAGTTCCAGAGCGAACTGGTGACGGCGCAGGGAAATCAGGTGCAGGCCGACGTTGACCTCGAGAACGCGCGGATCGCGCTTAGGCACGCCGAAGGTACATTGCTCGACACCTTCAGCATCGAGTTCCAGCCGCAGGATCCGCGCGAGTCGCCCTGGTACGCGGTCTTCTAGCCTGAGGGCCGCCCGCCTGATGCCATACCTGTGGGTCGCGATCGGCGGCGCGCTCGGCAGCGTCGCCCGTTACGGATGCAGCGGGCTGGTTGCGCGCCTCGCCGGTGGGACGTTCCCGCTCGGGACGATGGTAGCCAATGTGACCGGCGCAGTCCTGATTGGTTTTCTCGCCGCACTGAGCCTGCCCGAGGGACGCACCCTCCTGCCGCCTTCCGCGCGGCTCTTCACGATGACCGGAATCTGCGGCGGCTATACGACGTTCTCAACTTTCAGCCTCGAAACCTTCAATCTCATCCGCGATCGCGAATGGCTCCAGGTCGGCGCGAATATCACCTTCTCCGTGGTGCTATGCTTGATTGCCGTCTGGCTCGGCTACCTTGCCGGGCTCAAGCTCAATCGCGGCGGAGCGTAGCGCGATGCAAGTCCCGAAGGACGCGATGTTGCTGCGGGTTTTTATCGGCGAGGGCGACCATCATCTGGGTAAACCGCTCTACGAAGCTCTCGTGATCAAAGCGCGTGCGATGCATCTGGCGGGGGCGACGGTCCTGCGCGGTCCGATGGGGTTTGGCAGGTCGAGCCGCCTGCACTCCGCCAAAGTTCTGCGCCTGTCGGAAGACCTGCCGATCGTCGTCGAAATCGTCGACGCTCAGGCGAAGATCGACGAGTTCCTCGCCGCGGCTAACGGGATGCTCCGTTCGGGTCTGGTCACCCTCGAAAAGGTCCAGGTCCTGCGCTACGGCGATGCCCCGGCGCAAGGCTGATCGACCCGACTATTTCCCGGCCGGAGACCGATCGCCCGACTGCAAACCGATCGCCGGCGCGACGCCGTAGCTGGAATTTGCGACGCGTTCGTCGCGCGGCACAGCGAGCGGGGAGAGCGCCGTCGCGCCCTCCCCTCGCCTTCCTGCACTCCCCCCGTCCCAAATCATCCTCCGCGCCCCCAGCGTCCTTCAGCGTCGGACTAAAGCACGAGCTATGCCCGCCGCTGACGGGATTAAACCCTCGACGGTCGCACCGCCCATCTCAGATGCGCACTCCGAACCGGCAAAAAAAGGCGGCTAAAGCCAAAATTCGAGCGACGAAGATGTGACGCACCGAGGCGCGCGTTTCACTCGCTCGTCCGATGCTCTAACCTGCCCTTTAGAGGTTCTCCCCGATGGCTTTGACGATCCGCTTCGCGACCCCGGACGACGCTCGCATCGTAGTCCGTCTCATCCGCGGGCTTGCCGAATACGAGCGCGATCTCGACGCGGTCAAGGTCACGGCTGACGACCTCCGCGTACAGATGGCGAGTGACGATCCGCCCTTCGAGTGCCTACTCGCCGAGTACGAGGCCGCCCCCGCGGGCTTCGCCCTGTTCTTTCGCAACTACTCGACCTGGAGCGGCCGCCCGGGCCTCTACCTCGAAGATCTCTTCGTCCGCGACGAATATCGCGGCCGCGGCGTCGGCGGCGCGCTGACGCGCCGGCTGGCCGCGATCGTCGCGGAGCGCGGATGGGCGCGGATGGATTGGGCGGTGCTCGACTGGAATACGCCGGCGCAGAGCTTCTATCGCGACCTCGGCGCAACCCCTCAGGAGCACTGGACGCTCTGGCGGCTCGACGGCCCGGCTCTCGCGCGCCTCGGACCCGACACTAAGGTTTAGGCGCCGACAGCGCCTGGCGTCTTCGGCGCCGCGGGATTTCGCCTAGCGTTCGAAGCGGAGATCCCAGTGCGGGCGGTCGGTTGTGAGCTCGATGCCCGTCGCCAGCATCACACATCCGGGGCAGGCGTAGCCGCGAAGGGCGAGGTCGCGCACCGCGCTAACCTGGAAATTGTTTGGTTAAGATCCTCACCCGCGCCAGCTTAGGCGGGTAAGTTTCGCGGCCAGAAAATCGCGCATCAGCACGACGCTGGCGGGCTCCAATCGCTTGCTCGGCGAGACCAAGCTCACCGGGATATCGGCGGTCGCGTACTTCGGAAGAATGCGGACGAGGCCGCGCATCCGCGCGCTAACGAAAAAAGAGATGGGTCCGATTCCGACACCCGCGAGAACGGCCTGGTGGGCCGCCGGAATCTCGTCCACGGTGAATGGTCCCGTGACCTCAACTCGGTGCTCGCGCTCGCCGTCGAGCAGGCGCAAAATTGCTTTGCCATCCTGACCCCTGAACAGCACGCAGTCGTGTTTGGCCAGATCGGCGAGCCGTTGTGGCTGGCCTCTGCGCCGGACGTATTCGCGGCTCGCGAAGAGTCCCCCACGCAAGTTTCCGACTCTGCGCGCGATCAGCGATGAATCTCCGAGACGTCCTACGCGGATTGCGAGATCGAAGCCTTCCTCGATCAAATCGATGGTTCTTTGGAAGAACGACAGTTCCACGCGAATTTTCGGATATTCCCGCAAAAACCCGGCGACCATCGGGATCAGTGAACTGGCGAGCGAAGGGGGCGCAGTCACCCGCACGACACCGCGCGGTTCTTCTCCCATAGCATGGGCCGACGTGCTCGCCTCCTCTACGCGCGCCAGCGCCCCTCTCACCTGGTCGAAATAGGCGCGACCGACCGCGGTGAGGCTGAGTTTTCGCGTGGTCCGCTGCAACAGGCGCACTCCAAGTTCTTGTTCAAGCCGCATCAATGCGCGGCTCACGCTGGAGGTGGTTTTTCCGAGCTCGGCAGCGGCCCTGGTGAAGCTCCTGGTCTCCACGATCCGTATAAACAGGCTGAGTCGGTTCAGATCCATTGTTGCACTCAACGCAATTAATCTTTGTCAATTCCAATACTTGTGAAGCGGCGCTCCGTCAACGATCCTGAGGCCACACGCGCGAAACGATGGGAACAGTCAAGTAAGTATTCGCCTGTAATCAGAAACCGATCGCGATTGAGGCGCGGGAAGGCTACGAATTTCAAATTTCGATGGTCGCAAAATCAATGGAGAGCGCGCATGGAGGCGGAACAGCGTGTAGCGGAAATTCTGGAGTTCTGGTTCGGCCCCGGCAAGCGCCCGACGCGCCAGCGACGGGTGTGGTTCGTGCCGGACCCCGCTTTCGACCAGGCATGTACTGACGGGTTTCTCGCCGATTATAAGCTTGCGGACGCGGGCAGCCTCCAGGATTGGCGGAACGAACCACGAAGTGCGCTGGCCCTGACTCTTCTGTTCGACCAGTTTCCGCGCAATATGTTCCGCGGCACGGCGCGCGCGTTTGCGACCGATCATAAGGCGCTGGCACTGGCGAAGCACGCGGTGGCCCGTCAATTCGATCTCGCGCTTAGCGAAGTCGAGCGCGCCTTCGTCTATCTACCGTTCGAACATAGCGAGAACCTCGATGACCAGCGCGAATCGGTGCGTCTCCATCGCCAGCTCTTCGCTCGGGCTCCGGCGATGGCCGGGTACCTGATGTATGCCGAGCGGCATATGGAAGTCATTCGCCGCTTTGGCCGCTTTCCGCACCGCAACGCGATCCTCCGTCGGTCCTCGACGCCTGAGGAGGCGCTATTCGTCGCGCACGGGCTGGCGCAGATGTGAGCAGCCCCGTTACCTTAGCGGCTAGTGACCTCGAAGCGGAGATCCCAGTGCGGACGGTCGGTTTTGAGCTCGATGCCCGTCGCCAGCATCACGCCACATCCGGGGCAGGCGTAGCCGCGGAAGACCACCTCCTCGTCGACGAAGGTGCGGGGATCAATCGCGTAGGGATTCACCGACGCGACGGCAGTCTCGGACACCGCGCAGTATTCCTTATAATTCTCGTCGGCTGCGCAGAGCGCCTCGCCGCAGCGCTTGCAGCCCAGGAGGGTTTCGCCGCCGACGTGGGCCAGCACGAGGCTTTCGGCGACGGTGCGGGCGGCGGCAACTTCGATTTTGTCGCGCCGTTTCCGTTCCGGAACATTGATTATGCGCGCGCGTCGCAACTCCGCGCGGCGCGCGGCCGACGCCGCCGCGTCGATCGCGCCGTTGTGGTCAAACACGACGCCGTGGATTTTCGCGACCCAGGCCGCGGTCGCCGACCCTTCGCGCAGGTCTTTCGCAATCAACTCAAGATCGCGTTCGAGCGGATCGCCATAACCGCTCGCGCCGCTCCAGCCCATCACGAAGACGTCGCGCGGACCGAGCTGGATGCCGTAGGCCTTGGGCGGCAACCGCTCGGCGGCGCCGTTCAACTGCGCCGTATCGCCGGGTATGTGCGCCGATTCGCGCGCCCGCGCCATGCCGCCCTCGTCGCGATACATCAGATAGTGCGACGGCCCCGGCGGCATCCCGCCGAACTGGCCGAGGCCCGGGATCGCGTTATGGGCCGAGGCCAGGTACATGTTCACGCGATCGGTGTCATGCGCGACGATCGCGAGTTGTCCGGAGTTGCCGCCGCGATATTTGCCCGCGCCGCCCGAATCGGGCAGCTCTTTGCGCCACAAATAGAGGATCGGATAGAACCACTCGTTCTCTTCCGCATTGGGCATCATGCTTTGCATGTCGAAAGCCAGGCCGCCGGTATCGACGCCGTCGCGGTAGGAGGTCGCGGGAAAGCCGCCGCCGAGCGGCTCGAGCAGAAACGAAGCGTACATGTTCTGATGTTGGTTCACGCCGGACATCGCCGCGATCGGAAAAGCCGGCGTGCCCATCAGGCTCATCACCTCGCCGCGCAATTCGGGGTCGGACGAGCTCGCGAGCATCTTCGAGAGGACCAGGCTGGCGAGCGAGATGGTCTGCATAACGGTGAGCGCCGGGCCGGACGAGACCGCGCCGGGAAAGAGCGCGCAACTGATCGTGCCGGGCGTGGCGTCGAATTCCATGTGGCGGTAAGCGCCCTCGACCGCGAACATCTGGTCGAAGAGCATCTGCACCGAGACCATCGAGGCGATCGCGCCGCGCCAGGCGATATAGGTACAATTCAATGCGCCTTCCTGTGGGGCAGAACCCTCGTTGCTGAAGATCAGCTTGTCGCCGCGCTTGGTGAGCGTCAGCGCATTGCGGTAGAGATGGCGATCGCCGGCGGCCTTGAGCTCGAGCCAGGTTGAGGCGCTCCAGGAGCCGTCGGGGATGGTCTCGAGGCGGCGGACGAAGGCCTTTTCGGAATCGTCCTGCAGCTTGCGCATCGCGCTTTTGACTACGGCGGCGCCGTAACGCTTAATCAGCGCGAGCAAGCGTTCGCGCGCGACGTTGCATCCGGCGATTTCCGCACGCAGATCGAGCGCGACCAGGGCGGGCATCCGCGAATGGCGCGTGTAACTCTCTTCGAGGTCGCGGCGCAGCACGCCGCGCTCGACAATCTTGATCGGGGGAATCACCGCGGACTCCCAGAAGACGTCCTCGGCGATTGGATTGAAGCCGCCCGGCGAGGTGCCGCCCATGTCCCACTGATGCAGCGAGTTGGCGACCCAGCCGAACAGTTGGCCCTCCCAGAAGACCGGCGCGAGCAGGGCGACGTCGGACTGATGAGTCGCGCCGACCCAGGGATCGTTGGTCAGAAAGATGTCGCCCTCGTGGATTCCGGGGCTAGCCGAACGATACTCCATGGTCCACTTGACCGCCGAGCCGAGCGCCGACGAAAGGTACTGCAGGAACGGGCCAAACAGCACGAAATCGCCATTTTCGTCGAGCAGCGCGGGATTGAAATCGTGGCTGTAAGCCGCGATCGGCGAGCCCGAAACCTTCACGATCGTATTGCCGTGCTCGACGTTGAGATTCCACAAGGCGTAGCGCAGAACTTCGTACGTAATCGGGTCCAAATTCGCCGCGGCCTCGTGATGGAGTTTGAGGCTCGCGTCGATTTTGAGCTGAGCAGGCGCGACGTATGGGTAGACTTTGCCGTCCCATGTCGGATTCGTGGAAACCGCAGTAGCCATTCTTCATTTTCCTCGGACTTGACGCGTCGCGGACGCCGGGATTCTTCGGTCGCGGAATCCCTCAGAATGACAAATGTAATTTGGTTGATGAGACATAAAGCTAGAGCGCGACATTCTCGATCGCAATCAGGAAATTGCCGTAGTCATCGAGCCGCCCGGAACTCGCGGGCGGAAGCACGATGGTGGTCTCGGGCAACTCGATGATTGCGGGTCCCGCGATGCGCGATTGCTGGACCATCGCGGCGCTGGAATAGGTCGGCGTGCGGACGAAACTTCGCAGCGACCGCCAATAAACCTGGCGATAGCCCGGATGCGCGTCGCCGGCCGAGATTGGCAAAGCGGATTTGGCCTCCCGACTACGGCCGAGGCTTGGGCGGCGAATCCGGCCGATCGCGGTCGAGCGCAGCGCGCCGATCTGAGTGCCGGCCTCCTTGAACGACGAGCCGCGGCCGTAGAGCCGCTCGTAGGTTTCGGCAAAACGCGACGGCAGCTCGAGCGCCGCGGCGGCGTCGAACGCCGCGGATAGCGGCATCTCGATTCGATGAATCTGCATGCGGAACTGCATGTCGGCGTAGCGACGGAACAGCATATCCTCTGCTGGGATGCCCTCGCGGCGCAGTTGCGCACGCCCTTCGTCCTCGAGTTCGTCGAAAATCTGATTGATCGCCCCGACGTCGTACGGGTCGGGCATCACGACGGCTCTTTCGCGGACGTGCAGGACGTCGGAGGCGAGAATTCCCAAGGCCGACCACGCCGACGCGATCGTGCCGAGCGGGACGACCACTTCCGTGCAGCCGAGTTCGCGGGCGTACGACACGCAATGCATCGGCCCGCCGCCGCCGTAGGCATAAACCACGAAGTCGCGCGGATCGAGGCCGCGCTGCAGAGTCATCTGGCGCATCAGGCCAGCCATCTGGAATTCGCCGATTTCGAGTGCGCCGCTGGCGGCTTCGACCAGCTCGAGGCCCAGGGCCTCGGCGATTGGACGCATCGCGGCGGCCGACTTGCGTGCGTCGAGCTTCATCCGCCCGGCGAGAAAGTTATCGGGATTCAGATAGCCGACGATCATGGCGGCGTCGGTGATAGTGGGACGCGCGCCGCCGCGTCCGTAACAGGCCGGCCCCGGATCGGCGCCGGCGGAATCCGGACCGACGCGCAGCGTCCCGCTCAGCTCGTCGAGCCAGATGATACTGCCGCCGCCGCTGCCGATCGACGACACCTCGATACGCGGAGAATAGAAAGTGTACTGATTGTAGGTCGCCTGCGAGGTGGTCAGCGGCACGCCGTCGTGAATCAGGCCGACGTCGAAGCTGGTGCCGCCGACGTCGCTCGCGATGGCGTTGCGATGGCCGAGCGTGTCGGCGAGGAATTTCGCGCCCATCACGCCGCCGGCCGGACCCGAGTCGATGGTGAAGAGCGGGCGCTCGATGGCGTCGGCGGCGGGCGTCACGCCGCCCGAGCTTTGCATGAGCAGGAGCGGGAAGCGGTAGCCGAGTTCGCGCGCGCGCGTCTCGATCCGGCCGATATAATCCGCGCTTTTCGCGCCGATAAAGCAGTTGATCGCGACCGCCGCGGTGCGCTCATACTCGCCCATCCGCGAAATCAGCTCGTGCGCGCAGGTGACGAAAGTCGCCGGGGATTTCTCGCGCACGATCTGCTTGACTCGCAGCTCATGCGCCGGATTGACGAAGCTCCACAGGAACGAAATCGCGATCGCCTCGACGCCCTCGGCCAGCAACTGGTCGATCGCCGCGCAGGCTTCGTCGAGGTTGAGTTCGAGTATCACAGCGCCTTTCCAGTCCACGCGCTCGCTGACCTCGCGAATGAGCGCGCGCGGCACGATCGGACGCGGCTTCTGATGACGCGAGATGTGCAGTAATTGGCTGATTGGCAGGCCGGCCGAACGCCCGACTGAACGCATGATCAGCAAGGCGTCGGCGTGGCCGCGGGTCGTGATCAGGCCGGTCTTGGCGCCCTGCATCTGGATAATCGCGTTGGTGCCGACGGTGGTGCCGTGAAACAGCAACGAGGTCTCAGCCAATAGATCACGCAGCGTCACGTCGAGGCGCTCAGCCGCGGCCTCAAGCGCGTTGAAGAAGCCGCGCGCAAAGTCGTCGGGCGTCGACGGGCTCTTGGCGATGGTCACGCTTCCCTGTTCGTCGATCACGACGCAATCGGTGAAGGTGCCGCCGGTATCGATCGAACAGAAGTATTTCATTATTTCACTGCGCCATCGAACTCCCGCGCCGCCGCTCGCCGCGACGCGGAGGTCGCGGCGATTATAGCGATTTCAGGCTTCGATGTGATGGCGTCCCCGACGGGATTTGAACCCGTGTTACCGACGTGAAAGGCCGGTGTCCTAGGCCGAGCTAGACGACGGGGACGGTGCGCGACGGAGATGGATGGCCAGCCCCGCGACGCTAGCAGAGCCGCCAGAAGCGGGGCAAGCTGCCTGCGATCAGCGCGCGCCAGCTAGCTTGAAAACCTCACCTACCCGATGATGGCAATGATCCTACCAAGCGCTCTCCGTCCCTCGTTACCGTACCTTTGGTAGAATCTCCTCCTTCAGTCTTCTCAGATCGACCATGGTCTTCGCCGTGGGCACACCGCTAAACGGAGGCCAGAGCAGCGGTAGCGTCAAGCCGGCGTCCTGGTAGCGCTTGAGGTTGTCGGTGAGCTGTTGAACGGTTCCCGTCATCGAAGGAGTCAGCTTGCCCTTGGGAGTCTGATCGGTCTTCTCGTCCGTGATGTCGAAGAAGAGCATACTCGCGATTTCGAGATCGTCGACGGAGCGCGAACCGCCGATCATTTCGAGTTCTGCTTTGATCGCGGACCGCCACTGCCTGATGTCGTCAGGGGTGTCCTGTATTCCGATCCAGCCGGCCAGCCCATATTTGGCGATCCGCTTGGCCGCGATCTTCGGTACTCTCAGCCCGCCGAAGTAGATCGGCGGATGAGGCTTCTGGACGGGCTTTGCACCGAAGCCGCACTTCGCAAACGAGGCGAACTCGCCATGGTACTCGAAGAGCTCCTGCGTCCAAACACCGATCATGATCTCGATCGTCTCGACGACGTGATGGTTCCGTCTTTCGTAGATGTGCGCCGCACTTGCGGCCTCGAACTCCTCAGGCATCCAGCCGGTCCCCACCCCGACGTTGACCCGGCCGCCCGATAGGTGGTCCCAGGTTGCGATCTCCGCCGCAAGGACGCCAGGGGCCCGATAGGGTGTGTCGATCACGCTGACGCCGACCCTGACCTTCTGCGTGATCGCCGCCAGATAGGGGATGAGCGGCAGTCCTTGCAGAAACTCGCCGCGCGCAGCGACCGGTAGAGCGCGCGGAAACTCCTGCATGAAGCCGAACGGCTTGCGCAGCTCCTGGCGGTCGGAGGCTTCCGGAACCACGATGCGGTCGAGGGTCCAAATGGAATCGAACTCGAGCTGCTCGGCGAGGCGAGCGAGATCGACGATTTCGCTGACAGTTACCTTGTCCCTGAAGTTCGGTAGGTACAGCGCGAGCTTCATCGGTGATCGACCTCCGCGTTAGTATCTGTCGGGCTGGTACCGGTGCTGCCGGCGCCCCATCGTAGCGAAGCGACTCTTGAGAATCGAGCTACTGAACAAGATCGGCTGCTTGCAGAGCGGCCCAGCTAGCTCGAAAACTTCACCTGCCCGATGATCTCATTAACCGAAGCGTGACCGTTGCCGCCGAGCAGATCGTCGAGTTCGGTGTCGATGCGAGCGAGTGCGCCGGAGCCTTCCTTGATTAGCGCCGAGCCGACTTGTACGGCCTTAGCGCCCGTCAGGTGAGCGATGTAGGCGTCGCGCCCGGTGTTGATGCCGCCGACCGCGACGACGTCGAGCCGTCCCTCGGCTGCGCGAAAATAGGCGTGCACCTGCGAGAGCATGCGCAGCGGGCCGTTGGCGGTACCGGTCTTCAGATCCAGTTCGAGGTCTTTGGGCAGATCGTTCGCGCAGAGCACGATCTCGACCGCGAGCGACTTGAAGAGGTCGGCCACCGCCTGGGGCTCGAGCGCGAGCTTGGGCGGCAACTTGACCGCGAGTTTGGCCTGGATCTCAGCGCGGACGCGGCCGACAAGGCCCTTGAGGCGTTCGAGCGATGAATATGGCGCGACCGCCTTCTGGACGAAGTCGTCCGCGAGGTTGAGCTCGACGATCTTGACGCCGGCGAGATCGAGCGTGACTGCAACTTTGACGATCTCATCGTCGCTCGCGCCGACCACGCTGCCGATGATCGCTTTGCCGCGCGGCACGAGGTCGCCGGCGACATCGGCGAAATGCTCGACCCCGCGATTCTTGAGATTGTCGGGCTGGTCGAGGCCGAATTGGTTGCACGACTTGAAGACGATCGCCCCGCGATGGGCGCGCGCGAGTTCGAGCAGCTCGTCGCGTTCCGCCGAATGCGGGCCCGACGCATTCATCACGCTCGAGTTGAGTTCGACGCCCCCCAGCCTTACAACAGTTCTTTCCATGTTCTACTTCCTGATTCTCAACGCAGCTCGCCGACTGGCCTGCTCGGCTGCGCTGCGCTCCGCCTGGTGATGCGCTAGTTCCTACGCGGGATTGGGGTGGCAGGCAAGCCGAAAGCAGATGGGCTGTTTTAATTTTTGGACGCAGCTCGCAGACTCGCCTGCTCGGCTGCGCTGCGCTCCGCCTAGTGAAGAAATCTGCTAGGCTCCACGGCGATGGCGGTTGCGATCAAGCGCGAGAACTACGAACGGATCGTCGCGCAGGCGGAGCGTGAGTTCCCCTTCGAGTGCTGCGGGTTTATTGTCGGCGACGCCGTCGCCGAGGAGGTCCGGCCGATCACGAATATCCAGAATCAAAAGCATGCCGCGGATCCGGCGGCCTTCGCCCGCGACGCGCGCACGGCCTTCCTGATGGACCCGCGGGAGCATCTGGCGGTGATGCGCGAGCTCGACGCGCGCAAGCTCGAACTCAAGGCGGTCTATCATTCGCATCCGGACCACGACGCCTACTTCTCGCCGACCGATCGCGCGCAGGCATGCTCGTTCGATTCCTCCGAGCCGGATTATCCGGGGACGGCCTATATCGTCCTGTCGGTGCAGGGCGGGAAATACGCGCGTGCAGCGGCGTTCGCGTGGGACGACCGCCTCAAGGACTTCGCTGAAACCGCGCTGCAACTGATTTAAGGGGAGACGCGAATGGAAACCCCAACTGATTATCGCATTACGAACGTGGCACAGCTTCGCGCGATCGTCGGCGAACCAGGCGCGCTGACTCCGCATAAGCTGCTCGAGGCGCTCGACGAGCCGGCGATCGCGTTTATCGAACGCGCGCCCTTCCTGGTGCTCGCGACGGCCGACGCCGCGGGCAATCAGGACGCCTCGCCCAAGGGTGACGCGCCGGGGTTCGTCGCGATCGAGAATCCGCGCAGCATCCTCATCCCTGACCGAAAGGGCAACAAGCTGGTTTTCACGTTTCAGAATATCCTGGCGAATCCGCACGTCGGGCTGATCTTCATGGTCCCGGGCACCGACGAGACACTGCGGGTCAACGGCACGGCCGAGCTGACGGTCGAGCCTGCGGTGCTGGAGCGGTTGGCGGCGCGCGGCGCCAACCCGCAGCTCGCGATTCGCGTAACCATCCGCGAATGTTTCTTCCACTGCGCCAAGGCTTTTATGCGCTCGCAGCTCTGGCATCCGGAGAGCTGGCGCGCGCCGATCAAGATCTCTTGGGGCGAGTATCTGGCGGGAAAAGTCGGCGCCGACGCGAAGACCGCCGCGCAGATCGATCAGTTTGTCGCGCAGGATTACAAGACCAACCTGTAGGCTGGCGCCGCGCGCGAGGGAGCCTCGACCGCATCGCGATGCTCAGTCGGAGCCGTCGCTGCGAAGCGATCGATGCGACTGGTGCAAAGATTCCTGTAGACCGTGCGGCCATGCAAGGAAAAGTCAGCAGTTTTCTCTCGGTATGCAAATTGCGCTAGGTTCCTGATCATCCGAACAGGATGGAGGGAGCCTTATGCAAGTAGAAACCAGGTTCGTCGGCGCTCAGCCGAACGAGCAGACACCCAACCTCGCCCTCTACACGATTGACGCCAGAGGGGCGGCGAAAAAACTGGTCGCGGGAGCGAAGGGCCAGCTCAATACCGATCCTGCCCGGGGTTTGAAGGGTACGATCGCGCTGGGCCCGGACGTTCCAGACCCGAGCCAACTCGATCCCAAGCTGTTGGTCAAATTCTCGGCCGAACAGGCGGTGCCGGCTTGGGAAAAAGACCTCGCCATCGAGATTCCCGCGCAATGGTGGCGGCGGTGGCTGGGTTTCACGATCTGTCTCGCCGGCAAGGTCAGCAAGTGTTTCCCGTTCTTCATCGATCGCGCGCCGCTGCTCAAGAGCTTCGCCCTCGGACGCATCCCGTTTCCGCCGGCTGAATTCTGCCTCCCGATTTGCAACGGCGTGGTCGAGGTTTACGAATCGACCTGCTGCTGCTTTCCGTTCCTGCTGATCGACGTGCCGCCGTTGATCGACAAGCTCAAGCGCTTTCTGGCGGCGAATCCGGTGATGTTTCCGCCACCGCCGCGCCCCGGTCCTGATCCCGGTCCGCTCGACCGCGTCGCCGAGACGCGGGTGAATCGCGCGATCGCCGCGGGCAAAATCGATTTGCGTTTCGCGCCCAACACCGAGCTGCATCAGGATCTGCAGGTGCTTGAGGCGAGTTCCGCGCAGGAGGCGGTACAGTACTTCATTGCCCATCCTTCGCTCTGGCCGATCTGGTGTTTTTGTTCATCGTCCAAGCTCGGCGAGGCCACCCTGCAGCCGGACGGCTCTTTCCAGTTTTGCTTCGAGCAGTTCCCGTTCATCCTCTGGAATTGCTATCGGAGTTACTACTACAAAGTTTTTCAACAGCAGGGCGGCGGGCTGGTCTGCATCTACGACGGGGCGGCGGCGCATCAGTACTTTGCCGCCGACGATTTCGCCAACCTCTCGACCTTGGCGGGCAGCGCTTGCGGCAACCTGCCACCGCCGCCCGGCACGGACTTCGTCACGCTGCAACAGATCGGCTTGACCTCAACTCACACGCTGCACAGCAACTACGGCGTGCCGGTAGGGAACACCGATACAACGCAAACCGGCGCATTTAGCGTCGCGGCCCCGCCGGCGAATGGCGGGCTGGTCAATGCCAACAATGCGCCGTGGTGCAAGACCCTGAACTTCATGTTGTATTTCGATCCCGGCATGGAAGCGCTCGGGGCCTATTACTATCGGCTGAGCGTCGCGCCTGTCGACCTCATCGGCAATCCGATTGGCACGATGCAGCCGATTGAGAATGCGATCTCGTGGAACAAGTATGCGCTCGGCCCCTCGGGTATCGAGACCGACCCGCAACTCCTCGGTCCGCAGCCGCCGGTGACCAACAGCGTCGGCGTTGCGGTGAAGGACTTGTATATCATCCCGTATCAGTCGCCGACGGTGCAGCCGGTCGCGTCGACCAGTCCAGATCAGGACTGGGAGGGCGGTCAGTTCCACCAGTACTATGACACGACCAAGCTGAATCCGAGCGCCAGCCCGCCGCCGGGGTCCGGCAATGGACGGTTCCTGGTGGCGGTCGAGGTCTTCAAGAGCAACGGCGATCGGCTCGTGCCGCCCGGCGTGGCGCCGGGCCCCGGCGATGTCGCGGTCAGTTTCCAGTTCATCCGCCTGATGCCGACGCTGACTGGTCCGGGCAGCACGACCAACGTGCCGTATGCGGCGCTGACACATCTAATCTGGGCGGACAATCGCCCCGTGGTCGGCGAGATCGACAGCTTCAGCCTGGCGGGCGTCAGCAGCACCGCCGAGTGCCAATTCCTGAGCGGTGACGGCAGCGACGCCTTCCAGGTCGGCTATCGCGCCTATCACGCCGTGCTGAGCGATCCGAATCCGCCCAATCCGCTGCCGCCAAGCACCTTCATGTCGAGCTTCGTACTGTGGTGGGAGCGCGGCCTCGGTGGCGGCACCGGGACACTCGACTCGGGCGCTGATTCGGATCAGCCGCCGACGCGCGCGGCCGGACCGCCCGAGCTTTCGCCGGCGGCAAATGGGCTGCTCTCGACGCTGCTTCCCGATGGAGGACCAACCGCCTGCAGCTTTGCTATCGAGCTCGACGTCTACAGCAAGCACACGGATGGAACCTACCATTTCGACGATCTGGACAAGCACGTGTTGGCGGCCGTGGCGCTCAGCCGCAGCTAGGGAACGCACCCCCCCTCATCTACTGCATGTCGAGTAGATGAGGGGGAAATCCACGGAGAACCCGAGCGCGAGCTTCGACCGCAGCGAGCAAGCCGATGCAATTCTTTCAATTCATCTTAGGCGCGATTGCGGTCTGGCGCGTCACTTATCTGCTGGCCTTCGAAGACGGTCCCGGCGCTCTCCTGAAAAAGCTTCGGAACCGAGCCGAGCCGAGCTTTTGGGGCAAAGTCTTTGAATGCTTCTACTGCTTGAGCCTATGGGTGGCTGCGCCATTCGCGCTATTGATCGCCTCGGGATGGCGCGAGCGTGCGATCCTGTGGCCGGCGCTGTCGGGCGGCGCGATTCTGCTCGAACGGTTGAGCGCGAGGGCGCCAGTGGTCGCGCCGGGCTATTACGCCGAGGATCCGCCAACCCAGGTCGAAGCGGAGGAAAAAGATGTGCTGCGGTAGGCTCAATCAGCAAGCTCTCAAAGTGCCGGCGCCCGCAGACCTGGCGGCGAAATCGCTGAACGTGCGACCACCCTCGGTGGCCGGCGCGGCGTCGATTCCGCAATTCGAGTACGTCGGCAGAACCGCGCTGACGGTCGTGAGTCCGCTCTCGGGGCGGCATTACCGCTTCGCGCGACCGGGCGCGCGGCTCGACGCTGACATCAGAGATCGCTCCTGGCTCGCCTTCGTACCCAATCTCAAGCGCACCAACTGAACAGCCAGCTCTTCTCTACGAAGCTTTCCTTGCGCAAGCGTTCGGGTTTATGGCAGCTTTCAGTTGAACGGGCGACAGCGCGAGCTCTATCCGATCATCAAAACCGCGCGCCCCATGAGGAGTTTCACGCTGATGCATGACGTTGTAATCAAGGGCGGTAGGGTTATCGACGGCAGCGGGCAGCCGGGCTTCACCGGCGACGTCGCCTTCACCCACGGACGTATCAGCGGAGTGGGCAAGGACGTGGGCTCGGCGCGACGCACGATCGACGCGGACGGACTGCTGGTCGCGCCGGCCTGGGTGGACGTGCATACCCATTACGACGGCCAGGTGACCTGGGATCCGCAGCTCGCGCCGTCGCTCTGGCATGGCGTCGGCACCGTGGTCTTTGGCAATTGCGGCGTCGGCTTCGCGCCAGCCAAACCGGATCGGCATTCCTGGTTGATTCAACTGATGGAGGGGGTCGAGGACATTCCGGGGATCTCGCTGGAGAAAGGCATCCCCTGGGGCTGGGAGAGCTTCGGCGAGTACCTCGACGTGTTGGCGACGATGCCGCGCACCCTTGACGTTGGCGCGCAGATCGCGCATGGCGCGGTGCGCGCTTACGTGATGGGCGATCGCGGCGCGCGCAACCAGCCCGCGACCGGCGGCGATATCGCGCAGATGGCCGCGCTCGTCAAAGAGGCGATCGGGGCGGGCGCGCTGGGCTTCTCGACCTCGCGTACACTGATCCACACCGGCGTCGATGGCGAGCCGGTGCCGGGCACCTTCGCCGGCGAAGACGAGTTGGTGGGGATCGCACGCGGCATCCTCGCGGCCGGCCGCGGCATCATCGAATGGGTCGCGCGCGGTGTTGGCGGCGAAGACTGCGCGGCGCTGAACGAGGATATGCAACTGCTACGGCGGGTCGCGGCCACCGGCTGCCCGGTGACCTTCCTGCTCGCCCAGAACAACACCGACGCGAACCAGTGGCGCGGTCAGCTCAAGATGGTCGAGGAGGCCCGACGGGCGGGCGAGCGGATCACTCCGCAGGTTTTTGCGCGGCCAATCTGCACGCTCTTCAACCTCGCTGGCGATCATCCGTTCACTTTCCTGCCAAGCTATGCACCCCTGAAGGATTTGCCCGTGAGCGAACGCCTGCGGGCGATGCGCAATCCCGAAACCAAACGCCGGCTGCTCGCCGACACCGATCCCAATACGACGGGCATGTCGATCCTCTATCAGAATCCTCTCATCTGGGAGCGGACCTACCCGATGGGTTCGCCGTTGAGCTACACGCCCGCGGAAAAGGACAGCATCGCGAGTATCGCGCGGCGCGAACGACGCGACCCGCGCGATGTCGCCTACGATCTGCTGGTCGGCAACGAAGGGCGCACCTTCCTGATGTATGCCGCGGCCAACTACGCCGACGGCAACCCCGAAGCCGTGCATCAGATGCTCAATCATCCACTGGCGGTGTTGGGCGGTAGCGACGCGGGCGCGCATGCGCGCGTGATCTGCGACGCCAGCATCCCGACCTACATGATGACGAAATGGGTCCGCGAGCATCCGGCGAGCGACCCGCAACACATGCCGGCCGAATTCGTGGTCAAAAAGATGACCAGCGAGACCGCGCGGCTCTATGGCCTCTATGATCGCGGCACGCTCGCGATGGGAATGAAGGCCGACGTGAACCTGATCGATCACGCCAACCTCGCGATCGAGTATCCCGAGATCGTCAATGATTTGCCGGGCGGAATGCCGCGGCTGATGCAGAAAGCGCGCGGCTACGTCGCGACTTTCGTCAGTGGCGAGGCGATCCAGGAAAACGGTCGCGAGACCGGCGCGCGCCCCGGCAAGGTCGTGCGCGGAACGGAGACGCGCGGGTTGTAGTGACTATATGGAACCTTCGTTCACGCGCGATTGGGGTAAGTACGCGCACCGTTTTGTGAAGGCGGCCGGACGGTCGGTCATTAGAGCTTGGTCGAGCGCGGAGTCATTCGCGGGAGGCAGCCTCAAGCGATAGTCCGCGGGTCTCGTCGATAAACAGGCCCCAGATCAACACCGACGGGATGGTCAGCAGCGCGAGCCATCCGACCACGTTCGACAAACCGCCGAGCCGATGGGCGAGAAGCGCGATGCTGGCCTGCGCCGAAATCGCCGAGATGGCGATACAGAACAGCAGCCAACCCATGATCGTGCCACGCAAGGCGGTCGGGAACAGTTCTGTCACGGCCGAATTCGCTGCTACCAGCAGGCCGCGTCCGGTCGTCGCGAACCAGGCGTGCGCCAGCAGCAGCCATAGCGTCGGCCACGCGCAATTCACCGGCGGACCCCAATAGAAGGCCAAAATTCCCGCGATCCCAACGAGGCCCAGGGTGACGATCGTGCGTACCCGGCCAATCCGATTCGCCATCCAGGCGCCGAGTGCCAGTCCTGCAATGCTGATCGTCCCGCCGACCAGCAGAATCACCGAGCCTTTGGCCGGAGAAAGTCCGATCACGGTCACGGCGTGGTAGTAGATCCAGGTGGGAACCGCGGCGCCGCTCACTTCGCCGATCAGCGTCGCGATGAGCAGGGGTAGCGCGCGCCGGCGGTAGGCCGAGCGGAAAACGTCGTAGAAGCGGCTCTGCTCGGCGGCCCCGCTCGCGGCCGCGTGTTCCCAGCGCCGGCTCTCCGGGATCATGCGGATCATCAGCGGTGCGAGTATCAGGCTCAGCGCTGGGAACGCGAACAGCCAGCGCCACGAAAATGCGAAACGCGCGAGTACCGGCGCGAGAATCACGCAGACGCCGCCGCCGATCCCGCTGGCGAGATTGGCGATGCCCTGCCCTTTTGCGCGGTCGGCCGTCGGCAGGGCCTCGGCCAGCATCACGATCGAACTCGTGATCGTCGCGCCGATCGCCGCATAGGCGACGATCTCGAAGGCGATGAACGTGGACGCGCGGGTCGAGAGCGCGGCGCCGAGGGAGCATAAGCCGGTGGCGATCACGCACATAATGAGGATGCGGCGGCGGCCGACGCGGTCTGCCATACGCGACAAAATCAGTGCGCCGAACGCGTTCAGCGAGATCCACGCATACATCCGCGCGATGCCACTTTGATCGAGGACGAAGCTCGTCGCGATAAACGGCGCCGCGACGCCGAGCAAGGCAAAGGCATAGCCCTGAAAATTCAGGATCGCGAAGATCGCGCGCACCGTGGCGCGGCTGTGGCTCTCGGCGCCTGCGCGATCGTCCGGCCGGTCGAGAATCGCGGTTGACGCTGGGGCGGATTTCACATGCTCACGAGTAGCCGATCGAGCGGCAGATTGAAACGAACGCTGCTCCGGCAATTGTCGGTCCCACGCGAAGCGTTTATGCTGCTTAGCGATGGCTGAAGCGCTTAAAGTTCAAAACCACGACGATCCGCTGGTCAAATTGCGGCGCCGGCAGATTTTTCTCGCCGCCTGCCGCGTGCTCTCGCGCAAGTCCTTTCATCAGGCGACGGTCAAGGAGATCGCGCTCGAGGCCGGCCTCGCCGCCGGTTCGATCTACCTCTACCTGCAGAGCAAAGATGCGATTCTGCTGCTGCTGGCCGAATCGATGGTCGGCGAGCTGGCCGAGGTCATGCCCGAGATTCGCGCGGCCAGCGGCGACGATCCACGGCGCGAACTGCTTGGGATCATGCGCGCGGCGCTCGACGTCATCGATCGCTATCGCGAAGCCTTCGCCGTGCTCAATCATGAGGTGCGCTATCTCGGCCGCCGCCAGCAGTATCGCGCGCCGCTCAATCAGATCCTCGAGCCTTATATCGGCGCGCTGACCAACGTGATCGAGCGCGGCGGCCAACGCGGCCTGCTGTGCTTCGCCGACGTGCCGAGCGTGGTCGAGGCCGTCCACATGCTCTGCTCGGGTTGGGCGATGGGCACCGGGCTGCTGGTCAAGACCGAGAAAGAGGCCTACTGGCGAGAAATCGCCGCGATTGTCGAAGGACGCTTTTTTCCTCCCGGATCGGCCGGAGCGTAAGCCGTGGCGTGCGGCGGTCCGCGCAGAGCCACCGTCAGGGCAATTTAGGCAGGTTCCTTCGACACGCGTTCGTAGGCTTCCGCCTTACCGCCATTGCGGCCGGCGTGACCGGGTATCGGGATTTTGCTTGCGGTCAGAATCTCGATGAACTTGTTGACCGCCGGTGAAAGCTCGCGCCCGCGCTTGTAGATAATCGCCAGCGGTCGCATAAACGGCCCCTCGACGAACTCGAGCAGTTTGAGCGAACCCCGCCCGGTCTCGAGCTCGACCGTCGAACGCGGGACGATCGCGAGCCCCTGGCCGATCTCAACCGCGCGCTTGATCGTCTCGATGTTATCGAATTCCATCGTATAGTGCGGCTTGACGCCGTACTCGTGCAGAATCCGATCCGAGGCTTTGCGCGTGGCGATATCGCGTTCGAAGCCGACAAAATGCTGGCCGACCAGCTCTCTCACTGAGACCTTATTGAGCTTAGCCAGCGCGTCGTCCGGCGGCGCGACCAGCACCAATTCGTCATGACGAAAAGCCACCGTCACAATCTGGCTGCGCTTGGCCGGATAGGCGACGATGCCGAGATCGATCTTGCCCTCGGCCAGATCTTCGTAAATCTTGTTCGAGCGCAGATACTCGAGGTGAACATTCACCTGTGGATAAGCGCGCAGGAATTCGGTCAGGTAGGGCGGTAGTTCATGCAAGCCGACGCTGTAGACCGTGCCGACGCGGATCGAGCCCGCGACCACCGAGCCGATCTCGCGCAGGCGGTTTTCGAGTTCCATGAACCGCCGGACGATTTCCTTACTTGAGTTATAAAGGATTTGGCCTGCTGGCGTTGGTTTGACGCCGGCGCGCGCCCGTTCCAGCAAACGGCATTCGTACTTCTCCTCGAGGCTGCGAACCTGCTGGCTGACCGCCGATTGCGTCACGAAGTTTTGCGAGGCAGCATAAGAAACGCTGCCGCTTTCGATAATGTCGCAGAAGACCTTCAACGTCTCGATGTGCATACGGCTAACTTCTCGTATAAGGATAGGTGATGGCTCCCGATGACGCAACGCGCATAACTCAAACCTTGCAGCGCCGGAGGCTGCGCCGCGAAGTCGAACTAGGAGCTGACGCGAGTCGTAACCGAAACTTCTAACAGTTCACCAATCAATGAGAGTTATATCATAAAATTGACCTCAATAAATTGATATAAGGAATAAATGCATGACCGATTCCCTTAGAGACTTGGATTTTTACAATCTCGACGAATTGCTCAGCCCGGAAGAAAAAATGACGCGTAACGCGGTGCGCGCCTTCGTCCAGCGGGAAGTTCTGCCCGACATAGAGCATCACTTCGCTAAGGAAAGCTTCCCACGTGAGGTGATTGCGCGGATGGCCGAGCTGGGCGTCTTTGGCGCGAACCTCCACGGCTACGGTTGCGCGGGTATGAACAATATCGCCTACGGCCTGATCATGCAGGAATTGGAGGCGGGTGACTCGGGCCTGCGCTCGATGGCGTCGGTTCAAGGGGCGCTGGCGATGTATTCGATCTACTCATGCGGCTCTGAGGAGCAGAAGCAGCGCTACCTGCCCGAGATGGCGAAGGGCAAGCTTATCGGCTGCTTCGGCCTGACTGAGCCCGACCATGGCTCCGATCCGGGTGGGATGGAAACGCGCGCGAGCAAAGACGGCCGCGGCTGGGTGCTCAATGGCACGAAGCGCTGGATCACCAATGGCTCGCTCGCGGACGTCGCCGTGGTGTGGGCCAAGGATGACGACGGCATCACTGGCTTCATCGTCGAAAAAGGGACGCCCGGCTTCACCACCAGCGATATCCACGGGAAATTCTCGATGCGCGCGTCGGTCACCTCCGAGCTGGTCTTCGAGGATGTGCGACTGGAGGCGCAGCATCATCTGCCGAACGCGCGCGGGTTGCGCGCGCCGCTCGGCTGCCTGACGCAGGCGCGCTACGGGATCGCCTGGGGCGCGATCGGCGCGGCGCGAAGTTGCTATCACTGCGCGCTCGATTATACGAAGTCGCGCAAGCAGTTCTCACGGCCGCTGGCAGGCTATCAGATGGTCCAACGCAAGCTGGTCGATATGCTGACCGAGATCACCAAGGCGCAACTGGTCTGCATCCGCCTGGGCCAGATGAAGGACGCCGGCACGATGCGCCCCGAGCAGGTCTCATTCGCCAAGCGCAACAACGTCAATGCGGCGCTCGAGATCGCGCGGGCGGCGCGCGACATGCTCGGCGCCAACGGCATCGTCAATGAATATCCGGTGATCCGTCACATGCTGAATCTCGAGACCGTCAACACTTACGAAGGCACTTTCGATGTCCAGACCCTGATCCTCGGCCGCGACATCACCGGCGAGAGCGCCTTCGATTAGCCGCTCAGCCGGGCGGCTGCGGCGGGGTCCAGCGGAGGATCGGTTTGCGCGCGGCCGCGGCCTCATCGACGCGCGCGACCGGCGTCGTATGCGGCGCGGTCTTGACGGTCTCCGGATCGGCCAGCGCCTCCTGATAGATGCGCTCCATCACCGCCGCGAAGTGATCCAGCGTCTCGCGGCTCTCGGTCTCGGTCGGCTCGATCATCAGGGCGCCCGACACTACCAGCGGAAAATAGATGGTCGGCGGATGGATGCCGAAATCGAGCAGCCGCTTGGCGAGATCGAGCGTGCTGACCTTCACCCGCCGCTCGAGGTCGTGCGCGAGCACGCATTCATGCATCGCGGGTTGATCAATCGCGGCGGGAAAATTCGTCGCGAGCCGGCGCCGCAGATAATTCGCGTTCAGGATCGCGTGCGGGCCGACCGCGGCGAGCCCGTCGCCGCCCAAGGCGAGGATATAGGCATAGGCGCGGACCAGCATCCCGAAGTTGCCGTAAAAGGCCCGCAGTTTGCCGATCGCGTCGGGACGATGGTGATCGAACTCCCAGCGGTCGTTCACGCGGATGAGGCGCGGCGCCGGCAGGAAGGGTTCAAGCGCGCGCTTGACCGCGATCGGTCCGGCGCCGGGCCCACCGCCGCCATGCGGCGTCGAGAAGGTCTTGTGCAGGTTGACGTGAACGACATCGGCGCCCATGTGGCCGGGCTTGGCCACGCCGAGCAGCGCGTTGAGGTTCGCGCCGTCGAGATAGAGCAGCGCGCCGCATTCGTGCAGCGCCGCAGCGATTTCGCGAATCTCGGCCTCGAAGATCCCGAGCGTATTCGGATTCGTCACCATCAGGGCGGCCACCTGATCGTCAAGCAGGCGGCGAATCTCGCCGGCCTCCAGATAGCCGCGCGGCCCGGTCTTGGCGACGACCACCGCGAAGCCGGCGAGCGCGCAACTGGCAGGATTGGTGCCGTGCGCGGTGTCCGGAATGATCACTTTGCGCCGCTGGCCGCCGCGCCGGCGGTCCCACGCACGCACGATCAACAGGCCGGCGAGCTCGCCCTGTGCGCCCGCCGCCGGATGCACCGAGACGGCGTCCATCCCGGTGATTTCCGCCAGCGCCTGCTCGAGCCGCGCGATCAGCTCGAGCGCGCCCTGCGCCAACGCCGCGGGCGTATAGGGATGCAGCGCGGCGAAGCCCGCCAGCGCCGCGACTTCGTCGTTCACCACCGGGTTATGCTTCATCGTGCAGGAGCCCAGCGGATAGAAATTCAGCGCCTGGCCGAAGTTGAGCTGGGACAAGCGCAGGTAGTGACGCAGGACATCCGGCTCGCTCATTTCCGGAAAACCTTCGAGCGTTTCACGGCACAGCTCGGCGCCGAGGATTTCAACTGCGCGGCGCGCGCTCGCCGCACCCGCGTCGAGATCGATTCCGCGGCGGCCCGCGGCCGATTCCTCGAAAATCAGCGGTACGCGCCGCTCAGGCGCGGTCGCCGGCGCGACCGCTCCGGCGGCTCTCGCCATCGCTCCAACTGTCGCTGTCAGCGCGTCTCCCGCCATCAGCGCCCCTCCGCCCGGGTCTTTTCAGGCTGCATCACGAGGGCGTCGCGCAAGCGCGCGAACTCCGCGGGCTGGTTGAGCTCGGTGACCGCGACCAGCAGTCCGTCGGAAAGCTCAGGGTAGTCGTGCCCGAGCGCCAGACCGGGGATCACGCCTTGCCCGCAGGCGCGTTCGATCGCCGCTAAAGGATCCGCGACCGCAACTACGAACTCGTTAAAGAAAGGGCCGCCGAAGCGCATCGGGATGCCGGCCTGGACCAGCGTCACGGCCGCTTGATGCGCCAGTTCGACGTTGCGGCCCGCCAGCTCACGCAGGCCCGCGCGCCCCATCAGGGCTAGATAGACCGCCGCGGCGAGCGCGCAAAGCGAATGATTGGTGCAGATATTCGAGGTCGCGCGCTCGCGCCGGATATGCTGCTCGCGTGTCGCCAGTGTCAGGCAGAAGGCGCGCTTGCCGCGGCGATCGCGGGTCTCGCCGACCAGTCGTCCGGGCATCAGCCGGACGTGGTCGAGCCGCGCCGCCATGAAGCCGACGCCGGGTCCGCCAAACTGGGGTGCGAGGCCGAAACTCTGGCCCTCGCCGACGGCGATATCGGCGCCGAGTTCGCCCGGCGATTTGAGCATGCCGAGCGCCAGCGCCTCGGCGGTTACGGCGATCGCGATGGCGCCGGCGCGATGCGTGACGCGGGCAATTTCGCCGAGCGGCTCGATCACGCCGAAAAAATTCGGGTAGCCGGTGACCGTACAGAGCAGACGCTCATCGGCGAGGCGGCGCCACTCGGAGGCTGGCGTCGCGCCAGTGACCGGATCAAAGGGCGCCTCGACGACCTCGAGCTCCGGCAGCGCCGAGAGG
>JBOHWF010000226.1:0-7849 GCA_050736455.1 Binataceae bacterium (SeqCode) | reverse complement strand
GCTCGAAGGTGTTGCTCGGGAACCTGCTCGTGATCCCCATCGAGGACGCGCTACTTTACGTCGAGCCGCTCTATATCCGGGCGGCGAACGGACAATTACCCGAATTGAAGCGCGTGATCGCTTCGTTCAGCGATCGCATCGTCATGGGCGACGATCTGGAAAGCACGCTGGCGAAGTTATTCAAAGGCGAAGCGCCGCTGGCGGCCGTCCAAGTCTCGGTACCCGGCCCGGCCGCGGGTGCGACGGCCGCGGGCGGCGCGGGCGTAAACGGTGGCGTGATCGGTCTGAGCACCGCGGCCGATCACTACCAGCGCGCGCTCGACGCCCTCAAGCAGGGCGATTGGCCGCGCTTCGGCGCGGAGATGCAGTCACTCGGCTCGGAGCTGGCGCGACCGCCTAATTCCACGAGCCATTGATGCGTTCGCCCTTGGGGGGAGGGTCGTGAAGCAAGCGCTTTCGTCCGGCGTCGTGACTGCCCAGCAGGGCGACGCGATCGCGTTCGGGACGCGGCGCCTCAGCGAGGCCCTGCAGCAACTGGCCGACCAGGCGTTCGCTGTGTGCGACAGCATCGCCTGTATTATCGCATGGCGGAGCGCCGCTGACGCCGGTGTCGCTCACGCGCCGAACACGCTTGGTTGGCGCGCGCCGGTGCGTGCGGTGTTGGCGCTGGTCGAGCGTCACAGCGAGCAGCCGCCGAGCGAGCTGGTCAGGCTTGAACCAGGTGAGCTTGCCGCGATCGTGAGCGGCCGACTGACTGCCGGACGCGCGATTCACGGCCTCGCGCTCTCATCCGCTGAACTCACGACACGCGTCGTCGTGATCGTGCTTGCACCGGTTGGACGATCTCCCGCGGGGCTTGAGACGCTCGCGCGGCTGCTATGCGAGCAGGTTCGCGCGCTTATAGCCATGGATGAACTCACGGCGGCGCGCGCCTTCTGGCGCAACCAGGCTTCCGCGACCGGCGAGCGGCTGGCGGCCTCCCAGCGCGAGCTGGCCGCAAGCGCGGCTGAGCAGGCAGCGCGCCGGGCCGTCATCGCCGATTGTCTGAAACTGCGACCGCGCCGGCGTTTCGCCGGATTGGGAGCGCGACTTGCGCGCTGGGGGCCGTTTGCGGCGTGGCTGGTGGCGGCGGGTAGCGAAGGCGGGCTGCGCATCGTCGCGTCGGCCACGGCGCTGACGAGCCTGCCGGAGCTCCGCGCGAGCGATGCGCTGGCGGAGTGTCTCCGCCGCAACACGGTTATAGTTCGCGAGCGCGACGCCGCGTCGGTGCCTGTGGTCGAAGAGGATCGGATATTCGCCGCCTTCCCGGCGTACGTCTGCGTGCCGCTTGCCGGCGGCGCGATCGCACTTGCCTCGGGCAGTGGGATCGCCCCGGCGATGGTTTCCACCCTCGAGCGGCTGGCGCTCGAGTTGGGCCCGCTGTTCGAGAAGTGGCTGGCGGACGAGGAAGTCGAGCGCCTGCAACGGCTGGTGCGCAGCCTCGGTCTGCGCATGTTCGGGGCGATCGACGGCGAGCGTGCGCGCGCCGCGCGCGACTTGCACGACCATCAGGCGCAACTGCTGACCGCGGCGCGCCTGGCGCTCGCTGCTGACCCGCGGGAGGCGCGCGCGATCCTGAAGCAGCTCGACGAGGCGCTGCGCATCCGCGTGCGTGAACTGCGCCCGGCGACGCTTGGCCGTTCGACTCTGCGCGAGGCGATGGGCTACGAAATTCGCCGCCTCGCCGACGCCGGCATCAAGGCGCGTCTGCTGCATCCGGAGTTGACCAGAACGCTCCCGCGGCCGCTGCAAGAGCTCTGCTATCAAGTGGCGCGCGAGGCCATCTCTAACGTGATTCGCCACTCGGACGCGACCCGCGCGGAGATCAGTACGGAGCGGCGCGCGGGCCGGGTCTATTTGCGGATCGATGACAACGGCAAGGGTTTGGCCGCGCGCGATGCCCTGGCGCCAGCGGTGAACGGCCGCGCCGGGATGGGGCTGGCTGGGATGGCCGAGCGGCTCGGCCTGATGGGTGGCGCGCTCAAGCTCGAGCGCCTGGCCGGCGTCACTCGGCTGACGGCGGAGATACCGGAACGCTGATGGCGGCCGGGCTCGACGGCCTGCGCGTGATGATCGTTGACGACCATCACATCGTGCGCTCGGCGCTGCGGCTGCTACTCGAGCAGAACGCCTGTGAAGTCGTCGCCGAGGCCGCCAGTGCTGAGGCTGCGCTGACGCTGGCGCCGAAGACCCGTCCGCGCATCGTCCTGATGGATCTCGAGATGCCGGGGGTGGACGGCATTGCCGCGACGCGCCGGCTGCGCCAGGTCGCGCCCAGCGCCAAAGTTATTTTCTTGTCGGCTTATGACGAGGAAAAGGACGTGGTCGAGGCGCTGACCGCGGCGGGTGCGGCCGGCTATCTGCTCAAGTCCGACGCGCCGGATGAATTGATCAGCGCGCTGCGCGCGGTCAGCGCCGGCGGACGCTACCTGAGCCCGTCGGTCGCGCCGCTGCTGCTGCGCCGGGTCAGCGATCCCGCGCGCACGCGCGACGGCGAGCCTGTGCTGACGACCCGCGAGCGGGAGGTTCTGCGGCTCGTCGGCCAGGGCGCCACCAGCAAGGAAATCGCGGCGCGGCTCGGCATCAGTCCCAAAACTGCGCAGGTTCATCGCGACAATCTCAAGCGCAAGCTCAGCCTGCGCACCACCGCCGATCTGGTGCGCTACGCTATCCAGCACAAAATTGTGAAGCTGCGGTAGCGTGCTGGCGCATAAGTGGCAGCGATGGCATATGTGGGCTGTTCTTTTGATGCGGAAAATTCACGAGCCACAACACTGATGGAACACCCGAGGAGAGAAACTTATGGCCGAGATGGCATTGTTTGAAGCGATCTATTCGGCGGGCGCGATCCGAAAATTCCGGCCCGATCCGGTGCCCGACGAAATCATCACCAAAGTGCTGGATGCCGCGATCCGCGCGCCCTCGGGCAGCAACACCCAGGCGTGGCTGTTCGTAGTGGTCAAGGACGCCGCCAAGCGCCGCCAACTCGGTGTGGTGTACAAGAAAACCTCCGAAATCCTGATGAAGCTCTATGCCGGGATGCCACGGCCCGAGCATATCGACGAGAAGAAATACGCGCGCTTTATGCAGGCCGTCGTGCATCTGTTTGAGCATATGGGCGAGGCGCCGGTGCTGCTCGTGCCATGCCTGAAAGCCTCGATGTGGACCGGGGCGGCGGCGCTGCCCGACGACCTGAAAGCCCGGATGGCCGGTTTGGGACGCATCGCCGGCTCGAGCATTTATCCTGCGGTGCAGAACGTGATTCTCGCCTGTCGCGCCTTCGGTCTCGGCACGACGCTCACGACGATCCATGCGTTCTACGAGGACGAGGTGCGCGCGATTCTGAATCTTCCGGCGGAAGTGCAGACCTATGCGCTGATGCCGATCGGCTACCCGCAAGGCCATCACTATCGGGTGCAGCGCAAGCCGGTGAGCGCAGTCGCATGTCTGGACGGCTACGGCAAGCCCTGGCCGGCATAAGAATTCATTAAAAAATCCGGGCCGCAGGTTTTTGCGAGCACGGCCCGGTTTTCCATCGCACCGGATGATTCCGATTCGCGACAGCGAGGCCGTCCGTCGTCTGAGCCTAATCAGCACGATCCTGATCGCGGCGAATGTGGCGATGTTCGCGTACCAGGATGGGATCGGTAGGGACGCCGGCGCGGACCTGACGCGCTTCGCGATGACGCCCGCGCTAATCAGTCACGGGCATCCGCTGGTGCGCGAGGCCCGCATCCTCGCGACTCTGCTGACGTCGCAGTTTCTGCATGCCGGACCGCTCCACCTCGCCGGCAATATGCTTTATCTCTTCATTTTCGGCCCGGCGGTCGAGGCGCGGATGGGCCATCGGCGTTTCTTAGAGTTCTATCTCAGTGCCGGAGTCGCCGCCGGGCTCGCGACGGTGGCGATGGAACCGTCGTCGCCAGTCGCGGTGGTAGGCGCGAGCGGCGCGATCGCGGGCGTTCTGGGCGCCTACTTTTTTCTCTTCCCGGGCGGGCGGATCGCGACGTTTATCTTGGTGCGGATCATCAACGTTCCCGCCATCTTGTATTTGCTCTCATGGTTTGCGGTCCAGCTCTATTACGGAATCATGAGCAGCGCGCCAGGTGCGATTGTCGGCGGTGTTGCATGGTGGGCGCACGTCGGCGGCTTTCTGTTTGGCGTCGCGGTCGGTCCGCTGCTGGCACGCCCGCCGGCTACTGCCCGGCGCCGTCGCTGAAATTTCCACAGCTCCAGCTTGCGGGCGGCTTCAGCGATCAAAAATCGCACCTTCATTCATGGGAATCCACTGGTTGTAGATAAGTCTTGTGCATTGGCTGTGCGCAGCCGGTGGATTGCCGGTGGATCGGCAGCGCATAACTGGAAAATGTTCAGTTACGGCATGGACTTTTTGCGCCGCTGGGGCGGTGGGCTTCAAGTCGCAGCCCGCTTTGGTGTATCAGGAAGCATCGACGTGAGGTGGTAGGTGGCGGCAGCGGCGGACGACATCCTGAGACGGGTTCCCCCACAGAATCTCGAGGCCGAGCAATCGGTGCTCGGAGCGATTCTGCTCGACAACGATGCGATCAACCAGACGATTGAGATTCTCGTCGCGGAAGATTTTTACCGCGAGTCCCATCGCGAGATCTTTCGCGCGATGGTGGCGCTGGCGGAACGCAACCAGCCCGTCGATGCGATCACGCTGACCGAGGCCCTGCGCACGCGGGGCGCGCTCGAAGCGATCGGCGGACCGGGCTATATCGCGGAGCTGGCGGCAGGCGTGCCAACCGCGGCCAACGTCGCGCACTACGCGCGGATCGTGCGTGAGAAGGCGATCTTGCGCAGCCTCGCGTCAACCGCGACCGAAATCGCGTCGGGCGCTTACGACGCGCCGACTGAAGTCGATCAATATCTCGACGCCGCAGAGCATCGGATCTTCGAGATCTCCGAGCGGCGTATCCGGCAGGCGTTCTTCACGATGCAGGAGGTGACCAAGGCCTCGATCGCGCTGCTCGAGCGGCTCTACGAGCGCAAGGAGCTGGTGACCGGCGTGCCGACCGGCTTCACCGACCTCGACCGGCTGACGGCAGGCCTGCAGCCGGCCGACCTGGTGATCATCGCGGCGCGTCCGAGCATGGGCAAAACCGCGCTCGCGCTCAATCTCGCGACCTACGCGGCGACCGAGGCCGAGCCGCCGGTCGGCGTCGCCTTTTTCTCGCTCGAGATGTCGAAAGAGCAGCTCGCCCTGCGGATGCTGTGCGCGGAGGCGCGAGTCGATAGCTCGAAGGCGCGCGCCGGCTTTCTCGGCGAGCGCGACTTTCCAAAGCTCGCGCAAGCCGCCGCGCGATTGTCCGAAGCGCCAATCTATATCGACGATAATTCCGACACCTCACCCCTGGTGCTCAAGGCCAAGTGCCGCCGCCTGATGCGCGAGCGCAACTCAAATCTTGGTCTCGTCATTGTCGATTACATGCAGCTCATGCGCGCGGCCCGCCCGGGCGAATCGCGCGAGAAGGAGATCGCCGAGATTTCGCGGTCGCTCAAGGCGCTGGCCAAGGAGTTGCGCGTACCGGTAGTCGCGCTCTCGCAGCTCAACCGTCAGGTCGAGACCCGACCCGATCGCCGGCCGTTGCTGGCCGACCTGCGCGAGTCAGGCGCGATCGAGCAGGACGCCGACGTGATCGCGTTCATCTATCGCGACGAGATGTACCATCGCGACAGCAAAGAACCGGGCGTCGCCGAGGTCATCATCGCTAAGCAGCGCAACGGTCCGACCGGCACCGCCAAGCTGACCTACCTGAGCCAGTACACCCGCTTCGAGAATTACGCGCCCGAAGCCGATCTCTACGGCGACGCCGAAGGCTAGCTCAGAGTCTCGCGTCCGAGTGTCTAGACGTCAGCTCGCCGCCGGGGTCACATGAGCCCGTTTGGCGCTGTCCCATAGCGAATCAACTGGAGCGGGTGATCGGTTTCGAACCGACGACCTCGTGCTTGGCAAGCACGCGCTCTACCAACTGAGCTACACCCGCCCCGCAAGGCTCGATCAGACCAAAGTTTGTAACGGTCCCCTTCGACAGTGTCAAACCAGCAGGATTACTGAGCGATGGCGCGCTTCGATGGGGCTGGCGGCTGCCGCCGACCCAGGAAAATCCCGCGCGCCTTGACGAAGTACTCGACCCCCGACCACAGGCTGACGACAAGCGAGATCCATAGCACCAGCGTCCCGGCGGCAAAAAAATCGATGTGCCAGTAGGTGTAATGAATCAGCAGCCCCTCGAGCGCGATACATTGCAGCGCCATCTTGTACTTGCCGAGTTCGTCAGCGTCGATAATCTCCCCTTCCGCCGCGGCGATCGCGCGCAACCCGGTCACCAGGACCTCGCGCGCCACCAGCACCGCGACGATCCACGCCGGGACTCGCGGCGTGCGCGGGATGCCCGCCAACATAATCAAGGCTGACATCACGACCAGCTTGTCAGCCAGTGGATCGAGGAATTTCCCCAGCGTCGTGCCGGAGTCGTAGTTGCGCGCGATGTAACCGTCGAGAAAATCGCTGACCGACGCGACGAGGAACACCGCCGCCGCGATCGCCGCGGCGAGCGGCCCGGGGTAAAGCAGCAGTACGATGATCAGCGGGACCGTTGCGATCCGGCCCAGCGTCAGCAGATTGGGCGTCGTGAACAGCATCGGAGGTCGGCGTCGTGCGCCGCTCATTCCAGCTTATGGCAAGCGCCAATTTCCTGCAACGAAACTTCCTCCCGTTGGGTTGGCGTTGACTGCTAACCGAGACCTAACATAGCGTCGGATCGACCGCGAGCGGCGCCTCTCGCTCGGCGCGGCGCCATGACCAGCCTCAACAGTGACTATCTCGTAATCGGCGGCGGCATCGCCGGCCTCTTGTTCGCCCTCAAGGCCGCCGAAACCGGCTCGGTCACCGTGCTCACGAAAGCCGCGAGCAACGAGGCCAATACCGCCTATGCCCAGGGCGGCATCGCCAGCGTCTGGAGTGTTGACGACTCCTTCGAGTCGCATATCGACGACACCCTGCGCGCGGGCGCCGGACTCTGCGATCGCGCGGCGGTCGAAGCGATCGTGCGGGACGGGCCGGCCGTGGTCCGCGAATTGATCGCGCTCGGCACCCGCTTCACCCGGGTCGAGGAGGGTGGCGAGGACGAGTACGACCTCGGCCGCGAGGGCGGCCACTCGCATCGCCGGGTCCTGCACGCCCAGGATCTGACCGGCCGCGAGATCATGCGGGCGCTGGGCGAAGCGGTGCGCGGACGGCGCAATATCCACTTACTCGAGAACCATGTCGCGATCGACCTGCTGGTCGAAAAAGGCGCGGCGGGCAACTCCGGCGCCTGCTGGGGCGTTTATGCGCTCGAGAAAACTTCGATGGCGGTGCACAAGATCGTCGCGCGCGCGACCCTGCTCGCCACCGGCGGCGCCGGCAAGGTCTATCTTTACACCACCAATCCCGACGTCGCCTCGGGTGACGGCGTTGCGATGGGCTATCGGGCCGGCGCGCCGATCGCCAATCTGGAGTTTTACCAGTTCCATCCGACCTGCCTCTATCATCCCGACGCGAAATCTTTTTTGATCTCCGAGGCGCTGCGCGGCGAGGGCGCAATTCTGCGCCTGCCCGACGGCACGCCCTTCATGAAGCGCTACCATCCGGACGCTGAGCTCGCCCCGCGCGATGTCGTCGCCCGCGCGATCGACTCCGAGATGAAGCGACGCGGCCTCGACTGCGTTCAGCTCGATATCAGCCATCGCCCGGCCGCATACATTCGCGAGCGCTTCCCGAATATCTACAAACGCTGCCTCAGCT
>JBOHWF010000225.1:0-6025 GCA_050736455.1 Binataceae bacterium (SeqCode) | reverse complement strand
GCGTCAAGATTCTTAGTCACCGGAGCGCGGTTGCCGCTTCCATATCGACTGGACTAGACTTAGTCTCTTATGAAGACCGTCAACATGCACGAAGCCAAGACTCATCTCTCGCGGCTGGTAGAAGAAGCCGCCGAGGGCAAGGAGATCATCATCGCGAAGGCGGGCAAGCCGCGCGCGCGGCTGGTGCCGTGCGCGCCGGCACGCAAAAAAAAACGCAAGCTCGGATGGATGAAGGGCCAGATCTGGATGAGCGAGGACTTTAATGCCCCACTGTCGGACGAAGACCTACGGCTGTGGGGCATGAAAGATTGAGGCTCCTGCTCGACACTCACGTGCTGCTGTGGATGGCGGAGCGTAGCCGTAGGCTCGGGAAGAAAGCGGGCGCACTCGTCGTCGATCCGGACTCGGAACTCTGGCTCAGTTCTGTGAGCGTTTTCGAGATCGCGAATAAGGTCGCGCGAAATCGCTTGCGAATCTCGCAACCGATAGCTAAGTGGCTGCTCTCGAAACTGCGCGAGAATGACATTTCCTCGCTGGCCATAGCACATGAGCATGCGATCGCTGCGGCCGAGTTGCCGCGCTATCACGAGGATCCGTTCGACCGCATCCTAATCGGCCAGGCACAAGTTGAGGATCTCCGAATCGTAACCGCCGACGCCCAGTTTGAACGCTACGACGTCCGTTTGATCGACGCGACCGTCTGAAGAGCAGTTCGCGCCCGACGAAACAAACTTATTAGTTGCTTGGTGATCCCAGCGGGAGTCGAACCCGCGTTACCGACGTGAGAGGCCGGTGTCCTAACCACTAGACGATGGGACCGCGACGACCTGGACGTTGGCTGAGGAGGGAGGACTCGAACCTCCAATAACCTGATCCAGAGTCAGGTGGCTTGCCAATTTGCCCACTCCTCAGCGCCCCTCATTTATAGACTACCGACGCTGGCTGTTCCAAGAGCCGTCGCGAACTGCACCCGCATTATCGCTGGTCTGACACTTGCTGAATATCATAAGCGCGGCGCGCGAAACGGATCAGCGACACCGGATGCGGTTGACACGTGGGCAGCGTTTCGTTTGATGACCCGCCGTGAGACAGGCTGGAGCGGGCGCCGACAGGAGCAGACGACGGAGTTGATCGGATGCGGGACGATTTTGCCAACGACAATCTGCACAGAACTGCAGATTGGATCGAGGTCGCATCATTGGCGCGACCTGCCGAGTACGCCGGCATCATCGGCGACTCGCCGTCGATTCGTGCGATGTTCGCCGCGATCGTCCGCTTCGCGCCGTTCAAAGGAACAGTCCTGGTCACGGGCGAATCGGGTTCCGGCAAGGAACTCGTGGCCCGCGCGCTCCATCAGCTCGGGCCGTATCCGAACGGCCCGCTGATCTCGTTCAATTGCTCGAATCTGGTCGAGGGGCTCGCGGAGTCACAGCTCTTTGGCCACGTCAAGGGCGCCTTCACGCATGCGCGCGAGGCGCATACGGGCTGCTTCCGTGAAGCCAACGGAGGCACGCTGATGCTCGATGAAGTCGGCGAGCTGCCGCTCGGGATGCAATCCAAGCTGCTGCGCGTGGCGGATGCGTTTGAAGTGCAACCGGTCGGTTCGCCGGAGACGATTCGGGTAGAATTGCGGATGCTGGCGGCGACCAATCGGGATTTGCCCGCGATGGTCAAGGCCGGGACCTTCCGCGCGGATCTGTATTATCGGCTAAACGTCGCCGCGATTCGGGTCCCGCCATTGCGCGAGCGAAAGGTTGACCTTGGACCGCTGATCGCGCACTTCGTCGAGATTTACAATCGCGAATTTGTCCGCAAGATCCAGTTCATTTCGCGGCGTGCATTCGACCTGCTCTGCGCTCATCGCTGGCCCGGAAATGTGCGTGAACTGGCGCACGTGATCGAGCGCGCCGCTTTGCTCGGCGATGACGAACGTATCCATGGCGGCGACTTGCCCGAAGATTTGCTCGAGCGGATAGAGGGCGACCCACTAAATTCGCTGGACGGTGCCGCCGATCGCGGAGCGGCGAATCCGGCGCCATCGCGGGTCAAACCGCTGGACGACGTGCTTCGGGAAACGGTCGAACGATCGCTGCTCGAGGCGGGCGGCGACTGCGCCGAGGCGGCGCGGCTGCTCGGGATCTCGCGCCCGGCGATCTACCGCAAGATGGCCCGCTTCGGTATCACGAATGCGTCGTTGCGGCAGTACCGGCGCATCGCTCACGGCCTCGGCTCGCGGGTCGAGTCGGGCCGCCCCGATCGCGCGGCGGCGGCTAGCGACGAAACCGACGACGCCGTGGTGGCGTCGCCGTCGCAGTAATCGCACGGCTCACCGCAGTTTGGCGGCGAGCGCCGCATAGGTGTCGAGCAGCGGCAGCACCTTGTCGGCTTTCGCCGGCGGCAGTCCGAAGATCAAATGCGAGAAGCCCAGGTCCTGGAAGCGCTTGGCCTGATCTTCCTTGGCGGTTACGCCGAAAATGCCGAGTTGCAGATCTTCGAAGCGCCGGCCAGCGCGCTGCGCCGCCTCGCGCAGCTTGCCGATGCCCTCTTTGAGTTTGTCGCCGCCGCGATTTATCGGCATCCAGCCGTCGCAGTATTCAACCGCGCGATCGTAGGCCTTGCTGGCCTCCGAACCCATCAGCACCGGCGGGCCACCCGGCTGTACGGGCTTCGGCCAACACCACATCGGCTCGAAGTTGACGAACTCGCCGTGAAACTCAGCTTTCTCGTTGCGCCAGATCTCTTTCATCGCGAGCACACGCTCGCGCAGCAGCCGCCAGCGCCGCTTGAAATCGGTGCCGTGATCCTCCATCTCCTCGGCGTTCCAACCGCCGCCGATCCCGAGGATCACCCGCCCGCCGGAAATCACGTCGAGCGACGCGACCTCCTTGGCCAGTACGATCGGATCGCGCTCGACCACCAGGCAGATGCCGGTCCCGAGCTTGATCCGTTTGGTCGCGACCGCGGCGGCGGTCAAGGCGACGAAGAGATCGTGCGTGTGCGAATACTCCATCGGCAGCTCCGCGCCGCCCGGCCACGGCGAGCGCCGGCTGGTCGGGATGTGGGTGTGCTCGGGAAAAAAGAGCGAGTCGAGGCCGCGCTCTTCGACCGCTTTGGCGAGTTCGACCGGCTGGATTGCGTAGTCGGTGGGAAACATCATCGCGCCGTAAGTGTCCATTTTTTCTAACTCCTTGGTCTTTGGACGGTCAGGCTTGCGAGACGGCTAGGCTTTCGCGCTGGGGCGCGCCGACACCTCAGCGTGCCAGCGGGCGAGGTTTTTCTGCTCCGGTTGAATCGCGATTTTCGAGATCCGCCCGAAATCGATCGCGATCATCGCCGTGATGTCCGCGATGGTGAAGCGGTCACCGGCGATGTAGCGCCGGTTTGCGAGCTCGGAATCCAGCCATTTGAGGTTGTCTTCAGCGTTCTGCTTCTGCAGCTCGGCGTATTCCGGCAACTGCCGAATGCGGCCCTTGAAGAACTCGTGACGCTGGCGGAAAGAGTCGGCGATCGGCATCAGCACGGCGAATTCCATCCGGCGGTTCCACATCTCGACGACGGCGCGGTCCTTGGCGTCTACGCCCATCAGGGGCGGATCCGGGTGGAGGCCCTCGAAGTAGCGGCAAATTGCGACGCTCTCGGCAATACAGGAGCCGTCGTCCAGTTCGAGCACCGGCACGCCCGCGAGCGGATTCTTCTTGAGAAACTCGGGCTGGCGATTCACGCGATTGCCGATATCGACGTCCTCGAGCGGAACCTGGAGATTTTTTTCGGCGAGAAAGACGCGGACGCGCCGCGGATTCGGCGCCGCAGGCGAATTGTAGATTTTCACAAATGCTCCTTTGGGTGAAACTACGCTTTTGACGGTTACCGGATGACTTATACTTCGATGCGCGCCTGGATCGCCAGCGCGTTTTTCAAGGGATTGCGAGGTCCGCGCTCCGTTGTCGCGCTGGGCGTTCGACTCGCTAGCGCGGCGCGCGGCCACTCTCGAGCGCGGCGCCGCAAGCTTCGACCGCGGTGAGCGCACCGTCGGCGAGGCGGCCGGCCTTCAGCGCGGAAATCAAGTCGTCAACGATCTTGTGCCACGCGTCTCCGGAGGCCCGGGCGTGCGTCGCGTGATCGGCAATGACTTCGGCGTAGTGCTCGGCGAGGGAGACGAAGATCAACACGTGGGGCCGATCAGGCTCGCCGGCCGCGCGATGGCTGGCGAACTCGCGCTGGGCAAGCTGGCGGGCGTGCGCGTGCTTGACGCGTGGCGGCACGAGCGCGAGCCGCAGCGGCAGGTATTCGAAGACCAGGACGAGGACTATCAGCGCCGAGAGCTCAATGAAGACGGCGGTGCGATCGTCGAGATCAGGCCATCCCAGCGCGACCAGCACGGCTGCCAGAAGCGCGCCGCCGCCCGCCCAGACGAGCGCATAGAGCGAATAGCGGTCGCTGGCGCGCGCGACGACCAGACTCAGATGCGCGCCGGCGCGTTCGGCGATCGCGGCGATCGCGACGTCGATACGCTCGCGCTCGGCGTTTGCGAACGGTCGTGGCCCCATTACCAGCCGCCGGACGCGCCCCCGCCGCCGAAGGAACCGCCACCTCCCGAAAAGCCTCCACCGCCGGAAAATCCGCCGCCCGGGAAACCGCCGCCATAAAAGCCGCCCCCGCGATAGATCATCGGGCTGCCGCCGCCGAGGTAACGGCGCGACGTCGAGCGCGGGCCGCCGCGATTGCGCCAGAACATGAAGCCGAAAAAGACCGCCATCAGCAGCAGCAGGCCATAGGGCGAATTCTCGACAGTCGGGGGCCGTTGTGCGCGAGGCTGCGTGACGGCGGTATCGCCCCCAAGCACCGTCAGGATGGCCGCGGTTCCCGCGACCACGCCCGCATTGAAATCGCCGTTGCGGAAGCTCGGGATAATCTCGCTCTCGATGATCACCCGGCTGGCGGCGTCGGTGAGCTTGCCTTCGAGGCCATAGCCGACTTCGATGCGGACCTTGCGTTCGTTCGGCGCGACGATCAGGATCGCGCCAGTATTCTTGTCCTTCTGGCCGATGCCCCAGGCGCGGCCGAGCTGGTAGCCGTAGTCTTCGATCGGGTAACCCTCGAGCGACTTGAGCGTGACGACCACCACCTGCTCGCCGGTGGCGCGCTCGTGCGCGGCGAGCATCTCAGTCAGCCCGTTGCGCGTGGCCGGACTCAGGACTCCGGCGTCGTCGATGACGCGTCCGCTGAGCCGCGGAAAATCCGGGGTAGCGGCCTGAATCGGCGCGGCGAGCATCAGCAGAAGCGTAAGTATCCACCATCGCGACGGAACGAGCGGGGCCGTCGCGCGCGCGTCGTGGCGCATCAGAACTTGACCTGCGGCACTTGCTGGGCCTGCTCCGAGATGGTGAAGGTTTCGCGCAGTTTGAGGTCAGGATAGAGCGCCGCCGCGATCCAGCGGCCGGGAATCGTGCGCAGCTCGGTGTTGTAGACCTGCACGGCGCCGATGTAGTCACGGCGCGCGACTGCGATCCGATTCTCGGTGCCTTCGAGCTGTGATTGCAGGGCGAGGAAATTTTGATTCGACTTGAGGTTCGGATATCGCTCGCTCACGACGAGTAAGCGCCCGAGCGCGCCGCCCAGCGCCGATTGGTTCTGCTCGAACTCGTGGAAGGCCTGCGGGTTCGACAGGATGTCGGCGGGCAATTGCATCTGCGTCGCCTTGGCGCGGGCTTCGATCACCTGGGTCAGCACCTGCTGCTCCTGATGCGCATAGCCTTTTACCGTCGCAACCAGATTCGGGATGAGATCGGTGCGGCGCTGATACTGATTCAGGACCTCGCTCCAGGCGGCCTTGACCTGTTCGTCGAGCGTCGGCAGCCGGTTGACGCCGCATCCGGGCAGGCTCAGCAGGACGAAGACGATGAGCGCAAAAATGGCTGGTGACGGCAGGTGTAGGGTTCGCATCAATCGTGGTCTCCTCAATCGAAGCTAACACTTAGCTCCACGAGGACGATAGGCGCGCTCCCGCTGACGAAGAATCTTGACG
>JBOHWF010000224.1:0-6965 GCA_050736455.1 Binataceae bacterium (SeqCode) | reverse complement strand
GCGATGGGTTTTACGCACGTCGAGCTGATGCCCGTGATGGAACATCCGTTCGGCGGCTCGTGGGGCTATCAGGTCACCGGCTATTTCGCGCCGACCGCGCGCTACGGCACGCCGGACGATTTTCGTTATTTCGTCGATCAGTTTCATCGCCGCGGGATCGGCGTGATCCTCGACTGGGTGCCCGCGCACTTCCCGACCGACGACTGGAGCCTCGGCCGCTTCGACGGTACGGCCCTCTACGAGCATCTCGATCCGCGCCTCGGCCATCATCCGGAGTGGGACACCTATGTGTTCAACTTCGGCCGCAACGAGGTGCGCTCGTTTCTGCTCTCGAGCGCGAACTACTGGCTCGCCGAGTTCCACGTTGACGGACTGCGGGTCGACGCGGTCTCTTCGATGCTCTACCTGGACTACGCGCGCCGGGCGGATGAATGGATCCCCAACGTTTACGGCGGCCGCGAGAATCTCGAGGCCGTCGCGTTCGTGCGAATGCTCAACGAGCGCTTATACGCGCGCCATCCCGGCATCATGATGATCGCCGAGGAATCGACCGCGTGGCCGGCAGTCAGCCGCCCGCTTTATGTGGGCGGAATGGGCTTCGGCTTCAAGTGGGACATGGGCTGGATGCACGACACCCTCGAATACTTCTCCAAGGATCCCATCTATCGCCGTTTCCACCATCGCGATCTGACTTTCGGCCTGCTCTATAGCTGGAGCGAAAACTTCGTGCTGCCGCTCTCCCACGACGAGGTCGTCCATGGCAAGCGCTCACTGCTCGCCAAGATGCCGGGGAATCGCTGGGAGCAATTCGCCAATCTGCGCGCGCTCTATGGCTACCTCTGGGCGCGCGCCGGCAAGAAGGTTCTGTTCATGGGCGGCGAGTTCGGTCAATGGAACGAGTGGAATCACAACGAGAGCCTCGATTGGCATCTGCTCGACGGCGATGGCGCGGAACATCGTGGCGTGCAGACCCTCGTGCGCGATCTCAATCGGCTCTACCGCGCGGAACCCGCTTTGCACGAGGCCGATTGCGCGCCGGCGGGCTTTCAGTGGATCGACGCCAACAACAGCGACGAAAACGTCATCGCCTTCATTCGGATCGCACCCTCGAGCGGCCGCAAGGTCATATGCGTGTGCAATTTTTCACCGATGGTGCGCGCGGGCTACCGCATTGGCGTGCCGGCCGCCGGCTATTATCGCGAAATTCTCAACACCGACGCGGAAGCTTACGGCGGCGGCAATCGCGGCAATGCTGGCGGCGTCGCCGCCGAGGCCTCGCCCTGGCACGGACTCCCGTACTCGCTGACGCTCACCCTGCCGCCCCTCGCCGTGCTCTGGTTCGAGGCGCCGCCAGCCGGAGACTAGTATCCACTTTCAATCGCTCGGCGCCGCGAGGCTCATCAATTCGGCGGCGAGCTGCTCGATCGCCGTGCGCCGCTGGCTGAGTTGCGCTGCTTCATCGTCGCTCAGCTCCGCGAGATAGCATCCGCGCTCGGGCAGCCACAGCACTGAGCGGTAAGGGAAGCCTGCGCGCACTTCACGATAGCAACGATCGGCGATGATTCCCTCGAGCGCGGCTTCGGCGAGGGTTTCGCGAGGCACTCCGCGCTCGAGTCTCACTAGGGCCGCGGCGGCGCGTATCCGTGCACTGCGCTGCTCTGGCGCAACCCCAGCCATCCGGCGAATCACTGCTTCTGCCAGCATCCGATCGTCGGGATTCGCGATCCCGAGCCATCGATGAGATCTGACGCCCGGCGCGCCGTCCAGCGCGTCGACCTCAAGCCCGCCGTCATCGGCCAGCGTCGGAATCCCGGTGAGGTCGAAGTAGAAGCGCGCCTTGAGCCGCGCGTTCTCGGCAAAGCTCGCAGCCTCCTCCGGCGCAGTCTGTTCGATTGCCGCGTCGTGCAACGAAATCAGCTTGAGATCGAATTCGCGCAGCAGAAGCCGGTATTCCGCGAGCTTGGCCGGATTGGTAGTCGCGACTAACAGCTCTTTCATCTTTCAATGGTGCGGCGTGTAGGTGTACTTCAGCCGCGCGCGCTCGCGATAATCTTCGAGCGCGAGCTCGATCAGCCGGTCCACCAGCCGGGGCAAGGGAAGGCCGCTCGCTTCCCACATTTTTGGATACATGCTGATCGCGGTAAATCCGGGAATCGTGTTGACCTCGTTGACGAAGATTTCGCCGAGGTCGGGGCGCGCCAAAAAATCCACCCGCGCCATTCCGCGCAGCCCCAGGGTTTTGAACGCAGCCACGGAAAGCTCGCGAATGCGGGTCGCCACGTGCGCGGGAATCTCAGCCGGAATTTTCGTTGCCGCTCCTGCCGGATCGACGTACTTCGACGGGTAGCTGTAGAAGGCGTGAGCGCCGCCAACCACGATCTCGCCCGGCGCCGAAGCCTCGAGACGCTCGTTGCCCAGCACCGCACACTCGAACTCGCGGCCGGCGCACGACGCCTCGATCAGCACTTTGCGATCGTACTGGAACGCATCGTCGAGCGCCGCCTCCAGCGCCGATCGCTTCGTGACCCGGGTGATGCCGATCGAGGAGCCGAGCGCGTTAGGCTTGACGAAGACCGGCAAGCCGAGTTCGTCAGCGATCCGCGCGAGGCGTTGGGGGTCATCGTTGAGTTCGGCGCGCGTCAGCGGGAAATAACGCACCACCGGCAGCCCCGCATCGCGCATCAAGCGCTTCTGCACGTCCTTGTCCATCCCGATCGCAGAGCCGAGCACGCCCGCACCGACGTACGGCATCCCGCTTAGTTCGAGCAGACCCTGGATGGTGCCGTCCTCCCCGTAGGTGCCGTGCAGCAGCGGGAAGATTACGTCGAGCGGCCCGCGCATGATTCGTCTGGCTCCCCGTCGCTTCGGCGGTGCCTGCCCATTGACCGATTTAAGCTCGATCAAACTGTGACGCCCCGGATGCGGCGGCAGGCTGACCGGAATTCCACCGCGGCCGAGCGTGCGAAGCTTCGGCGTGGCCGCCTTGAGTTCTGCGAGCGCGTCCGCGCGCAGAGACCATTTGCCGTCACGTGCGATGCCGATCGGCACGATCTGATAGCGCGCCGGATCCATCGCTGCGATCACCGTCAGGGCCGATCGTAACGAAATCTCGTGCTCGCCCGAACGCCCGCCAAACAACACCCCTACGCGAAGCTTCTTTCGATGCGCCATACTCCAAAGAGCGTACCGTGATTTGTCATTCTGAGCGACGCGAAGAATCCCGGAGTCCACCGAACAATCGAGCCGGCCCACGCACCCGTTGTTTCCGGGATTCTTCGCTCCGCAGACTCCGCTCAGAATGACAAGTGCTGCTGTGGCTCTGTGAGACTCAACGCTAGGGCCGGTAGTTCGGAGCTTCCTTGGTGACGAAGACGTCGTGGACGTGGCTCTCGCGCTGACCGGCGTCGCTGACGCGGATAAACTTCGCGCGCCGCCGCAGCTCCTCGAGCGTGGCCGCGCCGAGGTAGCCCATCCCGGCCTGCAGGCCACCAACCAGTTGCTCGATATTCGAGGCCAGCGCCCCGCGATGGGGTACGCGGCCCTCGATCCCTTCCGGCACCAGCTTGTTGGCGGGCATCTCGCTCTGGCCGTAGCGATCGCGCATCCGCTCGGTCATCGCGCCGAGCGAACCCATCCCGCGATACATTTTGTAGGTGCGCCCTTGATACAGAATCGTCTCGCCGGGACTCTCTTCGGTGCCGGCAAAGAGCGAACCGACCATCACGGTCGACGCGCCCGCTGCCAGCGCCTTGGTGATGTCGCCCGAGAAGCGGATACCGCCGTCGGCGATCACCGGAATGCCGCGCGGTTCCGCGACCGCCACGCAATCCATGATTGCCGTGATCTGCGGCACGCCGACCCCGGCGACCATCCGCGTCGTGCAGATCGAGCCCGGTCCCATGCCGACGCGCAGCGCGTCCGCCCCCGCCTCGATCAACGCCTTGGCGCCCTCGGCGGTCGCGACGCTGCCCGCCACCACCTCCAGGCCCGGACATTCCTCCTTGGTCGCGATCACCGCGTCGATCACGTTACGCGAATGGCCGTGCGCCGTATCCACGCAAAGCACGTCGGCGCCGGCGCGCTGCAGCGCCGCGGCCCGCTCCGCGCGCTCCGGTCCCACCCCGATCGCGGCGCCGACGCGCAGCCGCCCCATTGCGTCCTTGCTCGAGTAGGGATGGCGGGTCGCCTTATCCATGTCCTTCACCGTAATCAGCCCGCTCAGCCGATTGCGATCGTCCACCAGCGGCAGCTTCTCGATCCGATGGGCCTGGAGGATTTCCTTGGCCTCGTCGAGACTGATGCCCGGCCGCGCGGTGATTACCCGCGTCGTCATCACTTCGCGCACCGGACGATCGAGCCGGCGCTCGAAGCGCAGATCGCGATTCGTCAGAATGCCCACGACCCGCTCATTCGCCACTACCGGCAAACCCGAAATCCCGTGGCGCTGCATGATGACCAAAGCGTCGCCAATCTGCTGCTCGGGATCCACCGTAACCGGATCCGCGATCATCCCGCTCTCGAACTTCTTCACCGTCGCGACTTCCGCCACCTGGCGCTCGATCGGCAGATTGCGATGGATGAACCCGAGGCCGCCGAGCTGGGCGATCGCGATCGCGACCCGCGCTTCGGTAACCGTGTCCATCGGGCTCGACAGCAACGGAATGTGCAGGCGGATGCGCGGCGTCAGCGCCGTCGCGACGTCGCAACTCGAGGGCAGCAGGTCGGAAAACAGCGGGATCAACAGCACGTCGTCAAACGTCAGACCTTCACGGAGTTCCTGATGCGGCATCATCATCCTTCTCCTGATGTGTCGGCGGCGGCGCGCTGCGCCGCGGATAAGAAAGCAGCGCGACGGGCGAGACTGACAAGGCCCGCGGAATCTCCGCGGGCCTCAAGTGTAGTGTTGGTTTGAATCGCGAAGCAGAAAATCAACCGCGCCATATCTGTATCTAACAGATGGCCTCGACCCGCGCAATTATTCCTCCGCTTCAGTCCGGTCATCGCACCAGTGCTGCGGCTTGAAGGACTGCGCCAGACCGGCCGATCGCTCAGCTCGGGTCTTCCGGATAGAGCAGCAACAGATCACGGCCGAGATTTTTTATCAGAAACCGCTGGATTTCGCCGACGGTCTTTTCGAGCGCGCGGCCGCCGATGAGCCAGTGGCCGCGGCCGGGGAGCGTCGCCAGTTGCGCGCCCGCCGCCGCGGCAAATTGGACGACCCGCTCATAGGGCGCAAAAATATCCGAGTCGCCCGCAACCATCAGGCGCGGCTTGGTCCCGATCGGCGCCAGCTCGATCCTGCCGTGGACAACCTCGCGCAGCGCGGTCGCGACCGCAGGCGTAAGTCCGTGGATCAGCGCGTCGCGCTGAAACCGATCGGCGTCCGCGACGAACTCGAACAGCCTGCGCCCGGACGGCGGCCACAGCGGCGCTCCGCGCAGCGCGGCGAGACGGTTGCGCAGTCCTCCGAGCAGCAGCGATCGGAATGCGGGCAGCGCCGGCGCGACCGCAATGCTCGCAGCCACCCTTGGCTGCCGGTCGAGCGCCAACGCCAGCAACCCGCCGAGGCCGTGTCCGAGCACGATTACCTCGCGGCCGATCTCCGCGAGCGCCGCCGCGGCCAGCTCAAACAAATCGCCGAAGCTGCCGCGCCTGGAGTCGACCGCCGCGTACAGATCGAGCGCGCAGACCTCCCAGCCGAGATTTGCGAGATAGCCGGTCAGGAGGGAAAGATGACTCGATGTAGTGAACAGCTCGGGCAGAATCACGATGGGGTATGCGAACTTGAGCGTCGCCGGCTGCTCCCATCGCATCGCGACGCGCTTCGGCGAACTTTCCACGGTGCTGTCAGCCTTTATCGCCGGCCCCCAAGCGAAGAAAAAGCCCCCTTTTTCAAGAGGGCCTTTTCCCGGTTTACGAGGCATTGAGCCCCGGCTCGTCGCGGCGGCTAGCCCGGCATTTACGCCTCCGCCATACGGGCGGTGGGCGGTCTTACGAGACTACTTCTTTTTGGTGGGCTTCTTGGTCGCTTTCTTCTTCATAGTACTCTTCAGTTTGGTCTTTGGTTTCGCAGCCTTCCTACCGGGCTTTCGTGCCATTGCCATACATCATCCTCCTGTAAGGGTTGCCGCTGTTGGACGAGCACCAAAACTTATGCGAAAAACCTCTTACGTCGGGCATTATAGAAATACGTTCTGTTCAAAGCAATAGCATTGAACGAAATTTATAAAGAAATTTTAAATTCCCCGATCAGCCAGTCAATCGCAACAGTTTCAGGTATTTGAACTTCGCTTAGCATTAGTTCGCTTGAATCCCGATTAGCTCTTGATTTACGATTCCCACATGGCGAAATTAGCTGTGAGCCTGCGTCGGAATTGGCCCAGCCTTATCCTCGCGGCCCTTCTGGCGGGCCTCGTCGGTTCCAGCTTACGCAGCCAAAAGGGACTGCGCCTGCTGTTATCACTGTCGCAACGTCGAGTGCGGCTGACCGTTGAAAATAACGCCCTGCATGACGAAAACGCCCAACTCGAACTGCAGCTTGCGAAGTTGCGCTCCGACCACGCCTACCTCCTGCGACTCACTCGGCACGAGCTCGGCTACGCGCGTCCCGATGAATTTGTCTATCATTTTCGTTCTGCTCAGCCGCCGCTGCGCTGACCCCATCGGAGACTTGGACACACATTTCAAGCGCCTGCTCGGCTGGTTGGCCTTGGCCGGGGCGGTTGGCCTCGCCGGATGCCTCGGCGCCCAAATCAAGGCCAATCAGGATCAGCTCGAGCAGCAGCAGACGCAACTCGATCAACTCAAGCAGCAGGTCGCGGCCCTGCAGACCCAACGCGCCGCGAGCAGCGGGACTTACCCGGCGGCCACCGCTTGCGATGAGGCGGTGATGCGCGAGGCGTCGCGCAAGGGCGGCGAGCGCTTCGCCGCCGGCGACTTCGCGCACGCGCTTGCCTATTATCAAG
>JBOHWF010000223.1:0-13558 GCA_050736455.1 Binataceae bacterium (SeqCode) | reverse complement strand
GGGCGCGCCGGATGCCCCCGCCATCGCGCCACCGACGACGATCACGAGATTGTTTTCTGTCACGACGCGGCTGAGGCGCCCGACCCGCTCCGTCAGCGCGGCGAGCGCCTCGAGCTCGCGATGGTATCGGCGGGCCTCCTCGAAGCGCATCGCCGCGCCCGCCTGATCGCGCGCCCGCGCCAAGTCGCCGAGCAGCGGGCCGACCCGTCCGCGCAAAAACGCGATCGCGCGGCTCACCCGCGCGTTGTAATCCTCCTCGCCGATAGTCTTATTGCAGGGCGCGGCGCAGTGACCCATCTGACCATAGATGCAGGTCGAGAAATTTTCGTCCGGCGCGAGCCGGCCCGAGCATACCCGCAGACCCAGGATGCGCGAGAGGGCGCGGATCGAATGGTCGAGATTGCGCCGCCCGATGAACGGTCCCAGCTCCAGCACACCGGACTTGGCGCTGAGCTTTTGCGCAATCCGCAGACGCGGAAACGGGTCGTTGAGATCGAGCCGGATCATGTGAGCGGGCGCCGCCGATTTCAGCATCCGGTTGTAGGGCGGCTTATGCTCGCGAATCAGCCGCGCCTCGGCCAGCGCCGCTTCCAGAGCGGATCTCATCACCCGCGTTTCGATCGCCCAGACGTGGCTGATGAGTTCGGCGGTTTTTGCGTTGACGTTTGCGCTGCCGTTGAAATACGAGGCGACGCGATCCCGCAGCCGGTTCGCCTTGCCGATATAGAGCAGCTCGCCGCGTGCGTTGCGCATCAGATAGACGCCGGGGAGGCGCGGCATCGCGGCAATCACCTCGGGCGGCACATGCCGTTCGAGCCGCCGCCCGGCGGCGCCACGCCCATGATGATCGATCAGGCGATCCAGCCGATCGATTCCCATGCGCTCGACAAGTTCGAGAAATATCGAAAACAGCTCCGCGGTCATGCGCGCGTCGCCGAGCGCGCGATGACGCCCGGCGGTCGAAAGCCCAAAATGCTGCGCCAGCAGATCCAGCCGCCGCCGCTTGAGCGACGGCAGAATACGCCGCGCCATCCGCACCGTGCATAGCACCGGATTCAAAAGGCCAATCCCAAACAGCCGGCGGAACTCGAAGTCCAGAAACGAATGATCGAACGGCGCGTTATGCGCGACCATCACGGCGTCGCCGAGGAAGACGCGAAACTCCGGCAGCACGGCCTCGATCGGCGGCGCGTCGGCGAGCATCTCGTTCGTGATCGACGTGAGCCGCGTGATGAAACTCGGGATTAGCGTGCGGGGCCGGATCAGGCTTTGGAAGCTGGCGACCATCCGCCGCCCGCGCATCCGATAGGCGCCGATCTCGATTATCGCGCCAGGCGCGACCCGGCCGCCGGTCGTTTCAAGGTCGACCACGACGAATTGCGCCTCCTCGAGCGCAACCCGAAGCGTCGCGGCCTCGCGCAACGACCACAGGCCGGTGGCGTCGTCGTGACAAAAATTCGGATCGCCGCCGATCACGCCGTGAATCAGCCGCGCGCCCATCGCCGGATCGCTTCCGACGCCGCGAAAGAGCAGCCCCGCAAGCTCATTACCGTTGGCGCCACCCGGCCGCTCGCGCAAAAAGAGCTGCAGCTTTTCCCGGATCGTCGCGCGCGGCGTCGACGGGAAATTCGTCCGTACGTTCGAAGGAGAAGTGCCCATCATCATCCCGCCCCGTTTCGCAAACTCTTCGCCTCGAATCTTATCGCACGTCAGGCGCGAGTTCGGAAGGCATCTGCGGCCGCACTGGCGACGGCTCATCAAAAGCCCTAAAATGAGCCTCGATAACCCGAGGATATAGAACCATGGAACGAGTTGAGCTGGCGCGCGAGTGTCAGGCCGTCCAGATTCCGGCTGGCAACACCGTCATGTTGGAGAAGGGCGTAGAGGTTTTTATCACCCAGTCGCTCGGCGGCACCTTTACCCTGCAGGTCCCGGCGTACGGCGGTCTCTTCCGCATCCAGGGCGCCGACGCGGACGCGCTTGGCCGCGCGGCCGAGGCGATGGCTTCCGCGGCGATCAGCGAGGGCGACCTCGAATCGATGGTGTGGGAGCAGCTCAAGACCTGCTTCGACCCGGAAATCCCGGTCAATATTGTGGATCTGGGATTGGTCTATGGGATGGAGCTTTCCGCCGTTGCGGAAGGCGGCCATAAAGTTGACGTGAAGATGACGCTGACGGCGCAGGGCTGTGGGATGGGCGCCACGATCGCGATCGACGCCAAGCAGAAGATCATGTCGATTGCCGGAATCACCGAAGCCAACGTCGACCTGGTGTGGGATCCGCCGTGGAATCCGCAGATGATTGTGCCGAGCGCGCGCGAGCGCCTCGGCATCGACTGAGGCCAGTTTTCAACTCTTTGCGCGCGTCGAAATCAATCGCGTGCGAATGCGCTCGCGTTGACTCGGGCGCGGCGGTCCGTTAGGGAAGTGGGTTCGGGTTTGCTGATGTTCGCAATCGTAAAAACTGGCGGCAAGCAATATCGCGTCGGCGCGGGCGACCAGATCACGGTCGAACGGATCGCCGGCGAGGTCGGGGCGGAGGTCGCGTTGAGCGAAGTGCTCGCGATCGGCGACGCCGATGCGAGCGCCGTCGGCAATCCGACGGTCGCGAATGCGTCGGTGCGGGCCAAAATCGTTCAGCAGCCGCGCGGCACGAAAGTAATCGTCTTCAAGAAGAAGCGGCGCAAGAACTATCGCCGCAAGCGCGGTCATCGCCAGGAATTGACGGTCCTGCGGATCGAGGAGATTAGCCGTGGCGCATAAAAAGGGACAGGGCTCCAGCCGCAACGGGCGCGACAGTCCGGGGCAACGCCGCGGGATAAAGATCTACGCGGGCCAAACGGTGAAAGCGGGCAATATTCTTGTCCGTCAGGTGGGCACGCGGATTCATCCGGGCCGCAACGTCGGGATGGGGCGTGATTTCACGATCTACGCCAAGATTGACGGCGTCACCAAGTACGAAGCCTATCGCGGCGACAAGCGCCGCGTCAGCGTCGAGCCGGTTGCGGCAACCACTGCGTCAGCCGCCGCCGGCGGCTGACGTCTGCTACACACTACCCGGAACCTGATTTGTCATTCTGAGCGAAGCGAAGAATCCCGGATTCAACGCTTCGTGCCGGCTCGCCCCGCAGACGCCGGGATTCTTCACTCCGCCGACTCCGTTCAGAATGACATACTCACTTATTCGTCTCGCGAAGCGCGCGGCTAGCCCATGAATTCGGGCATGATCTTCGTGCCGAAGATCTCCACCTGCCGCTTCGCTTCATGGAGCGGCATGAAGCCCTGATCGGAGATCATCATGAACCACTCGGGGTTGATTCGCTCCTGAACCTCGAGCATCTGGCGCCGGACGTCATCGACGGTACCGGTGAACGCCAGTCCGGCCTCGATGAACGGCTCGATCGTGGTCGGGATTTGCGGAATGAACTTGGCGTGAAACTGGCGGAATAAAAAGATCGCGCCGTTCTGCGCATGCTGGCGGGCCTGCTCGCGCGTCTCACCGAGATAGATCAGCCGCGCCATCCCGATATTCTCGCCGAGCTTGAGCGGATGGCCAGCCTTGGCCGCCTCGTCGGTGTAGAACTGCGCCCCTTTCAGCGCCATCTCTGGAAAGGGCAGGAAAATCAGCGGCACGACCTGCTCGCGCGCCGACCACCGAATCGTCTCCTCGGAGGTCGTCAGCGCCATGAACAACTGCGGATGGGGTTTCTGATACGGCTTCGGCACCGGCGAGATTTTGCGCAGCCAACCGCGTTCGTCGAGCTCGCCCGGCGCGCCATAGCGGGCGGTCGCCTCGTGCGGCAGCCATTCGAAGCCCTCGACCGGAAATGGAACCTTGTAGAAGCGCCCGTTGAACGAGAACGGCTCGTCGGCCCACGAGAGCTTCATCACCTTGAAGAGTTCCTCGAACACCTCGCGATTATGCAGCTCCGCTTCCGGCCCGAGCGCGCCGGGCTGCGCGCCGTAGCGCTGGCCGAGCACGTTCACCCAGCGCGGGAAGACGCCGCGCGCGAGCCCGACCAACACGCGTCCGCGACTCATCTGATCGGCCCAGGCGGCGTCGAGCGCGAGCCGGATCGGATCCCAGGTCGGCAGCACAAAACCGACCGGCCCGACCTTGATGCGCCTGGTATGGTGCAGCAGATTCATCATATGAGGCGTCGGCGAGGAGCCGGCCTCCAAACCCTCGGTATAGAAATGATGCTCGGAGTAGGTCACGGCGCTGAAGCCGACCTCCTCGGCGAGCTGCGCCAGTTCGACCATCTCGTCGAGCATCTGCTGGGTCTTGTCGGTGCGATGGGCGATCGGGCGCAGACGCTCGCGCTCGATCGGCGAGGCCGGTACCGCCGGCGTCAAATGCAGCATGAACTTCATCGTTGCGACCTCCCGAGTCGGGCGAGTTGGACGCCAACTCACACCGCTTGGTATGGTCGTAGATAGTCCAAACTCGAAAACACGTCGAGGGCGGCGTTACGGAGGATTCTCGCGATGCGACTCGGACTGGTATCCGGATATTCGGGCCCGCAGATGCCCAAGACGATGGAGCTGATTCTAGAAGCCGAACGCCTCGGCTACGACTCGGTCTGGACCGGCGAGGCGTGGGGCTCGGACGTCATCACGTTTCTCGCCTTCGTCGGCGCGCGCACGTCAAAGATCAAGCTCGGCGCGGGAATCATGCAGATGCAGGCGCGGACGCCGGCGATGGCCGCGATGACCGCGATCACGCTCGACGGCCTGACCAACGGCCGCTTCCTGATCGGGATCGGCCCGTCGAATCCACAGGTGATCGAAGGCTGGCACGGGATGCCCTATGGCAAACCGCTCCAGCGCTATCGCGAATACATCGCGATCATCCGCAAGATCCTCAAGCGCGACGAAGCGCTGAGCTTCGACGGCAAGGAATACCAGATTCCCTATCGCGGTCCGGGCGCGAGCGGCCTCGGCAAGCCGCTCAAGAGTATTTTGCATGGCCGCCCCGACATGAAAATCTACACCGCCTCGATCAGTCCGAAAGGAATCGAGCTGGCCGCGGAGCTCGCCGACGGCCTCCTGCCGGTCTGGATGGCCCCGGAGTGGTATGACCAGCTCTACAAGCCGCATCTCGCAGCGGGCTTCGCCAAAGCCGTTAGCGGGGCGCGCGATTTCGACTTCTCGCCCTACGTAACCTGCGTGCTCGGCAACGATCTGGCGAAGTGCCGCGAGCCGGTCAAAGCCAGCCTCGCGCTGTATATCGGTGGGATGGGCGCGCGGAACAAAAATTTCTACAACAGCTACGTCCGCAACTTCGGCTACGAAGACCTCGCAACGCAACTTCAGGATCTTTATCTATCGGGCAAGAAAAACGAGGCGCAGGCGGCGGTGCCCGACGAACTCGTCGACGCGGTCGCGCTGGTCGGCCCGAAGGAGCATATCCGCGATCAACTCGCGCGCTGGAAGTCCTCGCCGGTCACGACCATGCTAATCGGCGCGTCCCAGCCCGAGGCGCTGCGCACCCTCGCGGAGCTGTGCTTGTGAGCGAGTGGGAGGGTTTGGCGTGAGCGAACTAGACAATACTGAAATCGTGAAGAGAGCCTACGCTGCGTTCAAATCCGGCGATATCCAAGCGCTGCTCGCGCTGTTTACGGATGATTTCGAATTTCAACATCCGATGCCGAGATCAATCTGGCCATTTGCTGGAAGACGAAAGGGTCGCGCGGCGTTTGTAGAATTCATCGAGGGGTCGCGCCAAGTAATCGAACGCGAGCATTTCGAGGGCAATCAATTCATCGCCCAAGGCGACTTTGTTGTCGTATTGTTGTCCGAGCGGATACGAGCCAAGGCGACGGGTATATCCCTCGACAACCCGCATGTGCACGTCTTCAAAATCGTCGGCGGCAAAATCGCACACTTCATGGTTTTCGAGGATACGGCGCCTATAATCGCTGCGCTTCAAGGCAGCAGGAAATAGCTCCTGCACGAATCCATCAGGCCGTGGCCGCGGTAGCGAGTTTCTGCGCAACGAGCGCATTCAACGTTAGGCCGGCGCGTGCGGCCTCGATGGCGAGCGCGCGGTGGACCCGGCGATCAATCCGCACGTTGAATTGGCCGCTGTACTGGCGCTTTGACGGCGCCACCGGCGCCGCTTCACCTTCTTCGAGGTATGATTCCTTCACCAGCTCCCAAGCGACCGCAAGCTCGTCCAACGCCTTTTCCATCGTCGGGCCGAACGCTGACACGTTCGGCAACTCGGCTAGATGAGCCATCCAGTCGCCGTCCTCATCAATAAAAAGCTCGACGCCATAGCCGTCAAAGCGGTCGGCTTTGCGCTTGCCTCTAGCCATCGGATGCTTTGCCACCAGAATTCTCCTTATCAAACTGAGTGATGAACTGCCGTACTTGATAACCCTTGGCGCTGTTGCCGTTTGGCTGAATCGGCAACCGGAAGCCTTTCGGCGAGTACCAGAGGCGATGGCTGCTTTTCTGCCGCCGCATCTTCCATCCGGCCCGTGTCATTAGAGTCTCGAATTCACGGAAGGCAAGACCGTCCGGGCTGCTTCTCGCCCTCTGCAGCAAATCGTCTCGCCGCGCCATGTGTAACTGTACGCAGTTACACAGTAGAAGTCAAACCGCTGCGCACCCTCGCAAAAGCTTGCTTGTAATCGGCGCTTGGAAGTCGGAGAAAAATCGGTTATCGCGTCAGTTTGACTTTGATGCAGGCACGCCTGGCCGTCGCCCTCGCGCGTGGCTGGAGCCCGGCCTCGTAAGGCCGCGAAGAGTCCCGGATTCCGGGATTCCTCGCGCGAGGTCACGAGCCTGCATAGGCCCGGTTGGTTGCGACGCACTTGGATCGTGCGCGCGCGGGAATGACAGAGAGAGCTCCATCGCATGAACCGGTCAAACTAGCTCACTAGTGCCGACGTGGTGCAAATTCGTTGCTGAAAATCCGGAAACTTTTTATTCGAATGATTCCGTTGCTCGTGGCGGGAACCGTGTCAGCGGCGAATCCGCCGATCGCTGGCGCGGCGAGCAGCGCCAGTCTGCCGCCGGCGGTGCTGGAGAAAAGCCCGGCGCTGCGCCAAATCGGCAGAGGGTCGCACAGCTATTTCGGATTGAAGGTGTACCAAGTCACGCTCTGGGCCGCGAGCGATCGATGGAATCCCGAGGAATCGCACGCACTCGATCTCGAGTCCAACCGCGCGATCCCCAAGGATCAACTCACCGATACTGGAATGGACGAGATGCAGCGGCTGGGAGTCGCCACTTCGCAACAGCGACAGGCATGGCGCAGAGAGCTGGAGCGGGTTATGCCCTCGGTGAATCGGGGCGACCAAGTCGTGGTCTTCTGCGCGCCCAACCACAAGACCTTCTTTTTCTATAATGGCCACGAGCATGGGGAGATTGACGACCCGGCTTTCGGCGCCGCGTTTTTCGGTATCTGGCTCGATCCGCGCGCCAAAAACCGCGCATTGCGAAAATCGCTGTTGAACCACTAGCCGACTCTGCGCGAAGTGACACACGGACGTGGTTTCGACATCACTGGAATTGAGCCGACGGTCGTCGCCGTCCAATCCGTGAAGATTCGTTTCGACGCGCACAGCCGCGACGGCTAACGTCCGCATCAACCAACCTTTGGACAAAACCATCCCGTGTGAGTAGAACTCTAGAGCAAGCGGGTCGCGAAAGGTCCGTAATAAAGTCTGATCCCGGAGGGATTCGAATGAAAGTTGGAGCGTCGTTTTTTTGCCAGAACTATTTCCGCGCGCAGAAGCCGGACTGGGAAGTCTATCGCGAGGACCTCAAGCTCGCCGATCTGGTCGAGCCGCTCGGCTTTGATTCGATCTGGGCCGTCGAACACCATTTTTCGCCCTACACGATGATTCCCGACGTCGTGCAGTTCCTGACCTACATGGCTGGACGCACCAGCCGCGTCGGCTTCGGCACGATGGTCGTGGTCCTGCCGTGGCACGACCCGGTGCGGGTAGCAGAGCAGCTTGCGATGCTGGATATCTATGCCGGCGACCGCGAGCTCACGCTCGGCTTCGGCCGCGGCTCGGGCCGTATCGAATACGACGGCTTTCGCGTTTCAATGAGCGAATCGCGCGACCGCTTCGTGGAGGCCGCCGAGATCGTGCGGCTCGCGCTCTCAAACGAGCGTTTTTCATATTCCGGAAAGTTCAACCAGATCCCCGAAATGAGCATACGGCCGCAGCCCCGCCGCAAGAACCTGACCGATCGCTTCTATGGCGCGATCGTCTCACCCGAGACCGGCGACATCATGGCGAAGCAGGGGATGGGGATGTTGGTGATTCCGCAGAAGGCCTGGGCCGAGCATCGCGTCGATTACGAGCATTTCAACGAATCGTGCGCAAAGTTTGGCCAGGTCGCGAAAAAACCGATCGTGGTCGCGTTTATCTACTGCGCCGAGACCGATGACGCGGCCGAAAAGGGCGCGCAGACCTGGATGGGGAACTACGCCGATACCGCGCTCCGTCATTACGAGTACGACGAGCCCGAACATTTCCGCGCCGTGAAAGGCTACGAGTATCACGTGAAGATGGCCGAAGCGGGCAAGAATACGCCCGGTGCTTTCCGCGACCTGTTCACGAAGACTCAGTGCTTTGGTTCGCCCGAGCGCTGCGTGGAGACATTGCGCATGATTGCGAGCACGATGAACGCGGCGGAGTTCGTCGGCGTCTTCAAGTATGGCGGGATGCCGGTGGAAGAAGCTGAACGCAGCATGAAGCTGTTCGCGACCGAAGTGCTACCGCATATCCAGTCCGGGACTTCGCCGACGATGGCGAGCGCGGCGGCCGGCCGGTAGGCGTTTTACCGGTCTTCGTCCACCGACGGGTCGCAGCAGGCGTCGCGGCCTCGAATATCTGACGGAGCCGCCGCGCTACGGAGATGTGTTTGTAACCGCCGCTGCATAAAAGGGGCGTCCCCGCGCATCGCGGCCTGATATAATCCCGCTCGGATGCGGTTTATCGACGAAGCGCGGGTTTACGTGCAGGCCGGCAAGGGCGGTGACGGCGCGATCGCCTTTCTGCGCGAGAAATTCCGGCCCTTTGGCGGACCGGCCGGCGGCGACGGCGGCCGCGGCGGCAGTGTGATCTTCGAGGTCGATGAGGGTCTCTCGACCCTGCTCGATTTCAAGTACAAGCCGCGGCTGGTCGCACGCGACGGCGAAGCGGGCCGCGGCAAGCAGCAGTACGGCCATCAGGGCGCCGACCTCGTCGTGCGAGTGCCGCCGGGCACGATCGTCTCTGACGAGGCGACTGAACGGATAATCGCGGACCTCGTGATGCCGGGTGAGCGCGCGGTCATCGCGCAAGGCGGGAACGGCGGCCAGGGGAATATGCACTTTGCCTCGTCAACGCGCCGCGCGCCGCGGATCGCGACCCCCGGAACGGCCGGCGTTCAACTCTGGGCGCGGATGGAGCTGCGGCTGGTCGCAGAGGCTGGGCTGGTCGGGCTGCCGAACGCCGGCAAATCCACGCTGCTCGCGGCGCTGAGCGCGGCGCGCCCGAAAATCGCCGCCTATCCGTTCACCACGCTCACGCCCAACCTCGGCCGTGTGCAGGTCAGCGACGAAGAGGCGTTTAGCCTCGCCGATATTCCGGGGCTGATCGAAGGCGCGCATCTCGGGAACGGCCTCGGCATTCGTTTTTTGAAGCATCTCAAGCGCACGCGCGTGATCGTCTACGTGCTCGACGCGGCCGCCGAGCCGCTCGACGACTTCGCGATCGTGCGCAGTGAAATCGCGGCCTTTGACGCCGCGATGCCGACGCAGCCCGCGCTGATCGCCCTGAACAAGCTCGATCTGGTTTCGGCGGTCGTCGCCGCCGATCACGCGCTCAAGCTTCGCGCCCGCACCGGACTCGAAGTGTTTGTAATTTCTGCCGCGGAAAAAGTCGGGCTCGAGCCGCTGGTGGCGGGAATCGCAATGAGACTGAAAGAAGCGGAGCCGGTGGCAGTCGAATGCCCCAGGTAGATTACAAAGCCACCTTGCTCGAGCCGGCGCGGCGGATCGTGATCAAAGTCGGCAGCGCCGTGCTCTCGGGCGAGGACGGCCTGCAGGTCGCCGCGATCGATCATCTGGCGGCGCAGATCGACGCGATTATCCGCGCGGGCCGCGAGGTCGTGCTGGTGAGCTCGGGCGCGATCGCGGCGGGCCGCGCACGGCTCGGCCGGCGCGGGACCTCGATGGCCGAGCGGCAGGCGGCGGCCGCCACCGGCCAGATCGAGCTGATGCGGCAGTGGGCCAGGGCTTTCGACGCGCACGGCCGCCTGGTCGCGCAAATCCTGCTGACGCATCAGGATTTGGCGGAGCGCAAGCGCCGCGACAACGCCGTCCATACGATTCAGGCACTGCTCGCGGCCGGCGTCCTCCCGATCGTCAACGAAAACGACACGGTCGCCGTCGAAGAGATCCGGATGGGCGACAACGACGTGCTCTCTTCGCTGGTCGCCGGGATGGTGCAGGCGGGCCTGCTGGTCATCCTGAGCGATGTCACCGGCGTGCTGACCGGCGATCCGCGCAAACGCGCCGACGCGCGCCTGATTCCGCTAATCACGGACGCCGAAGCCGGGATGCGCGGACTGGTCGCCGAGAGCGCAGGACCGCTCGGCAGCGGCGGGATGGCAACCAAGCTCAAGGCGGCGCGCCAGGCGGCGCAGGCCGGGATCAGCGTGATAATCGCGCACGGCGGCGAGCCCGGCACGCTGAGCGCCGCGCTTGATCCGGCGCGGGAAATCGGCACGCTGATTTTGCCCTCGCGCGCGCGGCTCAAGGGCCGCAAGCAGTGGATCGCGTTCGCGCTGCGACCCGCCGGCGCGCTCGCGGTGGACGACGGCGCGGCGGAGGCGCTGCGCCGCAAGGGGCGCAGCCTGCTGGCGTCGGGCATCCGTGAAGTGCGCGGCGAGTTCTCCAGCGGCGATTGCGTGAGCCTGCTCGATCATGCAGGCGTGGAATTCGGCCGCGGCCTCGTCAACTATCCCTCGATCGATGTGGCGCGGCTCAAGGGCCGGCGCTCGGCCGACATCGCGCGCCTGCTGGGCTACAAGGTCGCGGATGAGATCATTCATCGCAACAATTTCGTGCTGATCGAAGAACTGGCGTGAGTCTCGAAACTGATATCGTCAGCGGGCTAACGGCGGCGCGGGCCGCAGCGCGCGGTCTCGCGCTGGCCAGCACCTCGCAGAGAAATGGCGTGCTCGCCGGCCTCGCGCGCGGTCTGCGCGATTCTACCAAGACGATTCTCGCGGCGAACGCGACCGATGTCGCTGCGGCGCGGGCGGCCGGCGAGGGTAGTGCGTTTGTCGATCGGCTGTCGTTGAATCCTGAGCGGGTCGCGGCGATGGCGCGCGGGGTCGAAGCGGTGGCAGTGCTGCCCGATCCGGTCGGCGAGACGATCGCGCGATGGACCCGGCCCAACGGCCTTAAGATCGCGCAGGTGCGCGTCCCGCTCGGCGTCATCGCGATCGTGTACGAGTCGCGCCCCAACGTCACGATCGACGCGGGCGCGCTCTGTCTCAAGGCCGGCGACGCGGTGGTGCTGCGCGGCGGGCGCGAAGCGCTGGCGACCAATGCGGCCCTGGCCCGGCTGCTCGGCCAGGCGCTCGAACGGGCGGGACTCGACCCGGCCTCCGCGATGTTCATCGGCAATCCTGATCGTGAGGCGATCCAGATCATCAAACGGCATCCTGGGCTGATCGATTTGATCATTCCGCGCGGCGGCAACGCGCTGAAGGCGGCGCTGCAAGGCTCCGCGGTGCCGCTGCTGCCGCACTTCGACGGCGTCTGCCACACCTACGTGGACCGCGCGGCGAATCTGCAGATGGCCGAAGAGATCTGCTTCAACGCCAAGTGCAGCCGCCCGTCGGTCTGCAATGCGATGGAAACGCTGCTGGTGCATCGCGCGATCGCGCCGACTTTTCTGCCCGCGATGGCGCGGCGCTTCGGCGCCGCGGGCGTCGAGTTGCGCGGCGACGCGGCGGCGTGCGCGATCATTCGCGACGCGCGGCCGGCGAGCGACGAGGATTGGGATGCGGAGTACCTCGCGCTGATTCTCGCGATCAAAATTGTCGCCTCGCTCGACGAAGCGATCGCCTTTATCGCACGCCACGGCTCAGGACTCGCTGACGCGATCGTCACTGACGATTCCGCGACGGCTGAACGCTTTCAGCGTGAGGTCGATTCCGCCACGGTTTACGTCAACGCCTCGACGCGCTTCACCGACGGCTTCGAGTTCGGTTTCGGCGCCGAGACCGGCATCTCGACCAACCGGCTGCACGCGCGCGGCCCGATGGGCCTGCGGGAGCTGACGACCTACAAGTACGTCATCCGCGGCGACGGCCAGGTGCGCAAGTGAGAAGTTTCGCAGGTAGTGTCGCCGGCGTAGGACCAGCAGGATCATGCGGATAGGTCTGTTCGGCGGCAGTTTCAATCCAATCCACTTCGGCCATTTGCGCGCCGCCGAGGAGGTGCGCGAGGCGCTCGCGCTCGAACTCGTGTACTTCATTCCGGCCGCGGCGCCGCCGCACAAGCCGCACGACGATCTGGCGCGGCCCGACCATCGCTTGCGCATGGTTCAGCTCGCGACCAAGGGCAATCGCCATTTCATGGTGTCGGACGCCGAGTTGCGGCGCAGCGGGCCGTCCTACACGATCGACACGGTGCGCCATTTTGCCGAAACCACGCACGGACGCAACGCGCTTTACCTGCTGATCGGCGGCGACCAGTTCACGGAACTGGAAACCTGGAAAGACTGCGAGGAGCTGACGCAGTCGTGCAACCTGATCGTCCACAGCCGGCCGGGCGAGGCGGCGGCGACGGCCGGCAAGATCTCCCTTGCCGCGCTCGAGCGCTTCGGCTACCGTAGGACCGACGATCACTACGTGCATTGGAGCAATCACACGCTGGCCTTTGTCGCGACGACTTTCTTTCCGATCTCCGCCACGCTCATACGGCGCAAAGTTCACGCGCACGAATCGATTCGTTACCTGGTGCCTGCCGATGTCGCCGACTACATCGAGCGGCACGGACTCTACTGATTCGTAGTGGATTCACTGGCGAAGGCGCTCGCCGCGGTTGAAGCCGCGCTGGAAAAAAAAGCCTACGACGTGAGAGTCGTCCAGGTGGATCACCTGAGTTCGATCGCCGATTATTTCCTGATCGCGACCGGCCGTTCGGACGTGCAGGTCCAGGCGATCGCGCGCGGCATCGAGGAACGGATGGATCGCGCGGGGATGCATCCGCTCGCGGTCGAGGGCGTCAAGCATGGGCACTGGATCGCGCTGGACTATAACGACCTGGTGGTGCACGTATTCTTCGAGCCGACGCGCGACTTCTATCGGCTCGAAACGAATTGGAGCGACGCCCAGGAAATTCCGTTGCCGGAGCCGTTTCTGTCGCAGGCGCGCGACTTGACGCTGCGCGCGCTCGGCTGAGGCGCCGGCCAACGCAGGAAAAAATCGGCGGGTGAGCGCCTTCAGGATTCGGCCGCCCCGCCGAGTATTCCGGCGGGGCTGCCCGGATCGATCCGAATACCGACGTAGAACGTACCGAACTCGGCATAGCG
>JBOHWF010000222.1:0-10759 GCA_050736455.1 Binataceae bacterium (SeqCode) | reverse complement strand
CGCTGAGGCCGTGCTGATCTGTGGGCGGGTCACCACCGGCGCGCGCGGCGCCCTCGAGATGCTCCATCCGGAGGTCTATCGGCTGAAGTCCGCCGCGCCGCCCACGATTCGTCCGCTGTATAGCCTTCCGCCCGAAATTCCGCAGCGCCTGTTTTCATCAATCGTTGCGCAAGGTTTGGCGGCGGCGGAAAGCGCCCAGCTCGATGCGATCCCATGCGAGCTGGATCGCGCGAGCGCTCTGCCACGCGTCGCCGTGGCGCTCAGATATCTTCATCAGCCGCCGCCAGATGTTGATCTCGTGGCCCTCGAAAACGTTTCGACGCCAGCCCATCAGGCGCTCGCGATGGACGAAATGTTCGCGTTCCAACTCACGCTTGCCCGCGAGCGCGCACGCAGTGCGCGGCGCAGCGGCGCGCAACTCGACGGTGAGCCGAAGCTGAGCGCAGCGATGATTGCCTCGTTGCCCTTCGCCCTCACCACGGCGCAACACCGGGCAATTGACGAAATCAGCGCGGACCTCGCCGAGCCGGCGCAAATGAACCGCGTTCTGATTGGCGATGTCGGCAGCGGCAAGACTCTGGTCGCCTTCCATGCTCTGGTGCGTGCGGCCGAGTCGGGCTGGCAAGCGGTCATGATGGCGCCGACCGAGCTGCTCGCCGAGCAGCATTTTCGTAATTTCAGTGCGATGAGCGGCGCGCTCGGCGTGAGCAGCGCGCTCGTAACGGGAAGCGTGGCTGGCGCAAAGCGGGCGCGAATACTGCGGGCGCTCGCGCGTGGCGATATCGCGATTGCTTTCGGCACCCACGCGCTCTTTCAGGAGCGCGTACGAATTGGCCGGCTTGGGCTCGCGGTGATCGACGAGCAGCATCGCTTCGGCGTGCTCGATCGCGCGCGGCTGCTCGCCTTGGGCGCCGAGGCCAACGTCCTGCTGATGACCGCGACACCGATCCCGCGCAGCCTCGCGCTCGCACTGCTGCGGCATCTGCAGGTCTCGCGCCTCGATGAATTACCGCCGGGTCGCACGCCGATCACGACTGAGATCTTCTCAGAAGACGATGTCGGCCAGGTTGACGATCTTGTGCGCACAGAACTCGAGCAGGGTCGTCGCGCCTACTACGTCCTCCCGCTGATCGACGGCGAGGAGGAGGACGACGCCTCGGTCGCGGCTGCGGTCAAGCGGTTGACCGGGCCGGTGGGGAAATTTGGGATTGGCGCGCTACACGGACGGATGCGCGCGGCGGAAAAGGATCGCGTGATGCGCCGGTTCCGCGACGGCGAAATCAATCTGCTAGTCGCCACGACCGTGGTCGAGGTGGGCGTGGACGTACCCGAGGCCACGATCATCGTGGTCGCGGCGGCCGAGCGTTACGGTCTCGCCCAGCTTCACCAATTGCGCGGACGAGTCGGTCGAGGTGTGACCGCTTCACGATGCTGCCTGGTGGTCTCGCGCGAAACACGCGGGCCGGCGCGCGAACGGCTCGAAGCGCTGACCAGGCGCTCCAACGGCGACGAGGTCGCTGAACTCGATTTGCGTACGCGCGGGCCGGGCGACCTGTTTGGGGTGCGGCAGACCGGTCTCCTGCCCCTCAGGTTCGGCGGCTTTATTCGTGATCTGCGCCTCATCGAACGCGCCGGAGATCTCGCCGAGGAGTGGCTGCGTCGTGATCCAACCTTGGCGACTGCGGCTTCCACCCGAGCCGCCGCCGCGATCAAAGAGCTGCTCGCTTTGGGCGTCAGCTTCGGCGATATAGGCTAGATGGAGCGGATCGCACGCCTCTACCGATGCCAACGAAGCGCAGGAAAGCCCCTACACCGACTCCCACCAAAAGCCGCAAGCCGCTCGAAGTGCGGCGCGAGCTGTCAGCCGGCGGGCTGATTTGGCGGCGGGCGGACGATGACACTGTGGACGTGGTGTTGGTCCGCCCGGTCGGCAAAGGGACGTGGGTTCTGCCCAAGGGTCACGTTGAGCCTGGGGAAACTCTGCTCGACGCGGCGTTGCGCGAGGCCAACGAGGAGACCGGGCTTGAAGTGACTGCCGACGAGCCGCTCGGGCAGGTCGCATACCTCTACTCATGGCGAACCCATCCGTCCGATCGCGCCGTGCGCATCTTCAAGCGGGTGCACTTCTATCTGATGCAATGCGTCGGCGGCGACCCGTCAGCGCATGATCACGAAATCGAGGAAGTCGTCTGGCTTCCGCTCGACGCCGCCTTGAGCCGCGCCAGTCATAAGAGCGAGCGCGACCTGATCGCGAAGGCGAAGAAAATTCTCCTCGCGGCCACGAGTCCTCGCGTCGCTCAAATTTGAGGGGAGTAATCGCTTCGACTGGCTCGCGCCGCGGCGCGCCGCTCAGCCCTTGGGCAGGCCGAGGACCCGCTCGCCGATAATATTGTGCTGAATCTGATTGGTGCCGGTGTAGATCGTCGGGCCGCGCGCGGCGAGCATCCGACCCGACCACTTGCCGGCGTCAAGCGCCAGGGCTGAGCCCGGCTCGAGCTGGCTGTAAGGCCCCAGCAACTCCATGGCAAAAAGCGCGATCTTCAGCGCCAGTTCCGTCGCGCACAACTTGAGGGTCGAGCTTTCCGCGCCCGGCGGGAGCCCCTTGAGCTGGCGCGTGAGCTGGCGATAGCCGGTGTATTTGATCGCGGCGCCCTCGGCTTCGAGTTTCGCCAGACGCTGACGCACGTCGGCGTCGTCCCAGGCGCTGGCGCCGTTGCGTGGAATCTGGCGCGCGAGGGTGGCGAGCTCGCGAATCTGCTGCAGCAGGCCGCGGTCGTGTCCCGAGGCGCGCTCGAACATCAGCGTAGTGATCGCGACCTGCCAGCCCTGATTTTTTTCGCCGACCAGGTTCTTGCGCGGCACGCGGACATCTTCGAAAAACACCTGGTTGAAACCGCGCGCTCCGGTCATCTGTACCAGCGGCCGCACGACGACGCCGGGGGTTTTCATATCGACCAGCAGGTAGCTGATACCCTTGTGCTTGGGCGCTTCGGCGTCAGTGCGCACGAGCAGAAAGATCCAATCCGCGTGCTGCGCCGCCGACGTCCAGATTTTCGATCCGTTGACGACAAAGTAGTCGCCGTCTTCGATTGCGCGGGTCTGCAGCGACGCCAGATCGGAGCCCGAGTTCGGTTCGGAATAGCCCTGGCACCAGAACTCCTCGCCCGCGAGGATTGTGGGCAGATAGCGGCGCTTCTGTTCCTCGCTTCCCCAGTGAATCAGCGTCGGCCCGAGCAGCGAGATGCCGAAGCCAGTGAAGGGCAGCGCCGCGCCGGCCCGCTCGAGCTCCTGCTGATAGATGACATTTTGCAGGAGCGTGGCGCCGCGCCCGCCGTATTCCCGCGGCCAATGGATTCCCATCCAGCCGCCCTGATGGAGCCGGCGATGCCAGCGCACGCGCGCGTCCCAGTCGCCTTCGATTTCATCGGCCAGCGGCTCGCGCGCCGGCGTCGCGTATTCACGGTTGGTTTCGAGCCAGCCGCGAAACTCGGCGCGGAAGGCCTCATCCTCGGGACTGTAGTTGAAGTCCATACAGTCGGCTTATCACAGAATCGCGCGGCTCACAGCGACGGCCACTTCCTCATTCAGCGGCGCGCCGCCGAGGTGCGGTTGGAGGTGAAGGCAAGCGTTATAGTGACCGTCATCAGAGCACCGCATCGAGGAAATCCACCGAGCGCAGCTTGCGATCGAGGATGTCGGCCAGAAATCGCGTGAGCACGAGGCCAACCGCGGCGCCGCCGTGAGCGAGGCTCGCGGCCTCGTCCAGCCCGACGCTGCCGAGCTTCGACAGCGCGAGGAGGCTCGCGGCGTCAAGCCTCACGGCCCCTTCGGGCGCTTCCGGGCGGCACCGCATGCAGACGATGCCGCCGCGGGAAATTACGAAATAGGCCGCGGCGCTGTTTTCGCTAACGCTGCTCCGACACACCCGGCAGCGCTCGAATTCGATGCCAAACCCGGCTGCACGCAACATCTTCAGATCATATGCGTAGCGCAGCGCCGCCGTCGCCGCTCCACGTCCGAGGACTTCCAGCGCCGTCGCGAGAATGTCGTAAGACTCCGCCGCGGCTGCCTCTTCGCGCGTCAGCGCGTCGGCGAGCTCGAGCATATAGCTGCCCAGCGCGATCTTGCCGAGGTCATCTTCGAGGCTCGGCTGGGGCATCAGCCCCGGTTCCGCGCGAGTGATGAAAACCAGTTGGCCCAGCGGGCGCCGGCGGAAAAACAGCGTCACGCAGGAGAACGGCTCGAGCTTGCGCTCGAAGCGGCGGCGCGAGGCCTTGGCGCCTTTGGCGATGCCGCCGAGCTTGCCGAAATCCCGCGTCAGCAGCGTCACGATGCGATCGGATTCCGAGTAGTCGCGCGCCCGCAGCACGATCGCGGGACTCGATTCTTCCGCCGCCATGCCGGTAACCGAACTAGATGGCCGCGCGCAGCATCGATTGCTGAATCGCCTTGACTTGCGCGCGCATCGTCTTGAGACCCTCGGTCGCGCGTCCGCCTTCGGCCGCGTCGTGGATCAGATTCTCGAATTTGACCAGGATATTGGCGAGCTTGCTGTGCGCCTCAATCACCGCGCGCTTGCGCAGTTCGTCGCTCTCCCACACCCGCCCGGCGTATTCGCGCAGCTCCTGACCCTGGATCAGCAGCTCGCGGGCCTCATCTTCGAAGCCCTTGACCAGCCGGCGGATCGCGTCGCGCACCTTGGGCAGTTCTTCGGGATCTTTCCAGAGCACGTGCTCGAGAAAGGCCAGGTCGTCCTCGCTCACCTGGCTCCGGCCGAGCAACATCGCATGTGCGCGCATGATCGCCAGCGCGTTGCGCCAGCGCCGGTCTGACGCGATGATCTGGCTCGTCGCGAGGCTGCGCCGCAGCTCCGCGAGCGCCTGCAGAATCCCGCCGGGGACTGCGACCGCGGCGACACCGGCGCGCAGTTCATTCAGCTCAGCGAAGCTGAGAATCGTTCGATGCGCCGGGCCGGCTCCTTCGAGCATCTTGAGGAAGCGAAACTCCTCAACAATGTAATCGACCGTGAAGCGCAGCATGAACCGATCGTAGAGCGCGGTCAGCTCTTCCTCGTCCGGCAGCTCGTTCGACGCGCCGAACATCGTCACCAGCGGCACCGCGACCCTTTCGCGACCGTTGTGGAAGATGCGCTCGTTGATTAACGCCAGCAGCGCGTTGAGGATCGATGAGTTGGCCTTGAAGATCTCGTCGAGGAAAGCGATATGCGCTTCGGGCAGCTTGTGCTCGGTGACGCGGCGATAGTCGTCCTGCTCGAGGCTCTTGAGGCTGACCGCGCCGAAGATTTCCTCGGGCGTGCTGAATTTCGTCAGCAGCCATTGAAAGTAATTCGCTCCCTCGATTCGGCGGCAGAGTTCGTCCGCGAGCATCGATTTGGCCGTACCGGGTGGTCCGATCAACAGCACGTGATGAGTCGAGAGCAGCGCGCACAGGGCGCCATCGATCAATTCGCTGCGCTCGAGAAAAAACTGATTCAGTTCGTCGCGGATGGCCGAGAGTTTGGCGAGCGCTTCTGACATCGCTAATCGATTCGGCCGCCGATTGCCGACGCAAATCAATCTATCAAACACTATCGAAGGACTTAAATGCGTCGCGCGCAAAAGCGCTCACTCCCATCACGCCTTGCCGTTGCGCAAAGTTGGCGATAGAAGGATCGAAACAAGCCAGGCACTTGATGAGTTCTTTAGCCGGGAGGGCGCGATGGAAAAAGCACTTGCAGGAGTTAGGGTTCTTGATCTGACGCAATTCGAGGCCGGCCCCTCGTGCACCGAGATGCTCGCGTGGCTCGGCGCCGACGTGATCAAGGTCGAGCCGCCGAAAGTAGGCGAGCAGGGCCGCTGGATGCTCACCGAGAAGCCGGGCGTCGACTCCCACTACTTCATGCTGCTCAACGCGAACAAGCGCAGCATCACGCTCAACCTCAAATCCGAGCGCGGCCGCGACATGCTGATCGCACTGGTCAAGCAGGTCGATATCCTGAGCGAGAACTACTCGCTCGGCACACTCGAGAGCTTCGGACTCGGCTACGACCGCCTGCGCGAGATCAATCCGCGGCTGATCTACCTGACGGTCAAGGGCTTCCGCACCTTCGGCCCGTACAGCAAGTACAAGAGCTTCGACATGATCGCGCAGGCGACCGGCGGCGCCTTCTCGCTGACCGGCTATCCCGATTCGCCGCCGCTCAGGCCCGGCCCGACGATCGGCGACACCGGCACGGGCATGCATGCGGCGATCGGCGTGCTCGCCGCCTATATCCAGCGCCAGGCCACCGGCAAGGGGCAGAAGGTCGAGCTCGCGATGCAGGAGGCGGTGTTCAATTTCGTCCGCGTCCCCATGATGGCCACCTACATGACGCAAAAGCCGGCGCCCCGTAACGGCAGCCGGGTCGGCGCGGGCATCATCGGCGACACCTTCAAGTGCGCGCCCGGCGGTCCCAACGACTACGTCTATATGCTCGCCACCTCGCCCGAGATGTGGAACGCGATGTGGAATACGATCGGCCGACCCGACGTGCTCACCGACCCGCGCTTCAGCGATCGCAAGGAACGCATTCAGCACTTCGACGAGCTCACCGCGATCCTCGAAGGCTGGACCAGCCAGCACACCAAGCATGAAGTGATGCGGCTGATGGGCGAAGCCGGGGTGCCGTGCGGTGCCGTGCTCGACACGGTCGAACTGCTGAACGATCCGCACATGCTTGAGCGCGGGATGGTCGTTACGATCGACCATCCGGTGCGCGGCAAATTCACGATGCCCGGATGTCCGGTGCGGCTCGAAGACTCGCCGGCCGAGATCAAGAGCGCGCCGCTGCTGGGCCAGCACAATACGGAAATTTATGGGCAGATGCTCGGGATGACCGCCGCGGACCTCGATCAGTTGAAAGATCAGGGCGTCATCTGAGCGCCCCGCCGGCGAAGGACATTTTCGCCGCGGTCGAGTTCCTCAAGGCGGCCGCGCCTCACGCTCTGCGCCGCTTCGTCGCAGCCCACCGTGGCGCGACCCATGCCGAGATGCGTTTCGAGGCGATGTTCAGCCGCTCCGCCGCGGCTACCGACGGCGAGCCGCGCGACAGTTCGACGATTGAGAGCGCGGCGTTGGGCGTGCGGGTGCATTGCGCCGGCCGCGACGGCGTCGTCGGGCGCGGCTTCACCGGCGTCGAGGTCGGACGGCTTGCGCTCAGCAAAACCAAACTGATCGCCGCTTTGGGCGGCGCCCTCGGCGAAGCCCTGGAGCGCGCGCGCGCGGACCTGCGCGAAAAGATCGCGACGTTGAAACTTCTCGGCGCCAGGGCCGCAAGCCTGATGGCCCTCGACCTCGTCGAGCCCTCCACGGAGTGTGCCGACGTCGCGGCGACTTTCGCGCGCGATCCCCGCGGCCTCGACCGCGGCGAACTGGATCGGACCTGTCGCGAGGCTTCCGTCGCGGTCGGTGGGCTCGGCGATGAGATCGCCTTCAACGTGGTCGCCGCGCTGAGCGAACTCCGTCACGAGCTTTTCGTCAACTCCGCGGGCGCGATCATCTCGCAAGCCTTCGCCTTTTCCCAGGGTGATTGTTACGTCGTCGCGCAAACTGCGGACGGCCATCAAGAAACCTGGGACGTGATCGGAAATCAGCGCGGCTTCGAGTGCCTGGCCGAGGGCTGGCGCGACGAGTTGTCGCCGAACCCGGACCTACACACCTTCGCGATGGAGTTGGGCAAGGAAACGCGCGAACTCGCCGCGGCGCCGGCGCTCAAGCCGCCCGACGACGAAGTGGTCGTCGTGACCGATCCGCACTTCAATGCGCTGGTCGCGCACGAGATCATCGGTCATCCCTGCGAAGCCGACCGCGCGCTCAAGATGGAAGCCGCTTACGCCGGCCGCAGTTGGCTGCTGCGCTCGCTTAAAGCCAACGAAATCGGCCGTCCGGTCGGCTCGCCGCTGGTGTGGGCCTGCTCCGATCCGACGCTCGCAGGCTTTGGTCACTACCTTTACGATCACGAGGGCACACACGCGCGTCGCCAGTTGCACGTCGAGGCCGGGGTCTTCCGCGGCTTTCTGAATTCGCGCGCGACCGCGGCGGCACTTGGCGCTGAGCCCAACGGCTCGTCGCGCGCCAGCGAAGCCTGGCATCTGCCGCTCATCAGGATGTCGAACACTTTCTTTATGCCCGGCGCGAGCGACCCCGCGGCGATGATCGCAGAGGTTGATCGCGGCTACTACGTCTGCGGCAATCAGATCCCGTCGATCGCCGAATCGCGTGAGAATTTCCGCATCTCGGCGCGGCGGGTTTACGCGATCGAACACGGCCGGCTCGGCCAGCTCTATCGCGCAGGCAGCGTGATAAGCGATTCCAGGCGCTTCTTTATGAATATCGACGCGGTCGGCGACGATCTTCGCCTCTTCGCGATCCCGAACTGTGGCAAGGGCCAGCCGATGCAGGTCAAGCGCATGTCGAACGGCGGCCCGACGCTGCGTTCGCGCGCGCGGCTCGGCGGTGGCTGATCGTCTGGACCGCGATCGCACAAGTCCGATGCACAGCCTCAACCAACTCAAGCAATTCGTGCGTGCGGCCTCGGCGCTGATCGCGCGGGATAAGAAAATTGCGGCGCACGAGATCTATTGCTCGAGCGCCGAGCATCGCGTCGCCCGCCTCAATTACACCTCCGATATTCCTTCGCGCGGGCTCGAGGAATTCAAATCGCTCAACGCCACCGGGTTCGCGATCCGCATCGTGATGCGGCGCGACGCGCACCAAACCGGCTTCGCGGCTATCGCTGGAGATCTCAGCCCGGCGGCGGTGCGCGATGCGTTAAGCAAAGCGCGAAATTCTTTGGTGATCGATCCGCATTTCCCGGGATTGCCGGCCGAGCCGCGCACCTTCGCCGCCGATGCCGTCGCCGCGAGTGACTTGCTTCGAACCGGCGACGCACAGCTCGCGCGTGGCGCATGGAGCATCCTCGCGGGCGCGCTCACGACCTATGACCAGCGCGCGCCGCTGAAGCTCGCGCATCCCGGCTTGATCATCGGCGGCGACCTCTCGTTTATTCGCGATCGCTTCGCGCTCGCCAGCTCAGCTTTCGCCGACGTCCGCGTCGACGAAAACGCGTTCTTCCTCTCTTCGGTCACCGCGCTTATCGAGTCGCTCGAGGCCAAGGGCACAGCCACCGCAATCGGCGCTTCGGTGGCCGAGATGGAGCGCGCCAGCGCGCGTCTGGGACGCGACGCCATTCTGCGGGCGCTCGAACTGCGACACGGCGAGCGGCTCGCCGGTGGCACTTATCGCGTCGTGCTCGGCCCGCAGCCGCTGGCCGAAATTGTCAATTACGTCGTGATGGGTTCGGTGACCACCGGCGCTTTCCACGCCGCGAATTCCGCCTATCACGGGCGCTTTGGCGCGCAGGTGATGGACCAGCGGCTTAGCCTGATCGACGATCCACAGGCGAAGTTCGGACCCGTCCGCCGACGCATCACCTGCGAGGGTTTGCCCGCCTCGCGCACCGAGATCATCCGTGAAGGCCAACTGACCGGGCTGCTCTCGAACTATTACGATCGCCATCGACTGCTCACCGACGATCATCGCGGAGAAAAACTCGGGCCCGCGTGCGGCGGCGCGGCGCCCGACTTCCACCCGCACAGTGCTTATCGCCTGGGCGAAGGTGGCGCACGCCGCTTCGACGCTCATCCGGGCGCGGCCGGCACCAACGTGATCATGCGCACGCGCGGCGGCGTCGATGAAAAAGAGTTGATCGCCACGGTCCGCGACGGCCTCTACGTCGGCCGCGTCTGGTACACCTACCCGATCAACGGCCAGCGCGCTGGCGACTTCACCTGCACCATCAGTGGCGATTCCTACGTCATCCGCGACGGCAAACTCGCGGCGCCGCTCGCGCCCAACTGTTTGCGCATCAATGCGAATATCGCGCAGATCTTCGAGCATCCGCTGGCGGTCGGAAAAAAATCAGCGCCGGCGATCGTCTGGGGCGCGCCCGAAGCCTACTTTATGCCAGCGATCGCGGTAGAAGGCCTTGCCCTCTCGGCCGTGAATTCAACCGCTAACCGTTAGCGGACGACCCTGTCCGCCGCATAGGTCTCGCTCTTGCTGGTGAAGCCCGACGGATCCCAGCGGGTCCAGACGCCCTCGCGTCTGCCCGCGCGGTAAGTCCCCGCGAGCGCCTTCTGGCCGTTGGCGTACCAGCTCACGTGTACGCCGTCCTGCAGCCCGCGATGATAATGGTCCACCGCCGAGCGCTGGCCGTTCTCATACCACGTGGTCCATTCGCCCTCCTGCACGCCGTCGCGGTAACTGCCTTCGATCAGCTTGCCGCCGTCATCCGCGTAGGCGATGAACCAGCCGTCCTTGACCGGCTTGCCATCGACGAGTTTTTCGCACCAGAGCTCCCGCCCTTTGGGTGGCGCCGCGCCCTTCAGGATAGTGCCGGCCGGGCAGGCTAGGGGAGCTTCGCGGGTCGCGCGATGGCAGCCGAGGACAGCAAACGCGATCCAGATCACGGCGCAACAGCGAACCGCGCGGATCGCGCGAGGCCGGGTGGGAAATCGCGTCCGTCGGCTGCTCAAGTGCTTCCGTCTGGTCTAGCTGCGTGCGCGATAACACTAGGGAACCTCAGCATAAGCACCACCATGTCATTCTGAGCGTAAAGCTAGACGGAACGCAGTGAAGCCGACCAAGCGAGTCCGCGAGCAGCGTCGTTTCTGGATCCCTCTCCCTTGTCCAAGGGAGAGGGACAAAGGGTGAGGGTTCC
>JBOHWF010000221.1:0-8769 GCA_050736455.1 Binataceae bacterium (SeqCode) | reverse complement strand
GTCGAGAGCTGGGCGTCGCTAAAGTTCCGGGCTGGCCGGCAGAAACGACTCGCCCATCAGGTAGGCGTCGACCGCGCGCGCGCATTCGCGGCCTTCCCAGATGGCCCAGACCACCAGCGACTGGCCGCGCCGGGCGTCGCCGCCCGCGAAGACCCCGGGGACGCTCGCGTGATAATTCTCGCAGGCGATATTGCCGCGCTGATCGAGCTTCAGCCCCAGCTCGGCGACGATCCCGTCGGGTTCCGGCCCCAAAAAGCCCAACGCCAGCAGCACGAGGTCGCACTCGAGCTCGAACTCGCTGCCGGCGATTTCGTCCATCAGCATGCGGCCGTTATCGCTCCGCCAATTGAGCCGCACGCCGTGAAGCTTTTTCACCTGGCCGTTTTCACCGGAGAAAAATTTGGTGTTAAGGCTCCAGTCGCGCGTGACGCCCTCTTCGTGCGAGGTCGAGGTCCGCAAAATCATCGGCCAGTCCGGCCACGGCATCGCGATCGTGCGCCTGGCCGGCGGCATCGGCAGCAACTCGAACTGATGAACACTCGCCGCGCCCTGCCGATTCGAGGTGCCGAGGCAGTCCGAGCCGGTGTCGCCGCCGCCGAGGATTACTACCTTCTTGCCCTTCGCCGTCAGTGAGATTTCGGGCGGGATAACGTCGCCCGCATTGCGCTTGTTCTGTTGCGGTAAAAAGTCCATCGCGAAGTGCACGCCCTTGAGTTCGCGGCCCGGCACCGGCAAATCGCGCGGCTTGGTCGAACCGATCGTGAGCGCGATCGCATCGAACTTGCCGCGCAGCTCATCGGCATGGAGATCGATCCCGAGGCGGCAGCTCGTCACTATCTCGACGCCTTCCGCCTTCATCTGCTCGACCCGCCGTTCGACCTGCCACTTTTCGAGCTTGAAATCCGGGATGCCGTAGCGCAGCAGGCCGCCGATGCGATCGGAGCGCTCGTACAGCGTCACCGCGTGGCCGGCGCGTGCGAGCTGCTGCGCACACGCCATCCCGGCCGGTCCCGAGCCAACCACCGCAACTTTCTTGCCGGTCTTGCGCGGATTCGGCGCTGGCCCGATCCAGCCCTCGGCCCATGCGTGATCGACGATATGCTTCTCGATCTGCTTGATCGTCACCGGATCATTATTGATATTGAGGACGCAGGCTTCCTCGCACGGCGCCGGACAGACCCGCCCGGTGAACTCGGGAAAGTTGTTGGTCCAGTGCAGCCGATCGATCGCCTCGCGCCAGCGTCCGCGATAGACCAAATCGTTCCAGTCGGGAATGATGTTCCCCAGGGGGCAGCCGCGATGACAGAAAGGGATGCCGCAATCCATGCAGCGCGCGCCCTGCTGCTGCAGCTTGGCGTCGGGCAGCTTGAGGTCGTACTCGCGATAGTCGCCAACCCGCTCGGCCACCGGCCGGCGCGAGTTGGTCTCGCGATTGATCTCCATGAAGCCCGTGATCTTGCCCATTGACTACCTGCGCTCCCAACCAACCATTCCCGAATAGTCAGTCTCCTGTCTCAGATCCCTCGCCCTTGTCCAAGGGAGAGAGACCAAGGGTGAGGGTTTTTGACCAGTGGACGTGCTCACACCGCCGCGAGTTTCGCCATATCCGACTGCATATTGAGCTGGCCCGCGAGCACTCGCCGATACTCAGTCGGGATCACCGTGACGAATTTGCCGACGGCGGCGTCCCAGTGATCGAGCAGCCGCCGCGCAACCGCGCTCTCAGTGTACTGATAGTGCCGCGCGATGAGCGTATGCACCTCCCGGATTTCGGCCGGATCGGCGAGCGGATGCAACTCGACCATGCCCATGTTGCACTTGCTTCCGAAACTGCCGTCCTCGTCGAGCACATAGGCGATACCGCCGCTCATGCCGGCGGCGAAATTGCGCCCGGTCCGGCCCAGCACGACCACCTTGCCGCGGGTCATATACTCGCAGCCGTGATCGCCGACGCCCTCGACCACCGCGGTCGCGCCGCTGTTGCGCACGGCGAAGCGTTCCCCGGCGATGCCGCGGAAAAACGCCTCGCCGCCGGTCGCGCCGTAGAGCGCGGTATTGCCAATCAGGATGTTCTCCTCGGCCTTGAACGACGCCTCGCGCGGTGGACGCACGGCGATAAAGCCGCCCGAGAGGCCCTTGCCGCAATAGTCATTGGCGTCACCCTCCAGATGGAGCGCGACGCCGGGCGCCAGCCAACCGCCGAAGGTCTGCCCGGCCGATCCGCTGAAATGGATCTTGATCGTATGGGGCGGCAGGCCGCGCTCGCCGTGCCGCCGCGACACCTCCGACGATAGGATCGTCCCAACCGTGCGGTTGACGTTGCGGATCGGCAGCCGCACTTCGATCGGCTGGCGCTGCTCGAGCGCGTCCTTGCACAGCTGCTTGAGCCGCTGATCCAGCGCCTGAGCGATTCCGTGATCCTGCGGCTCGACGCAGTGCAGCGGCCAGTCCGCCGGCACTGCGGGCTTGCTCAGGATCGCGCTCAAATCGATGTGGCGCGCCTTCCAATGCTGAATCGCCTGGTCGGCGTCGAGGCATTCGACGTGGCCAACCATCTCGGCCACGCTGCGGAAGCCCAACTGCGCCATGTATTCGCGCATCTCCTCGGCGATGAAGAGCATGAAATTGACTACGTGCTCGGGCTGGCCCTCGAACTTCTTGCGCAGCTCCGGATCCTGCGTCGCGATCCCCACCGGACAGGTATTCAGGTGGCACACGCGCATCATGATGCAGCCCGACGAGACCAGCGCCGCGCTGGCGAAACCGAACTCCTCGGCGCCGAGCAGGGCCGCGATCGTGACGTCGCGGCCGGTCTTGAGCTGGCCGTCGGTCTCGACCGCGATCCTTCCCCGCAGGTTGTTCAACACGAGGGTCTGCTGGGTCTCCGCCAGCCCCAGTTCCCACGGGATGCCCGCGTGCTTGATCGAGGTGAGCGGCGACGCGCCGGTACCGCCGTCATAGCCGCTGATCAGCACGACGTCGGCCTTGGCCTTGGCCACGCCGGCGGCGACCGTGCCTACTCCGACCTCGGCTACCAGCTTGACGCTGACGCGTGCGCGATCGTTCGCGTTCTTGAGATCGTGGATCAGTTGCGCGAGATCCTCGATCGAGTAGATGTCGTGATGCGGCGGCGGCGAGATCAGTCCGACCCCGGGCGTCGAGTAGCGGATCTTCGCGATAAAATCGTCGACCTTGTGGCCGGGCAACTGCCCGCCTTCGCCCGGCTTGGCGCCCTGAGCCATCTTGATCTGGAGCTCGTCGGCATTAACCAGGTACCAGCTCGTGACGCCGAAGCGCCCCGACGCGACCTGCTTGATCGCGCTGCGCCGCCAGTCGCCGTTGGCGTCGCGCTCGAAGCGCCCCGGATCCTCGCCGCCCTCGCCGGTGTTCGATTTGCCTCCCAGCCGGTTCATTGCGATCGCGAGGTTCTCGTGCGCCTCCTTGCTGATCGATCCGAACGACATCGCGCCGGTCTTGAACCGTTTGACGATCGCCGCCACCGGCTCGACCTCCTCGAGCGGAACCGGCGGGCGCGCGAACTTGAACTTGAGCAGGCTGCGCAGCGTCGCCAGATTGCGGCTCTGATCGTCAACCACGCGCGTGTAGTCCTTGAAGACGCGGTAATTTCCCGTGCGCACCGCATGCTGCAACTTGGCGATCGTGTTCGGGTTGTACATGTGGAACTCGCCGCGCCGCCGCCACTGGTACTGGCCGCCCGCCTCGAGTTCACCGTCCAGGCTGGGATCCGCCTTGTAGGCCAGGCGATGGCGGTTGGCCGCCTCGCGCGCGATGACGTCGAGGCCGACGCCGCCGACGCGCGACGCCGTCCAGGTGAAATACCGATCGATCACCTCGCGGCTGAGTCCGATCGCCTCAAAGATTTGCGCGCCGTGATAACTCTGGATGGTCGAGATGCCCATCTTCGACGCGACTTTAACCAAACTCTTGCTGAGCGCTTTGATAAAGTGCTCGACCGCCTCTTCCTCCGCGATTTCTTTCAACTGGCCGTCGTCGATCATGCCGGCCATCGTCGCATAGGCCAGGTAGGGATTGACCGCGCCGGCGCCGTAGCCCACCAGCAGGCAGAAGTGCATCACCTCGCGCGGTTCGCCCGACTCGACCACCAGTCCGCATTTGGTCCGCGTACCTTCGCGGATCAGATGATGATGCACGGCGCCGGTAGCGAGCAGACTCGGAATCGGCGCCCACTCTGCGTTCACGCCGCGGTCCGAGAGCACAAGGATCGTGGAGCCCTCCGCGATCGCTTTGGAGGCGCTCGCGCATAAGCCATCGAGCGCCATGCGCAAACCCTGCTCGCCCTCATCGACGCGATAGAGCGTGCCGAGGGTAATCGCACGCAGCCCGGGTCGCGCCAGTCGCTTGACCTTTTCGAGCTGGAGGTTGGTGAGAATCGGGTGCTTGAGCCGCAGTTGCCGGCAATGCAACGGCGTTTCCTCGAAGAGGTTTTGCTCTCCGCCAAGCGCGTTCTCGGCCGACATCACCATCTCCTCGCGGATCGAATCCACCGGCGGATTCGTCACCTGTGCGAAGAGCTGCTTGAAATACTGGAAGAGCAGCGGCGACTTGTCCGACAGCGCCGCGAGCGGCGTATCGGTGCCCATCGAGCCGACTGCTTCCTGGCCATTCGCCGCCATCGGCGCGAGGATCATCTTGAGTTCCTCGAGCGTGTAGCCAAAGGCCTGCTGCTGCTTGAGCAAGTCGAACGGCTCGTAGCCATTGACCGCCGGATAGGCCGGCGGCGCCGGCAGGGCGTCAAGATCGACCATCTGCTCGTCGAGCCATCGCCGGTAGGGATGGCGCCGCGCGAGCCCCTGCTTGATCTCCTCGTCCTGCACGATCCGCCCCTCGACCGTATCGACGAAGAAAATCTTGCCCGGCTGCAGCCGCCCCTTGGACTCGACCTGCTCGGGCGGAATCTCGAGGACACCGGTCTCCGACGCCATCACCACCAGGCCGTCCTTGGTGACCAGGTAGCGCGACGGCCGCAGGCCGTTGCGGTCGAGCACCGCGCCGATCCGCCGCCCGTCAGTGAAGGTGATCGACGCCGGTCCGTCCCACGGCTCCATCATGCACGAATGAAATTCGTAGTAGGCGCGCTTGCCCGGGTCCATCAGGCGATCGTTTTGCCACGCCTCGGGGATCATCATCATCACCGCCTGCGGCAAGGAGCGGCCGGTGCGGATGAGCAGTTCGAGGCAGTTGTCGAACATCGCGGAATCGCTGCCGTTCGCTTCGATCACCGGCTGGATCTTCTTGATGTCGTCGCCGAACAGCGGCGAGGCGAACTGCTTCTCGCGCGCGTGCATCCAGTTGATATTGCCGCGCAGCGTATTGATTTCGCCGTTATGGCTGAGAAAACGATACGGATGCGCACGATCCCAGCTCGGAAAGGTGTTGGTCGAAAACCGCTGATGGACCATCGCCAGCGCGGTCGTCAAAGCCGGATCGCGCAGGTCCGGATAAAACTTTGGAATCTGATGCGAGATGAGCTGGCCCTTGTATACCAACGTCGTGGTCGAGAGGCTGCAGACGTAGAACAGCTCGCCCTCCTCGAGCCCGAGCTGCGCGCCCTCGTTGGTCACCCGTTTGCGGATGACGTAGAGCTTGCGTTCGAGCGCCTCCTGATCTTCGACGCCCGCGCCGCGCGCGATGAAGATTTGCGCGATCGCGGGCAGCCCCTGACGCGCGATTTCGCCGCACTGCGTGGTGTCGACTGGGACCGTACGCCAGCCGAGAAAGCGCTGGCCCTCTTCGCCGATGACGCGCTCGAACAGCCGCTCGCAGGCTTGTCGCCGGCTGGCTTCGAGCGGCATGAAGACCGCGCCCACGCCGTAGTCTCCCAGCGCCGGCAGCGCGAAGCCCAGCTTGGCGGTTTCGCGCACCATAAAGTCATGGGGGATTTGGATCAGCATGCCGGCGCCATCTCCCGTCAACGGATCGCAGCCGCACGCGCCCCGATGGGTGAGATTGTCCAGTACCTGCAGCCCCTTGAGCACGATATCGTGCGAGCGCTCGCCCTTGATATTGACGACAAAGCCGGTCCCGCAGGCGTCGTGCTCGTGCCGCGGATCGTACAGTCCCTGCGCTTTCGGCAGTCCGCGAAAAACCTGCATCACTGGGCCCTCTTTGACTCGGCCGCCGCGTTCCTTGCGACGGCGTGGCGCGCGCGGCGGCCGTTGCCGTTGTCCTGCGCCTCCTCCGACGTGGTCGCAATCTGCGATCGCTCCGTATGCGTTGACAGCACCACCATGGTCTCGGTCCGCGTCACGCCATGGATCAGGCGGATCGTGCCGATCAGCCGCTCGAGTGACGCCGTGCTGTGCGTCTTCACCTTCAGCAGTACGGTGTGCCCGCCGGTGACATGATGGCATTCGTGGACGTCGGCCATCCGCGCAACAGTCTCTTCGAAGGGATCGATCGTGCGCGGATGGCCGATCGAGACGCCGATAAAGGCGGTCACGTCCTTGCCCAGCTTTCGCGCATCGACCGAGGCGTGATACCCGGTGATCACCCCGCAATCCTCGAGTTTCTTGACCCGCTCGATCACCGACGGCGCCGACAAGCCCACCTGATCAGCCAGCTTCGCGTGCGGGATCCGTCCGTGTTCTTGCAACGCGTCGATAATCTGCAGATCTATCGCGTCGGGCTCGAAGGCCTCGATACCTATCTTCATAAGGCCAAACCTCGAAGGGGATGGGTAAACTAACGGGTCGAGACTGGCTTTGTCAAGGGAATCAGAGGCAAATTGGCAAATCTCCCGACGCTTTGGTTTCTCCCAAAAAGCCGCGGCGACGAGCCTCGCAAGCGAGACCCGCCGCCGTGCTGGTATCTGCCTACCGTTAAGGATCAGAACGAATAGATCGCGTCCGCCATAAAAGTGTCCTGACCCGAGTACGTGTGCGCCGTGATTCCCGCCGTCCCGGCCCCGAGGTTGAACGGCGTCGAGGGCACTGTGGTGTTGCTGAAAAAGGGCTTCGCGCTCGACTCGTCGTGCCGATATTCGAGCCGCGCCAGCAAGCCCGCCACGTTCGGGACCTTGTAGTTGAGGGTCTCCGTAACCTCGCCCAGAGTCTGCCGCAGTCCCGTGCGCGCGCCGTCGTTGTCGCCAAACCATTCCCCGCGCGTGGCAAACTCGATGTTGTCATTCAGGTCATACACGATGTAGCCCGCGGCCGCATTCCAACTCACGCCGTTGGGATTGGTGATCGTCCCGTTGGGGCCGGCCAGAAAACTCGGAGAGGGAGTGCCGCACGGACTCGTCGCACCCGACAGCGGGAAGATTGGCGACGGCGTCCGGCAATACATATTGCCGTGGGAGCTGTAGGCCGGCAGCACCGAAACCGGTCCGCTCTCGTGCCCGTAGAGAAATTCGCCGATCAGTTGCAGCCCCTTGATCGGAGTCTTGTACGTCAGCACCGGATCAATCGCCCAGCGCTTGGAGTTGCCGTGATTGACCTGCTCAGGACCATAGATGCCGTTCAGCGCAAGCGCCATCGTCTGCCCCAGCGGCATCGTGTCTCCCGTATTCAGCGAGAGCTCGGCCTCCATGGTCTGGCCATCATCATTGGCGGTAACGTCGTCCCAGCCATTGTTGACCCCGAGAGTCAGTGCGGCCTTATCGTTGAATGCGTAGGTGCCGCGCAGCCCGGTATGGGTGAACGGGATCCCAAAGCCAAAAATAAAGTCGCGTGAGATGTTGTAATCGGCGCTGCCGTAGGTGTTGTAAACCGGAATCACTTCAGCCCCGAGCAACGTCACGAAGCGGCCGAGCTGGAGCGCGATCCCGCTGCCCACCGGCACCGTGTAGGTCAGATACGCCTGCGTCAGATCGATAACATCGTTGCTGGTCGCCGCGGTGTTGATATTCGAGTTACGGGTCGAAGCGCGCAGAACATTCGCGACTTGACCGAAATTCAACTCTGAGACGAACCCGACGCCGCCATCCGAAGTGCGATCGAGGTGCAGGTTGAATTGCTGAAGGTTGAAGCCGCTCGCCTCGGTATCGAACACCCGTAACTGGTTGGTTTTGCCACCCGCAGAGACCGCGTTCAGTCCGCCTTTGCTGCCGGCGCTGGTGTTCGGTTGATTGAGATTGTACTCGTACGGCACGTCCACCAAACCGTGCACGTGGACGCCCAAATTGGTGCTTAGATTGGTCTTGATGTCGGTGAGATCCTTTTCGATCTGGCCGACGTGCTCGCCCACCGTTACCGGAGCTGGAGCCGCTGCGGTGCTACCTGCCGTCGCTGCTGGCGCTTTGACTGCGGATTGAGTCTTTATCGCGCCAATTTCAGTCTTGAGTTCCTGAATCTCCGTCTGCAGTTCTTGTACTTGCTTCTGCAACCCTGCGTTCGATGAGTCGCCGGCCCACGCCGCGCCGCCGAGACCGAGCGCGATGGCTATCCCAAGGGGCGCGAGCCGAGTCGTTATCGTCCGAAAATTCCCCATTCTCATGCTTCTTCCCTTCTCCGAGCGGACAAACTGCCGCAAACCTGCGAGCGCGGCTCAGGCCGCCTTCCGCAAGGTCAATGCCACGCGATCGCTTGACACATACGGGCTGGCCGACCGCCCACTTGCCCGGCGCTTGAGCATGCGCCCATCAAGCGGTCACATTTCCCTCATAATTCGGCGCGCTAGTGGAGGCGCGCTACGCGCCGGAGCGAGCAGGCGAGTCTGCGAGCTGCGTCAAGAATCAAGCTGCTAGGAGGCCGTGTCACGAAAATGTTATACGAGGGTCGCGCTTGACGA
>JBOHWF010000220.1:0-17515 GCA_050736455.1 Binataceae bacterium (SeqCode) | reverse complement strand
ACCGCGATCATCGTCAGAGCGATGATCGCGGCGGCCACGCGTGGACCTGCGCAGTCTCGTCTGATGATGCGCATAGAACCATACCTCATGATCCCTGCTACCACGCGTCGCGCCGCCTGCCAAGCTGACTTCGCGTCGCGCGCGTCGGAAACCCCTCGTCCGCCATGATTTGAGCAAAGCCGCGGAGCATGGCAGAGTTACGGGCGCGGCGGCTGCCTGTCTCATGCGCGCCGGCGAAAACTGGAACGACGAAGAGTTATGGAGCGCGGCGATGAGTGACGATTTTCGCTCGCGAGCGAAGAAGCTCCCGAAGGGCAATCTGTTCGAGGATTTCGCGATCGGCCAGGTGTTTGCGCATCACTGGGGACGCACCCTCAACCCGAGCGACAACGCCCTCTTCACGACCCTGACCCTGAGCTACAACCCGCTCTACTTCAACGCGCCTTATGCGCGCGCGCATGGCCATCGCCAGCCGGTGGTGAATCCGATGCTGGTCTTTGCGACGGTCTTCGGGCTTTCGGTCGAGGACCTGAGCGAGGCGGGGGGATTATTTTTGGGCGTTGACAGCCTGACCTTCCACCTCCCGGTCTATCCGGGCGCCACGCTGATCGCGCGCAGCACGGTCGTCGATAAGCGCGAGTCGGCGAGCCGTCCCGACCATGGGATCGTGACTTGGCATACCGAAGGCTTTCTGATTGATGAACTCGGCCGAAATGCAACCGCTGAAACACGCGTCGTCGATTTCCGCCGCTCCAATCTGATCCCGAAGCGAGGTCCGGGCGCATGAGTTACATGACCGAAGAGCGCAGCATGATTCAAAATGCGGCGCGCGACTTCGCGATGAACGAAGTCCTGCCAGTCGCCAACAAGCTCGATCCGGTCGAAGGCGACATCCCGATGGAGTTGCGCAATAAGATGGGCGAGCTCGGCTACTTCGGCATCCTGATTCCCGAGGAGTATGGCGGGCTCGGGCTCGGCTGCTTCGAGTACGCGCTGGTGGCCGAAGAGCTGGCGCGGGCCTGGATGAGCGTCGCGAGTATCATCGCGCGCGGCAACGGCATCTGGGGCGACATCACGGAGGAACAGAAGCGGAAGTTTTTCCCCAAGATGGCGCGTGGCGAATTCCTTGGCGCGTTTTCGCTCTCGGAGCCCGACGCCGGCTCGGACCTCGCCAACGTCTCGTGCCGCGCGACGCGCGACGGCGACGACTACGTGATCAACGGCACCAAGACCTGGTGCACGTTTGCCGACGGCGCCGACTTCATCCATCTGTTCGCGCGGACCGCGCCGCCCGAGGGCAAGCGCCGCCACGTCGGCATCACGCAGTTCATGATCGAGAAGGAGCGTGGCCAACTGCCGCCCGGCGTCAGCGGGACGCCGATCCGCAAAATCGGCTACTTTGGCTGGCGCACCTGGGAGCTGCATTTCGACAACTGCCGCATTCCGGCGACAACCATGATCGGCGGCGAGGGCCGCGGCTTCTACACGATGATGTCGTTTCTCGAAGTGGCGCGCGTGCATACCGCGGCGCGCGCGATCGGGCTGGCGCGCGGCGCCCTTGAAGACTCGCTGGTCTATGCGACCCGGCGATCGCAATTCAAGCGGCCAATCGCAGAGTTCCAGGCGATTCGCTTCAAGCTCGCCGAGATGGCGGCGAATATCGAAGCCGCGCGCGCCCTGATGTACGCCGTCGCCACCGACGTCGACAGCAAGAAGCGCTGCGACAAGGAAGCCTCGATGGTGAAGTGGTTCGCCACCGAAATGGCCGAGCGTGTCACCAGCGACGGCATCCAGATTCACGGCGGCTACGGCTACACCAAGGACCTCGCGCTCGAGCGCTACTGGCGCGATGCGCGGCTGACCAAGATCTTCGAGGGGACCTCGCAGATTCAGCTCCGCATCATTTCGGATCGGCTGCTCGGAGGGATGCCCGAATGAGTATCGAGCCGGCCGCGCTCACGGCCAAAAACAATTACTTCGAGGACTTGAACGTCGGCGACGTTTACGAGCACGCGCGCGGCAAGACCGTCGAGGGGCTCGAGAACGTGCTCATCACGAATCTCGTGCTCAACACCGCGCAGGCGCACTTCAACGAGCATCTGGCGGAGTCGCTCCCGCAGCACCATCGGATCGTTTTCGGCGGCGTCACCGCGTCGATCGTGATCGGGCTCGCGATGCAGGATACGGGCGAGAATGCGGTCGAAGAGGTCGGCCTCGACAAGGTGCGTTTCCGCGTGCCGGTTCTGCATGGCGACACGCTCTACGCGTTCACGGAGGTCGTCGCGAAAGAGGCCCAACCTGTCGACGCGCGCGGCCATCGCGACGTCGGGCTGGTCCACTTCCGCCACTGGGGCGTAAATCAGCGCGGCGAGACCGTCTTCGAGGGCGAGCGTATGACGCTGATCAAGAACCGCTCGTTTACCACCGACGGTCTCGCGCTACGCGACGAGATGGCGATACCGGCGCCGGTCACGCGCCGGCGCAGCGCAGCGAAGGCGCAGCGACGGGCCGTCAAGCGCGCGCTGCCGGCGGCACTCAAGGCGCCACGATCGTTGAAGGCGATCAAGTTCCGGCCCAAGAATCGCCCCAAAAAAAGGCGTTAGTGTTATGTCTCGCACGTCTCAATAACGTTGAACCGTGATTTGTCATTCTGAGCGGAGTCTGCGGAGCGAAGAATCCCGGCGCCCACCAAACCTCAAGCGAGCGCAAACAATAGTCACTTCCGGGATTCTTCGCTGCGCTCAGAATGACAAGTGTTACTTTGGTTTGTGAGGACATAGCCGAAGGGTTTCGTGATGGAGGATTAACCTTTATGCGCTTACGGCGTTGTGAACTCTCGACCCCCGGCAGCAACGAAAAGATGATCGAAAAGGGGCTCGGCTCGAACGCCGACGTGGTCTTTCTCGATCTCGAGGACGCAGTCGCGCCGAACCAAAAGGTCGAGGCGCGCGGCAAAGTGATCAGAGCACTGAAGACGCTCGACTGGGGCCGCAAGACCCGTGCGGTCCGCATGAACAATCTCGAAACCGAATACGCCTACCAAGACGTGATCGAAGTCGCCGAGCAGGCCGGCGAGCAACTCGACGTCATCATCATTCCGAAGGTCAAGGCTGCGCGCGACATCTTCTGGGTCGATACGCTGCTGACGCAGATCGAAGCGCGGCTCAAGCGCAAGCGGAAAATCGCGCTTGAGTGCCTGATCGAGGAGGTCGAGGCGTTGATCAACGTCGAGGAAATCGCGCGGTCGTCGCCGCGGCTCGAAGCGATCATCTTCGGACCGGGCGATTTCAGCGCGTCGCAGGGCGTGCGGATGGGCAAGACTATCGGCGGCTCAATTACGACTTATCCCGGCGATATCTGGCACTACGCGCGCAGCAAGATTGTCGTCGCCGCGCGCGCCGCCGGCATCGATGCGATCGACGGCCCCTACGCGGATTTCAAGAACCCCGACGGCTATCGCGAAGAGGCGATGCGCTCCGCAACGATGGGTTTTGCGGGCAAGTGGGCGATCCATCCGAGCCAGATCGAACTGGCCAACGAGATGTTTTCGCCGTCGCAGGAAGAGATCGAGCGGGCGCGGCAGCTCGAAACTGCGTACGCGAAGGCGGAAGCGGAAGGGCTCGGTGCGGTGACCTTCGACGGCGTGATGATCGACGCGGCCTCGGTGCGGATCATCCGCAACGTAATCGCGAAAGCGAACCTGATCGGGCTGTAGCTGGTGCTAACAACCCCGCGTATGCGGCGCGGCCCGGCGCGAAGAAGCTCATTGATGGGTGGAGGGCGGGGAAAACGGGCAGGTAATGCCGGTGTCACCGCGAATCAGCGAGGTCGCGTCGCAGTTAATCTTGCCGATCGTGCTGAGAGTCAGATCGCCACGCGAACCGAAGCTCAAAGCCACGTCGTTGCCGATATTGCCGGTGATCTGAGACCGGATCACGGTCGCAGCGCTGCCATTATCGAGGCTTATGCCGTCGAGCCCGTTGTTCTGACATACCATCGCGACCTGATTATGCATGTGAAATTCCGAATTGCCGAGGACGCGGATTCCCGCCATCCCGTTGTTGTGAGTTATGAGCTTGGTCGGGCCGGGCACGCCGCTGAAGTTGGTGGTGTTGAACATGTTCAGGAGCGAAGTCTCCTCGAGGTGGACCCCGTCCTGGCGATTGCCGTGAGTGGTCAGGGTCGAAGCCGCGTCCAGATCGATTCCGGACCTGGAATCGGCCGAGAAGCCGTTAATCAGGTTATTGTCGCTCTCGAGTTTGCCGCCGAAGACGACGATGTGGCTGCCGGAGACCGCGGTCACACCGGTGGTGGTGTTGTTGAGAGCGGTGAGACTTGAAGTGGGATCGATAAAGGCGCTCGCGCCGATCCCGACCTGAACGCCCAGTCCGTTGTTGCTGACGGTGACACTCGCGCCGGTCAGCGTCATGCTCGAGCCAGTGCCGATGTTGATGCCGAACGCGATCGCCCCCGAGCTCGAAGTTGTACCCGTGAAGATGACCGACGAGGTACTCTCGACGTCAACTCCGTTGATCGGAGTTCCGGTGAGCACGCTGTTGGAGATGGTGGCGGTTGAGGTGCCCGTGATCATGACGCTGTCGAAGGCGGCGGCGGAGACGGTGAGGTTGGTCAACGCCGCTGAGGCGGTAGTTTGAATCACGATGCCGCTCACGCCATTGCGCACGGTCAGGTTTTGCAGCGTCACACCGTGCGCGCCGGTGACGACGAGCGCGTTGTTGGCCCCGCCACCGTCAATGATCCCGTTCCCACCACCGTCGAGAGTCAGATTGTTCTGCGCGACGTTGATTGGACCGCTGCAGACACCACCAAAATCGATCGTGTCGGCGGGTTGGGCCGCGGCGACGGCCGCCGCTAGTTCCGGCCCCGCCGTGCAATTGATGCTGGACGTAGCCGCTGTTGCGGTTATCGGTCCGAGTATCAACGTGACGGCTGACGCGAAGATTGCGAGCGTTGACTGTCGCATGGGTTCCCCTCCTTCGACGGTCAAGGGATAGCGCCTGCATTGGCAGACATGCAAGCAGCAGATGTTAACAAACAGTTAACGCTGAGTCGTGTCAGCTCTCGCCGAAGAATCGGCGATGGATGTTGTCGCCGCGAGGCCGGTCGAGGCCGCTGATGACGTGATCCGCGCCGCCGAGACCTCCACCGACGGTGATCGCGCATCGTAATCCGTGCTCACGCTCGAGTTCCCGGCGGCACCGCTAATACGCCGAGAACCGAATTCAAATTGTGGACGGCAGCTTTGACTAGATCCCACGATCTGGCGTGGCATGGCTTCACGGCGGAGCGCGGATCGAATACAAGATGCGGCGCATGGGCAAGCCGCAAGCTAGTCCAGAGACCGGGCTGACGCGCGCCCAAGCGGCGCACGCGCTGGTCGCGAGTTTTCTCGGCTGGACGCTCGACGCCTTCGACTTCTTCGTGCTGGTGTTCGTGATGCCGGCGGTGGCGCAGGAGTTTCACAGGTCAATCGCCGATCTCGCCTTCACGCTGATGGCGACGCTGGCGCTGCGGCCGCTGGGCGCGCTGGGCTTCGGCTGGCTGGCCGATCGCTACGGTCGGCGCCTCCCGCTGATGATCAACGTCGTCTTCTACTCGCTGATCGAAGTGGCGAACGGGCTGGCGCCAAGTTACGGCTGGTTTCTCGGACTGCGCGCGCTCTACGGGATCGGGATGGGCGGGGAGTGGGGGGTGGGGGCGTCGCTGGCGATGGAGGCGGCGCCGCCGCGATTGCGCGGGGTCTTGTCGGGGATACTGCAGGAGGGTTACGCGGTCGGCTATCTGCTGGCGGCGGCGGCTTATTTTTTGGTGTTTCCGCATTTCGGCTGGCGCCCGCTGTTTTTTCTCGGCGGCGCGCCGGCGCTGCTGACCTTGTATATCCGCGCCAAGGTGCCGGAGTCGAAGGCCTGGGAGCGGGCGCGGCCGGACGCGGCAGCGATCGTGGGCGCGATCCGGCGGAACCTGCGCCGTTTCCTCTATCTGGTCGCGCTGATGACCACGATGAGCATGATCTCGCACGGCACCCAGGATCTTTATCCGACCTTTCTCGAGCAGGGACGCGGGCTCGAGCCGCGGATGGTGGCGACGATCGCGATCATCTACAATCTCGGCGCGTTGGTGGGCGGAGTGGCTGTGGGCTGGCTGTCGGATCGGGTCGGGCGGCGGCGCGCGATGATCGCGGCGGCGATAGCCGGGGTGGCGGTGGTCCCGCTGTGGATCTATCCGCACTCGCTGGCGTGGCTGACGGTCGGGGCGTTCGTGATGCAGTTCATGGTGCAGGGGGTGTTCGGCGTAATCCCGGCGCATCTGGCGGAGATGTCGCCGGCGGAGGCGCGCGGGACCTTCGCCGGCATGGCGTATCAGCTCGGCGTCCTGTTCGCGTCGGGCGTGAGTTATGCGGAGGCGCTGCTTGCGCAGCATCTGGGCTATGGGGCGGCGCTCGCGCTCGTGGCGACGACGGTGCTGCTAGGCGACGCGATCATGATCGCGGCGGGCAGCGAGCGCAAAGGCTCAGCGCTGCATACGACGGACTAGCGCGGGCGGCGATCGCCAGCTCGCGTGCGCGAGCGGAAGAGCGGCGCGCGGCGGCTTTGCGCGCAACGCGGAGTGCGCTAAACCACAGTTATCAGCGGAGGTACGCCGATGAAATTTGGCATCTTCTACGAGATTTCAGTGCCGCGGCCGTGGAGCCGCGAGTCGGAGAAACAGGTCTTCGACAACTGTCTCGAACAAGTGGTGTTGGCCGACGAGCTCGGCTTCGATTCGGTCTGGTGCGTCGAGCATCATTTTCTTGAAGAGTACTCCCACTGCTCCGCGCCCGAAATCTTCCTTACCGCCTGTGCGATGAAAACCAAGAAAATGCGGATCGGCCACGGGATCGTGATCTGCGTGCCCGAATTCAACCATCCGATCAAAATCGCCGAACGCACGGCGACGATGGATATCATCTCGGGCGGGCGGCTCGAGGTCGGCACCGGCAGGTCGGCGACCTGGAACGAGCTCGGCGGCTTTCGCGCGAATCCGGATGAGACCAAGAAGACCTGGGACGAATTCGTCCGCTGCCTGCCGCAGATGTGGACGCAGGAGCGCTTCGGCTACGAGGGGCGCTCGTGGTCGATGCCGGTGCGGGCGATTCTCCCGAAGCCCTACCAGAAGCCGCATCCGCCGATGTGGGTGGCGGTGACGAGTCCGGGCACGGAGATCGACGCGGCCGAACGCGGGCTGGGGTCGCTGGGGATCACCTTCGGGTCGTTCAAGGAACAGGAAGATAAGATCAAGGTCTACCACCGGCTGATCAAGAACTGTGAGCCGGTCGGCAAGTTCGTCAACGACAAAGTCTCGACGGTCAACTTTCTCTTCACGCATGAGGAGACCGCGACCGGCAACAAGGTCGGGCGGCGGCTGCTCGGCTCGTTCAATTTTCTCGCGGCGCAACTCTCGGCGGCGCGCGAGCTCTATCCGACCAAGTCCTATCCGTCGGCCGGGCTGCTGCCGTCGCTGCGCCAGGAAGCGTCGAGTCCGGGCGACGAGGTCGGAGTGCCGGAAGGTATCGCGATCGGCGATCCGGAGCGCGTGTTGCGCGCGTGCAAGAAGTGGGAAGCCTGCGGCGTCGATCGGGTGAATTTCCTGATCAATGCGCTCGAGACGGTGCCGCAGGAGCAGGTGCTCAACAGCTTGCGGGTGTTTGCCAGGCACGTGATGCCGCATTTTCAGGATTCGAGCGCGCAGGCCGCCGCGGCGGGCGGCGGCCGCTGATGCCGCTCGCGGGATGCATGAAGGTCGAGGCCTTCGCGGCGCGAACGGCGCGCGAAATCCTGGGCTTCAGGACGGAAGCCTGGACGCTCGCCGGCGCGAAGATCCTCAACGTCCATTACGAGATCGACAACGACACGGTCGCGGAATTGATTCCGGTTACGCTGCGTCCGGCAATCCCGGCCTGGGCGGTCTTCAACGTGACGCACTATCCGGCGAGCCCGGTGGGGGCGTTCACGATCGGCGAGATCAGAATCGGCAGCCGGGCGGGCGTGCGGCCGCGCGGCTTTGTGCTGCGCAGCTACGTCGATAGCGCGGCAGCCGCGCGCGAGTTGGCGCAGCGCTGGGGCTATCCAACGACAGTCGGCAAAGTTTATTTGCGCGGCTTTCACGATCGCGTCGTGGCGCGGGTGACCGCGGAGGACGGGAAAAACGTCCTCGACGTAGAGATGATCGATCGTGAGCCGATCACTGGGGCAGATATCCAGTACAATTCGAGCATGCACCTTGCGCGCAATCACGACGACGGCAAGCTGGTGGTGGTGCAGCTTGATCCGGCCTGGGTATTTCACAAGGCCGAGCGCGGGCGGCCGCGGGTAAACTCGTTGGAGTCCGAGGCGTGGGGCGCTGGAAATCTGTTGCGCGCCGACTATCCGATCTCAGCGAGCTTCACCACTTGCGACGTGACGCTGGGTAAGATTCGCTACGTCTGCGACCCGACGGTGGACGCCTTCAAGGGCACCACGGCGGTCGCGGCTTAATCCGGCGCGGCGAATCTGGTGCCGCGTGAAAGGAGTAGCCGCTAGCGGCAGAGTTGCCAGGCGATATCGGCGATGGCCGGGACGCGCACGTCGAGAGTCGCAAAGACCGGGTCGTCGGCCTGAGCGCTTAAGTAACGCGAATAACTGCCTTCGAGAATGATCGCGAGCTTGAAGAGCGCGAAGGCTTCGTAGAAGGCGATATGATTCATCGCGCGGCCGGACTTTTCCTCGTAGAGCTCGACCATCGCGCGGCGTGAGAGATAGCCCGGATCGGCCTCCATGCTGGAGACGACGCCGCGCCGGGCCTCGCTGTCGATGGGCTCGGTCCAGTAGGTGAGCATCCAGCCGAGGTCGGCTAGCGGGTCGCCGAGCGTGGACATTTCCCAATCGAGGAGTGCGACGGGTTGGGGGCGCGCGTCGGCGTCCCACATCACATTGTCGAGCTTGAAATCGCCATGCACGATCGTGGCGGTCTGGGGCGGCGGCAGATGCGTGCCGAGCCAGTCGCGAATTTTTTCCATCACCGGCAGCGGGCGGGTAAGCGGCAGCGTGCGTTCGAGCTGATCGGTCCAGCGCTTGAGCTGGCGTTCGAGGTAGCCGTCTGGGCGGCCGAATTTTTCGAGCCCGACGGCGCGCCAATCGACCGCCTGCAGGGTGACGAGCAGATCGATCATGCCCACGCTGACAGCCCGGCGCTTTTCGGGAGAATCGGCGAAGCTCGGGTGTGCGACTTGCGAGGGCGGCACGTTGGGCGAGCGGATGACGCACCCGTGCAGATGCTCCATCAAGTAGAAGGGCGCGCCGATATAGCCCGGATCATCGCATCCGGCATAGACCCGCGGCACCGGCACGGGGGTTTCCTGCAGCGCCGAGAGCACGCGATATTCGCGCATCACGTCATGGGCAGTCGGCAGAAGCGGGCCGCGCGGCGGGCGGCGGAGCGCCCAGGCGCGGCCGTCGAAATGGACGAGATGAACCTCGTTGGAGTGGCCAAAGGAGATATTTTCGGTGCGCAGGCCGACGGCGTCGCCGAGTCCTCGGTCGCGGAGGAAGCGGCGGAGGCCGGCGAGCTCGAGCGTCGCGGCCGGGCCGCTCTGGTCGGAGATACTGTCAGGCATCGCAGCGCCGCGGCTCAGCGATAGTTGGGTAGCACACTGGTGCGGTTCTGGAACGGATTGCGGCCGAAGGGGCTCTGGCCGACCGAGCCCAGACCGCCGAGCGTCATCTGGAATTGATACTGCGTCTCACTGGGATTGATAGTCTTGGTGACACCCATATCGAAGGCCCAGCAATCGCATGGCGATTTGAGGCGGACGCCGTATTCAGCCGAGATCAGTTTGTGTTTGACAAAATCGTAGGAGGGCGCGAAGTAGGCGCCGAGCCGATCGAACAGGTCATAGTAGATCCGCGCATTGATGAACTGACTCAAATTCGCGCTCTGGCCGGGCTGGTTGGTATCGGGTCCGGGGGCGATATAGTAATAAGCGATTTGCAGGAACGAGCCGGCTTCCGCCTTTCCCAGATACAATTTCGGCGTGTTGTTAGTCCACCAGGGCTGGAAATCCAGAGCGACACTGGCATTGCGAATCCCGTTGGACTGCGGTGAGTAGCCGAGCTGGCCGCCCAGCGACCAGACGCTGGTGGGAAAGACGTTGGCCGCCATATCAAAGTCGGCGAAGCGCGAGGCGCCCTTGGCGATCGCGTGATTGGTGTCGTAAGCCTGTAGCAAAGTCAGGCGCAGAAGCTCGACCACCGAGTTGCCATTGGTGTAGCTGCGCGCGCGGAAGGGGTTGACCGAGGGGACTTCATCGTCGCCCGCCGTCGCATTACCGTCGGTGTCTTCGGCCGCGGCCGGTTCCAGCTTGGCGTAGAAGCGCGAGGTCACGCCGTAAGTAAAGAGGCTGCGCGGTTCGACGCGGTCGATCTGATCGAACAGCGGCAGCTGGCTCTGGTTGATTCTGGGCACATAACTATAGGTCGCAAAAGGCTCGATCGTGTGTTTGATTTGCTCGATGCCCAGCCGATTGAAGTCGTATACGCGCTCGACTTCGGAACCGACGCCGGCGCTGCCATAGATCATCTCACGGCTGTGGAAACCGCCGTCGCCGAGCGCGCCGAGCGAGAGGCCGTTGTTGAAGATCTGGCCCTCGGTGCCGACCGGCGTGACCTCGATGGTGTGGCCGGAGACCGAGTAGAGGGTCTCGCGCAAGTTGAGCTGGCCGTAACCGTAGAGATAGTCGCCGAGCCGCCACGGCACGGTCAGATTCGGATTGAGATCAACGCGGACGCCGCGCTGGCCATTCGCGCGCCAGAAATTGTCGAACTGAAAATCGTAATCGGTGTAAGCGAGATTGCCGAGCAGCTCTTTGCGGCCGCTGAGCAGCAGCTCGGGCATCGTTTGCAGCGCGAATTCCTGGGGCTGGATCAAGTCCTGATTCCAATTGCCGTAAAGCCGGGCGAAACCGTCGTCGTAACTGTACAGCGCGCCCCAGTCGGAGACCGCACTGCGCATCGAAACGAAGGGCACCTGGTAGGCGATGCCGGGTTGGACGGTGCGCGAGAGCGTCCAGACGTTGAGTTCGCGCAACAACAGGTCATCGCTGACGGTGAGGGCGTCGCCAAACAGCACTAGATTCGGCGTAACGTGTTGACGGACCATCGAGATGAAATCGTAGCGATCGTTGGGGATATGACCGTCGGGGAGCTGGGTGTCGATGACATCGTGGGTGCGGTTGGAAGCGCTGCGCAGGCTTTCGTCATAGAAGGCGCCGTCGAAGATCGCGTAATCGCCCGCGCCGGTTATCAAGCGATACTCGGCGAGCAAACCCACGCGCTGATTGGTCTCGAGGTCGAGCGCCACGGTGGCATCTGAACTCTTGTTGATGGCCCAGTACCACGGCTGCAAAAGCTGGAAGCCGCGCAGGCCTGATTCGCCCAGGCGCGGTCCCAGCAATCCGCTGTGGCGATCGGTATCGGCCGGGAAAATGGCGTAGGGCAGCGGGATCAGCGGATGGCCGAGGACCTCGAAAGCGCCGTTACGCTCAGTGCCGGTGGCGCCCATATTCACGTTCATCTGCTCGCCGGTGATGCTCCAGTCGGGCGTGCCGGGCTCACAGCCGCAGGTGGTAAAGAAGCCGTCGAGGATTTTGTAGTGTTGGCCGAGCAGCTTCTGGACCTTCGCGCCCTTGAGGATGTAGCTCTTGTCTTTGTTCGTGATGGTGGCGTCCGTCATCACGCTGGTTTCGTCAGCGAGATTAATCGTGCCTTCCGCGGCATGGATCTCGCCCAGCGGATCGATTATGTGAACCTTGCCCTTGGCATGAACCATCCGGTCGCGGCGCAGGAAGTCAACCTGATCGGCGGTCAGCACGGTATGCAATTGGGTGACGGTGGCGTCGCCGATCACGACAAAGGCGTCGGTCTTGTAGTCGTAGGTAACTTTCCGGCCACTGATAGCGACCGGCCCGCCATGCGTGGATTGAACGAATTCGGAGAAACCGGCTTGCTGGGCGTAGGTCGCGGCGGTCGGGACGATCGTCGCGATCGCGAGCGTCAGCGCGCCCGGCAGGAGTGATTTAATTGGCGGCTTCAGGGAACAACCCTCGCCGTCCCAAACGAGTCAGGAACCAAGGATAGACCTCCCCCACCAGGTAAACCGAACCGGTTACCAACACTACATCATCGGGCGCGGCCTTCGCCATCGCCGCTTCCAGCGCGGCGATCGGATCGCGGATCACGCGGGCGGCGGCATGGCGCGAGAAGATCGGCAGGAGTTCCTGCGGATCGAGCGGCCGCTTGGGCGTCGCCCGGGTCAAGACCGCACTTTTAATCCGCGGGGCGATCATCGCCGCCATCCGCTGCCATTGTTTGTCTTCGAGGCAGCCGAAGACCAAGTGCGGCCTGACCGAGGGGCCGAGCTCGACCGTGATGGTCTCGAGCAGGGCCTGGAGGGCAAGTTCGTTGTGCGCACAGTCGAGAATGACGGTCGGATGGCGTGCGACGATCTCGAAGCGGCCCGGCCAGACGACTTCTTGCAGCCCGCGCCGGACGGCGCCCGCGGGGATCGTCCAGCCCTGCGTCCGGATCGATTCGATCGCGGCCATCGCAATCGCGGCATTCTCGTGCTGGAAGGGACCGGCCAGATTGAGCTCAAGATTTTCGAGTTCCAGCCCGACGCCGTGATAATCCAGCCGATGAGCCGGTGCGTGCGATCGATAGGAGAAATCGCGATCGATGATGCAGACCGGGCTGTGACGTTGCGCCGCGATCGCGCTCAAAGTCAGGCGGGCCTCGGGATCGCGCGCGCCGATCACGACGGGAACGCCGGCTTTGATGATCCCGCCCTTCTCGCCCGCGATCGCGCTTATCGTGTAGCCCAACCGCTCCATGTGATCGAAGCCGATCGGCGTGATCACGCTGAGCTGCGGACGCACGACGTTGGTCGAATCCAGCCGGCCGCCGAGGCCGGTCTCGATCACCGCAATATCGACCCCGGCTTCGGCGAAGTAGAGAAACATCAGCGCCACGGTGAACTCGAAAAAAGTCAGCGCGAGGCCGGCGCGCTCGTAGATGGCGCGCAGGCGCTCGATGTAGTCGAGCATCAGGGCGGCGGGCATCTCGGCGCCGTCGATGCGGGTGCGTTCGGTCAAATTAACCAGGTGGGGCTTGGTGTAGAGGCCGCAGCGATAGCCGGCGGCGCGCAGGCAGGCGTCGAGCATCGCGGCGACGGAGCCTTTCCCCTTGGTGCCGGCGATGTGAATCGCGCGCAGCCGCAGATGCGGATTCTCGATCAGGGCGAGCGCCCGGTCCATCCGCTCGAGCTTGTAGATTTCGCCGCGCCCTTCGAGCGCGTAGAGCCACTCGAGGGTCGGCGCGATCGCGTCCATCGTGAGGGTCGAGTTTAGATGGATTGGCAGGCGGAAGACCAGTCCTTGACCATCAAGCGAGCACACGCGATAACTTGGCGGGGACGCTCCATACGGTTCGCAGGCGCGAGGCTTGGCGGTACGCCCAGAGACTCGAAAATCGGCGCGGGGACACGATGCCACAGCAAGATCCAAATGAAGATATGCGGACGACGATTTCGCGGCGCACCGACAACGGCTCGGCGGACGCCGGGCGGCCGTCGGTACGCGTTCGCGATGGTGCGCGTACGATCCACTTTACCCCGGATTTCCTGGCCGATGCGGCCGTCGAGCGCGAGGCCGCGGCGGCGCGCGAGCGCGTCTTCGCGGAGCTCGCCGCGCTAAAGCTCGAGGCCAATGTGGCGGAACTCGAAGCCGACGGCGTTACGATCTTGCGCCCGGAGCAGGTCACCGACCCCGATTTCATCAAGCGGCTGAGTAGCGCGATTCTCAGAGTCAGCGGCGAACGCGCCGGAAGAGCGGTCGACGTCGTTGCGGGCGCGACCCATCGTGAGTACCTGAGCCCCTTCGGTCAGGCTCAGTGGGAGCCAACCCTGCTGGTTCAGGATCGGGTTTTCGAGCAGGCGCTAACTAATCGGCCGGTGCTGGCGCTGATCAGTTACCTGCTCGGTGAGAGTTGCATCCTCAACCATCTATCGAGCGTCGTGAAGGGTCCCGGCAAAGAGCATCTGCCACTGCACACTGATCAAAACCAGACCGGCTCGATCGCGCCTTACCCGGCCTATGCACAGGTCGCCAACGCCACCTGGATACTGTCCGACTACAGCCGCGAAAACGGCGCGACCTGTTTCGTGCGCGGCAGTCACAAGCTCTGCCGCCACCCGACCTTTGCCGAGGCCACCGATCTCGCGCGCTTCACTCCAGTCGAGGCGCCGGCGGGTTCAGTCTTGATCTGGCACGGCAATACCTGGCATGGCGCACTGCCGCGGACCGCGCCGGGCGTGCGAATTAGCCTCATCGCCTATTACCAGCGCTGGTACCATCCGCCGGTCGAGAATCTCGCGCCACAGATCACTGAGGAGATGCTGGCGCGTAATCCGCGCCGCTTCGCGACCCTAACCGGCGTCGCCCACCCCCTCACTATCGATTTCAATTCGGTCGCGTCGAAGGCCGCGCGCGTGGGACTCTACTCCTGACGCCACGCCGCGGATTAGTGCGAATCGAGGAAACGCCCGATCGTCTTGGCGGCGTGCTCGGGCTGTTCGAGCCAGAAGCAGTGGCCGGCGGGCTCGAGGATTTCGAGCTGTGCTCCCGGGATCTGCGCGGCGAGAAGGCGTGAATTTTCCGACGAGATCAGAGCGTCGTCGCGACCGGTGATCACGAGCGTGGGGCAGGTGATCCGCGCCAGACGATCGTACGTATCGTGCTTGAAAGCCGCCTTCATCCGATTGCCGAGTGCGACCGGATCGAGCGGTCGCGCACGCCGCATCGCGATCATGGCCACAATCACTTCCGGATGGCGCTCGAGATAGCCGCGCGTAAAGGCGGCCTCGGCCAGCGCGCGGCCGCGCTCCTCGGCAGACATCGGTCGCGTCGAATAGGCCGCGGCCAGCGCGTTGCCTTCAAGCCTGATCGCCTTGGGCCCGCCGGAGGTGGTGCACCCGAGGACCAGCGCGCGAACCTTCGACAAATGCCGCAGGGCAAATTCCTGCGCGATCATCCCACCCATCGAGACGCCGAGGATGTGCGCGGCGGCAAACCCGGCGTGATCCATCAGGGCTGCACTGTCATCCGCGAACATCGCGATGCTGTAGTCCATATCCGGCTTGTCGCTGAGACCTGAGCCGCGTTGATCGAACGTCAGCACGCGAAAGCGGGGGGTGAAGGCCGCGGCGAGATCGGCGAACATCGTCTGATCGCCCTGGCCGCCATGAATCATCACGAGCGGCGTTCCCTCACCGCGGATTTCGTATGCGAGCTCGACGCCGTTTACTTTTGCGCGCTCCATGGCTTTCCTCGCTTTATGCTCTATTATTTTTCGACAGGTACCGCGGATCAGTTTTTCGTCGCCAGTGCGTCGAGGGCAGGCAGATGGGGCCGCATCCCGCCGGCGGGGTCCAGCGGCAATATGCAGACGTGATTCGCGCCTGCCGCATAATGGGCCTGGATGCGATCGCGGATTTTGCCCTCATCGCCCCAGGCGACGATCGCATCGCACAGCCGATCGCTGCCGCCATTCGACCAATCGTCCACGCTAAACCCCACCCGCGCGAGCATGGTCTGATACGCGGGCGTCTTCAAGTAGACTTGCATGTACTGACGGATCGCCGTGCGCGCCTTTGACGCACTGGCCTCGAGCATCACCGCCTGCTCGGCGAACAACCGTGGTCCGTCGCCCAGGATTTTGCGCGCCCGTGCGGTATGCTCCGGCGGCACGAAGTAGGTAATTGTGCCGTCGGCGGCGGTTGCTGCGACCTCAAGCATTTTGTCGTTCAACGCCGCGATCACGACCGGCGGCCGCGCCGCAACGAAGTCGGGCGCGCTGCCCCCGAAGGCCTGCGCAGAGAACGCGGCCGTGGCCGTCGCCAGATAGGAGCGCATCGCGTCGAGTGGTTTGCCGTATGGCAAGCCGCGCATCTGACTGCTGCGGGGATTGTTCACTCCGAGCCCCAGGACGAAACGGCCGGCAGAAAGCTCAGAGGCGGTTTTCGCCGCGGCCGCCATGTTGGCCGCCGCGCGCGCCCAGATGCTGGCGACGCCCGAACCAATCACCAGCCGTTCGGTGCGGGCCAGCAGATGGCTGCAAAAGGTAATGGAATCGCGGCCGGAGGTCTCGACGACCCAGAGCGCGCTGTAGCCGAGACGCTCGATTTTTGCCGCGAGTTCAAAACTCGCCGCGGCGCCGACCCCGTCAAGAAAAAGGAAGACTCCGGGCCTGGATAGATCCATGATCTCCTCTCTGGCGCAGAAAGCCTGGATGGAGGCTCAGATGACGGCGCCTCTCGGTCTGCGCGTCATATTTTTCCGATTAGAAGGTGATTAGCAGCCTCGATATATTTGTCGATCTGCGCATGAGCAGCCGGCGGCGGCACCAAAATCAAGCGGTGCACGCCTAGCTCGGCGTAACGCTGAACTTCATCCCGTGACGGTGGCAGCGGAGTGCCGAAAGCGACCCCGTCGACTATCGGCGTTATGCTAATCTCGAGATCTTCAAAGCGGCGCCCCTGCTCAGCACAGGCGCGGCGCAGGCCCTCGATACATTTCGCGACCGCGCCCGCGTCGAGCGCAAAGCCATACCATCCACGCGCGAGCCGAGCCGCACGCGAGAACGCGTCGTTGGTATGACCGCCAAAGACAATTTCGGGGTGCGGTTGTTGGAGCGGCCGCGGCATCGCATCGACGCCGCCAAAGGAAACGAACTCACCCTGGTATTGAGGCTTCGGCATGGTCCAGATTGCCAGCATCGCCTTCAAATAGTCCTCGCTGCGTGGTCCCTTCTTCTCGAACGGCGCGCCGAGCGCCGCAAATTCGGCCTTGAGGTAACCGATGCCGATGCCGAAGGTCAAACGGCCGCCTGACAACACGTCGAGCGAGGCCAGCTCTTTGGCCAGAATCAGCGGATTGCGCTGCGGCAGAATGATGATGCCCGTGCCGAGACGAACGCGCTTCGCGTATGTGTGCGGCGACGAAGCTCAGCGCAACCACCGGATCGAATAGTAAAGTACATACCAAGCTGGCACTTACTATCTAAACAGTTAGTACTTCACGAGTGAAGCTGGGATTCGGCGCCCGCCGCGATCGGTCGCGGCAGGGCAAGCGGCAAGATGTACACTCGCGGCGCGCGCCAGAATACTCTAACGAGCAGATCACGGTGGGCGAGGGCGAAAACATTATCAAACCGCCGGCGCTGCGGCCGGGCGATACGGTGGGCGTAGTAGCGCCTGCCGCGACGGTCGAACGCGCGCATCTCGAGCGCGGCGTCTCGGCGTTGACCGCGATGGGTTATCGGGTCAAGGTCTCGGCGCGGGCGCTCGAGCGTAGCGGGATCCTGGCGGGCGACAATGCAACGCGGGCGGCCGAGTTGACGGCCTTCTTTGCCGACCCCGAGGTCAAAGC
>JBOHWF010000219.1:0-2994 GCA_050736455.1 Binataceae bacterium (SeqCode) | reverse complement strand
GAAGAGGAGTTCCATCGGCTGCGCGACGAAGCCGACGAGCGCGGCATCACGCTGTCGCGATATGTGAAGGAGCGTCTCTTTCAATCCGAAGGCGGCGCCGGGCTGACTTTCTCGGACGCCGCACTTGCCGCAACTGAGAAGCGAATCATTCAGGCCAATCGCGCTTCCGCGTTGGAAAGCTTGAAACCGCTCAGTCACCAGCTCACGACGTTGCTTGCCATGATTGACCAGTTCGCTCTGAGCATGTTGAGCCACTTGCCGGAAATACCCGAAGCGCAACGCAAGCAGGCCCTCGCCTCCGGTCAGCGACGCCATCGCGGGTTGCGAGCCGAGGTGGAGGAGACGCTGAAGCGGATGGAAGAGCCAGTGCCAACGCAGAAAAGTGGCGGCGCCCGGAATGGAGAGTCGGCATGATTGCGGCACAGCAGCTTCAGGAGCGCCGCCTGGACGAACTCCTCAGACGGCAGCTGGGAGCAAGGATTCTAGCGGCGATCGGCGATCCTCAGATCACGGAGATCATCATCAATGAGGACGGCCGCGTTTGGTTCGAATCCTACGGTAAGGGAATGCACGAAGCCGGGCTGCGGCTCGCTGCGTCACAGGTCGAGAGTCTAATCGGGACCGTTGCCGCGTCACTTGGAGCGGTGGCGAACGCGAGTAGTCCGATCGTGGAGGGCGAGCTTGAGATCGAAGGCATTCGCTTCGAAGGCCTGCTTCCACCAGTCGCAAGAAAGCCCTGCTGCGTAATGCGCAAGCCCGCGCAGGTGCTTTATACACTCGACGATTACATTCGCGACGGCATCGTCGCCAAGGCACATGCGCAGGTTCTGCGAGACGCGATTGACCGCCGGCTGAATATCGTCGTCGCCGGAGGCACGGGCTCAGGCAAGACGACTCTTGCGGGAGCGATGATCAATGAAATGGTCGAGCGCTCCGACCCGAACGAACGCTACGTGATTATCGAGGACACCCTCGAAATCCAGTGCCGCGCGCACAATCTCGTTCAACTTCACACTGCTGAGAGCGCCGACATGACGCGCCTGGTCCGCACGACGATGCGGCTTCGCCCCGACCGAATCATTATCGGCGAGGTGCGCGGCGCGGAAGCGCTCGCTCTGCTGAAGGCGTGGAACACGGGGCATCCGGGCGGCGTCACTACGATCCACGCCAATAGCGCTAGAGCAGCGCTCATCAGGCTTTCCAGCCTTGTGCAGGAGGCGGGCGTACCGCCACAGCCGGAGCTCATCGCCGAGACCATCAACCTGCTCGTATTTATAGTGCGCACGCCCACAGGACGAAAAGTCACGGAACTTGTTCGGGTCGCTGGATACAACATGCGCGACGGATTCTCGCTGGGCTCCGTGAAGCTGGATCAAGGAACCGAAGCCATCACGGCTTGAGGCTCATTCGATCAACCAAGGAGGTACGAGAAATGAAGTGGCTGCAGGAAAGTAGAAGTACGTGGAGAAAATGGGCGTCGTCGACTGCTTATGCATACGGAATCCTCACGTTCGTATGGCCCGTCAAGGCGTTCGCAGCTGTCGCCGCCGGTGGCGCTCTGCCGTGGGACGCGCCGCTCACGACTCTGCAGAACGACTTGCAGGGTCCGGTCGCTCACGCGATCACAACCGCAGCGATCATCGGTACCGGGATCATGTGGTCAGTCAGCGAACATGGAACCGGCGTCCGGAAAATGTCATCGCTCGCATTCGGGGGCTCGTGCGCGCTGGGCGCGACGCAGCTCATGACGACGCTGTTCCCGCTCGGTGGAGCACTCTTTTAGGGAGGATGGGCTGATGGCGGAAAGTGAACGGCGGGTGAGTGCGATTCATCAATCGCTCACCCAGCCTATTCTTCTCGCCGGAGCGGAACGGCCGCTCGCGATCGCCAACTGGATCACCGCCGCCGCCCTAGTCTTCGGCGGCGGACTCCACTGGTACACGATTGCCATGGGAGCGTTCCTACTGACGGTCGGGCATTGGGCGCTGGTTCAGGCGGCGAAATTCGATCCCCAGCTCAGCCGGGTCTACGTGCGGCACGTCCACCACCAGGACTACTATCCGGCCCGCGCCTCGGTTACCGCGCCGCTGCCACGAATCCGGCCGTCCGTGCCGACACCGAAGGAGATCCGCGCGTAAATGGTGGAGAGGTGGAAAAATGTTTCTCAAAGAGTTCAAGGATTTAAGACGTAAGGGCGACAAGCTGCGCGGGCTGCCCGATCAGCTCAACTACGCGATCCCGATCGACGACCACACGATCGCGCTGAAGGACGGCGCCTTTCTCTCAGCCTTCGAGTGCTCCGGTCTGGACCTCAATTCAGCCAGCGTCGAGGAACTCGACGCTCATCGCGCCCAGGGCAATCGCGCACTAGCGCGTCTGGATGACGGGTTCCAGTACAACATTGATCTGATCCGTTATCCGAGCGTCGACTATCCCAGTCGCAAGTTCCCTGATCCGCTCAGCGCGACGTTCGATCGTGAGCGCGAGACTCAATACTTCGCCGAAGGTCAGCACTTCGAGACGAGATGCGTTCTGACGATAACCTATCGCCCGCCGGCCGACGCACAAACGCGGATCGCCGGTGTCTTCCTCTCAGGTGCGCCGAAGCGGACCCACTGGGGGCGACAACTCAACTGGTTCAAGCAGAAACTTCGCGAGTTCGAAGACGCGATCAGTCCGGTCTGGAAGCTGACCGCGCTCGATATGCCCGCCCTGCTTTCGCATCTGGCCAGTTGCATCAACGGGCGCATGTGCGAGATCACCGTGCCGAGAACGCCTACCTACCTCGACGCGGTTCTCGGCAATCAGGATCTGATCGCCGGATTCAAGCCGCGCGTCGGCGGAAGGCACATTCGGATCGTCGCTTTGGCCGGATTTCCACCGTTCTCATTTGCGGAGATGGCCGCATTCCTAAGCGAACTGCCCATCTGTTATCGCTACTCGATTCGCGGAATTCCTATCGGACCGAGAACAGCGATCAGCCAGCTGACCTGT
>JBOHWF010000218.1:0-4674 GCA_050736455.1 Binataceae bacterium (SeqCode) | reverse complement strand
CCTCGAAGCTAATCCGCAGATGTATCTCGATCGCGTCTGCGACTTTGTCGGCATCGAACGAATCGCACTAACGAGTTCCGCGCCGGCGCCCCAGCGCATCAACAGTTTCAGCCGGATGCCGCGCAGTCCCTACCTCGCGCGCAAGGGCCGCAAACTGCGCGATCGGCTGCAGAGCCGCGAATACTATCGCACGATCAATCTGCTCACCCGCGCCGGGGTGTGGCGGCTGTGCTTCGACGGCGGCGAGGAGTTCCCGCCGCTCGACCCGGCGCTCGAGCGCCGCCTCCGCCAGCGCCTGACGCCGCAAATCGAAGAACTCGAGCGCTTGCTCGGCCGCGACCTAAGCGCATGGAAGAGCACGCCTGACCAGCCCGAGCACGATGCATCCGGGGCGCGGCGCGCCTCCGCTTGAAGGCGATGCCGCGCGTTTCCGTCATCGTGCCGGTCTTCAACGGCGCTGCGACTGTCGGCGAGGCGATCGCGAGCGTGCTCGCGCAAAGCTATCGCGATTTCGAGTTGATCGTCGTGGACGACGGCTCGACCGACGCGACCGCGGATGTGCTCGCGCGCTACGCCGGCGCGATCAAGCTGATCACCCGCGCCAATGGCGGAATTTCTGCTGCTCGCAACAGCGGAATGCGCGCGGCGACCGGCGAGTATGTCGCGCTGCTCGACTGTGACGACGTCTGGATGCCGGCGATGCTCGAACAGACGGTCGCAGCCCTCGACGCCGCGCCGCACTGCGTCCTCGCCTACACCGATCTCGCCGTCACCGACAGCGAAGGCAGCGCGCTCGACACCGCGCTGGTCGGTCCGCTAAGCGCGCACGCGCCCACGCTCGACGAGATGCTCACGCGGCTGTGGCCGATTATGCCGAGCGCGGTCGTAATCCGGCGGCGGGTGCTCGAAGCAATCGGCGGCTTCGCTGAGGAATTTCGCTCCTACGGTTACGAAGACGCCTGGTGCTGGATGCGCGCGCGGGAGCTCGGCGAGTTCTGCTACATCCCGGAGCGGTTGGTGCAATGGCGCTTCTCCGCGTACCCTCGTCCGCTTAAAGACCTGACCTTCAATTCGGCGGCGCGGGCGCAGTTCGCGCGGATGGTGCACGAGCGCTGGGGACGCTCGGTCGAGCCGCTGTTGCGCTCGCGCATGCGCGCCTCGCGCAGTTTGCTCGGCTACATCGGGCTGCGCGAGCTCCGCAACGGCAACCGGCGGCGCGCCCGCGAGGCCTTCCGCCGCGCCCTGCAGCTCGACCCCTGGCGCGTCAAAAACTATCTGCGCTGGACGCGCACCTGGCTGCCGGATGGGCTCGCACGCGCGCTCGGCGGCCGCACCGCCCGAACCATCGCCCGGGAGACTCAGGGCGCGTGAGCGCGCAGGCGCACGCGATCGAGGAATTCATCGCAGCGCTTTATCGCGCGGATGCGGTGCTGGACGAAGACGGCGTCGCTCACAGTATCAGCGCGAGGAGCTTGACCGCCGAACGCGGCAACTTCCTGAGCATCCTGTGCGAGCGCGAAGGCGCGCGCTCGGTGCTTGAGATCGGCATGGCCTGGGGCCTCTCGACCCTGTGCTTGCTGCGCGCGCTGGTCGCCAACGGGGCTTCGGCGGGCGCTCACGTCGTAATCGATCCGTTCCAAACCACGGATTTTCACCGCGCCGCACTGGCCTCGATCCGGCGGCTCGGACTCGCATCGATGGTCGAATTCCACGAGGAACTGTCGGAACTCGCGCTGCCCAAAATGGTCGCGCGGAAGCGCTGCTTCGATTTCGTTTTCATCGACGGCAACCATCGGTTCGACGGGGTTTTTCTCGACGCCGTTTACGCCAACCGTCTGCTCCGGCCAGGCGGCGTCATGGCCTTCGACGACAGTTGGTCGGACCCGGTATTCTTGGCCTGCCGCTTCCTCGAAACCAATTACGGATACGCGCCGGTCGCCGCGTATCCGCCGATGCGCCCGGGGCGGCGCCGGCGGCGAGTTTATCGCGGGCACATGCGCGCCTATCGGAAGCCCGACCAACCCCAGTCGCGCGGACGCTTTCATCTCGCGCCATTCTACGCGGGCTTCGAGGCCGGGGACGGCGAAGAACGCCGGTTGCGCTCCGAGGGTCTGCGAGCGCTACTTGATGGTGACCGGCGCGGCGCGCGACAGGCTCTTAGCGCAGCCGGTCGGATTAATCCGCGCAGGCTCAATACCTGGTTGCGGATACTGCGGACGTATTTGCCCGTCAGCCGCCCGCGCCAACTTGAGCGCGGCGCGGAGCCGGATCGCTCCTGACCCTCACGCGGGCAGGACGCGCGACGCGCCCGCAACTACCCGTGACTGGTAAAGGAGGGCAAACTTGGTAGGATTACGGCGCGCGGACCGGCTCGTCCGCGTCGGAGTTTAGCATGGCTGATTTGGATAGCACCGCGGCGGCGGCTCCAGCGCCGGACGTCGGAGCGCGCATCGAGTTCGAGCTCCACCTGTACTTCCAGATGAAGCTGATCCGGGCGTTTGAAGAGCGCGTCTCGCGCCTGCATCGGCAAAACAAAATCCTCGGCGGCGTTTATTCCGGCGCGGGCCAGGAGGCGATTGTGACCGGCATCTGCGCGCCGCTGCAGGAGGGCGACGTGGTCGCCCCACTCCATCGCGACCTCGGGGTCTTTCTGATGCGCGGCGTCGAGCCGGGCCGCCTGATGGCGCAGTTGATGGGCAAAGAGTCGGGACTGGCGCGCGGCAAAGATTCCTTCCTGCACGGCGGCGACCTCGAACACGGGATTTTCGGCTCGACCTCGATGCTCGGGTCGTCGCTGCCGATCGCGGTAGGGGCCGCGCTGAAGTTCCAGATTAAGCGCGAAAAGCATATCGCCGTGGCTTTTTTCGGCGAGGGTGCGGCGTCGCGCGGCGACGTCCACGAGGCGATGAACTTTGCGGGCGTGCGCAAACTGCCGGTACTTTTTGTCTGCGAAAACAACCGCTTTGCCTACTCGACGCCGCTCGAAAAACAGATGGCGATCGAGGACGTCGCCTCACGTGCAGAGGCCTACGGCTTCAAAGGGCACGTGGTTTCCGGCAACGATCTGCTGGCGGTGGTCCAGCTCAGCGAGCGCGTAATCGGCCGCGTGCGCAATGGCGGCGGCCCGTCGTTGATCGAATGCAAGACCTATCGCTATCGCGGCCATAGCGAGCACGATCCGGCGCTCTATCGCGACAAGGAAGAGCTGCTCGAATGGCAAAGCCGCGACCCGATTCCCGGCTATGAGTTCTATCTGGAAAAGCGCGGGCATGACGTAAGGCACATTCGCCAGGAGATCGACGAGAAGACCCAGCAGATCGTCCAGCAAGCGGTGGACTTCGCTGAAAACGACCCACTGCCCGAGGCCAGCGAAGCGCTTGAAGATCTCTACGCGCCGGCAACCGCGCCCAACGTCAACTCCAGCGCCAACGGCAAGGGCTAGCCCGCCGGCCATGGAAGTAAACTATCTCACCGCCATCAATCAGGCGCTGCACGAAGAGATGCGCCGTGATGAAAACGTTTTCGTGATGGGCGAAGATGTCGCCGAATTGGGCGGCGCCTTCAAGGTCACCGAGGGGCTGCTCGAGGCCTTCGGCGAGGACCGCGTGATCGACACCCCAATCTCGGAGGCCCTGATCGTGGGCGCCGGCGTCGGCGCAGCGATGCTCGGGATGCGCCCGGTGGTCGAGATGCAGTTCGGCGACTTTATCTCATGCGCCTTCGACCAGATCGTCAACTCTGCCGCGACCCTGCGCTATCGGCACGGCGGCAAAGCGGCCTGCCCGCTGGTGATCCGCGCGCCTTCGGGCGCGGGCGTCCATGGCGCGCTATTCCATTCGCAGAATCCGGAGGCCTGGTTCACCCGCGTGCCGGGTCTCAAAGTAGTCACTCCAGCTACACCGTATGACGCCAAGGGGCTGCTCAAGGCGGCGATTCGCGACAACAATCCGGTGGTTTATTTCGAGCACAAGCGGCTCTATCGCAGTATCAAGGCCGACCTGCCCGAGGGCGATTTTGTCGTGCCGCTGGGGGTTGCCGAAATTCGCCACCCCGGCCGCGACCTTTCGATTATCACGTACGGCGGCACGCTCCATCAGTCGCTCGACGCCGCGCGCATCGTCGAAAAAGAGGACGGCCTCTCAGTCGAGGTGCTCGACCTGCGCACGCTGCTGCCGCTCGACCGCGACGCCGTCCTGGCCACCGCGCGCAAGACCGGCAAGGTCCTGGTGGTTCATGAAGACCGGCTGACGGGCGGCTTCGGCGGCGAGATCGCCGCGCTTATCTCGGAACATGCCTTCGAGTCGCTCGATGGTCCGGTGCGCCGCCTCGCGGCGCTCGATACGCATACGCCGTTTAGTCCGCCGCTCGAAGAATTCGTCCTGCCCAACTCCAACAAAATCGTCGAAGCGATCCGCAGCCTCGCCGCCTACTAAAGTCTCAACTCCATGAGCCTCGAAGTCACGATGCCCCAGATGGGCGAAAGCGTAGTCGAAGGGACCGTCACCAAGTGGCTGGTCAAAGTTGGCGATCTGGTCAAGGAAGATCAGCCCCTGTGCGAAATTTCGACGGACAAGGTTGACACCGAGATTCCCTCGCCGAGCGCCGGGGTAATCGCGCAGTTGATCGCCGCTGAGGGCCAGGTGCTGCCGATCGGGGCGCCGCTCGCCCTGATCG
>JBOHWF010000217.1:0-11936 GCA_050736455.1 Binataceae bacterium (SeqCode) | reverse complement strand
GGATCAAGGCCTTCGTGGCCGGCTACGATGCGGCCAGCGTCAGCGAACAATCCGGCGTTTCCGTCAGTCAAATCAGTCAGATCGCGGAATGGTTCGGGAATGCTGACAGCGCCGTCGCGCTGGCGGGCGGTGACGACCCGCAGACCTATCTCGCCGCTTATCTCCTCAACGCGCTGACCGGCAACGTCGGCAAGACCATGGTTTTCCTCGACGGCGCGCCGGCCGCGGCGGCGAGCCGTCCCGAGGCGGTCAAGGCGACAGTAGATGCTATCGGTGGCGGCGCGGTCGACGTGGTCGTGATTGCGGCGGGCGCCAATCCGGTCTTCACGATGCCGCCGCTGTGGAGCGCCGGGACCGCAATTCGCCACGCCCCGTTTGTGGTCTGGACCGGCGACGCGCCGGACGAAACGGCCGAGGCCGCCAATCTGCTGCTGCCGACGCATCACGCCCTCGAAAGCTGGCGCGACAGCGCGCCGCGCGCGGGTCTCCACGGCCTCGGGCAACCGGTCATGCAGCCGGTGTTCAGAAGCCGCCAGCTCCACGACATCTTGATCGAATCGGCCCACCTGGTGGCGGGCGAAGCCGCCACCATCCCGTGGGAGAATGGCGCGGACGCGGTCAGCGCGTCGTGGGAAGAGCTGCAGGGCAAGATTGCCGCCGATTCAAATCCCAAAGACTTCTGGAACCAGGCACGACGCAATGGCGGGGTCTTTCAGGCTGCGAAGGAGCTGGCGGTCAGTCTGAATCCTGCGGTCCTCAAGACTCCCCCGACCGCCCGTCTGGAAGCTCGCGGACAATTCATGCTGGCGGCTTTTCCTCATCCGTTCCTCTACGATGGGCGCGGCGCCAACAAGCCGTGGCTGCAGGAGATTCCCGAGCCGTCGAACCAAATCGTCTGGGATAGCTGGGCGGAGATCCATCCTGAGACCGCGGCGACTCTGGGGCTGCAGGATCATTACAAATCGACCTACCTGTACGCCGGCATCGACGTGATCGAGATCAGCACGCCGAGCGGCAAGTTCAATCTCGCAGTGCACATCACGCCGCTGGTCAAGCCCGGGGTGATCGCGGCGCCGATCGGCAACGGGCACAGCGCCTATGGGCGCTATGCCAGCCATACCGGGGTCAATCTCTGGGCCTTCATCCCGGAGGGCGCGCGGGGTGTCGCGGTGCAGGCGCGCAAGACCGAGGCGCAGTACAAGCTGGTCACGCCGCTGGGCAAGAGCGACATGATGGGCCGCTCGATTATCGAGAGCATGAGCGTCGAGCAACTCGCCAGCGGCGCGAAGACCGAGATCGAACGCGAGCAGGAAGAAAATACGCCGAAGACGCCCTACGAGATGTACGTGCCGTGGAAATACGACGGCCACAAGTGGGGCATGACGATCGACGTCAATTCGTGCACTGGCTGCAGCGCCTGCGTGGCCGCCTGTTACGCCGAGAACAATATCCCCTTTGGCGGCAAGTCCGAGGTCGATCGCGGACGGATCATGTCGTGGATCCGGGTCGAGCGCTTCATCCCGAACGCGGAGGAAGCCGCGCACGCGCCCAATCTGCACATCGCGCCGATCATGTGCCAGCAATGCGATCACGCGCCGTGCGAGCCGGTCTGCCCGGTCTTCGCGTCGCATCATACGCCCGAAGGCCTCAACGCGCAGATCTACAATCGCTGCGTCGGCACACGTTTTTGTGAGAACAACTGCCCGTACAAAGTCCGACGCTTCAACTGGTTCCTGCCCGAATGGCCCGAGCCGCTCAATCTCCAGCTCAATCCGGACGTGACCGTACGCGGCGCCGGCGTGATGGAGAAATGCACGTTCTGCATCCAGCGCATCACCACCGCCGAAATCGACGCGCGCACCGAGGATCGCAAATTAGTGGACGGCGAAATCATCCCGGCGTGCGCGCAGGCTTGCCCGGCCCGCGCGATCAGCTTTGGCGATCTCAACGATCCCAACAGCGCGATGCTCAAGCGGCGCGCCGACAATGCGGGACGCAACTACACGATGTTGCCGGAGTTCAACGCGCTACCCCAGGTCACCTATTTGCGCAGTCTCTATGCGGAGAAGGGGAAGGCATAAATGGCCGCGGCCATCGACACCAGCAAGCTCGAGCCGGATTTCGTCAACGTTGACCGTCAGGCTCAATGGGCGTTCTCGCCCGGCGGCCTCAAGTACTGGCTCTGGATGCTGTTCTGCGCGTTCCTGACGGCGCTCGGCGGCGCCTTCTGGATGCATCAGGTGTACTACACCTTTGACTCGACCGGTTACGGCCAGCCGACGATGTGGGCGGTGTACATCACGAACTTCGTCTTCTGGGTCGGTATCGCGCATTCGGGCACGCTGATCTCGGCGATCCTTTATCTCTTTCGCGTGCGTTGGCGCACCGGCATCTTCCGGCTGGCCGAAACCATGACGGTATTCGCGGTCGCGACCGCCGGACTGTTCCCGCTGATCCATCTCGGGCGGGTCTGGTTCTTCTACTGGCTGGTGCCGTATCCGAATGAGCGTTCGCTGCAGCCGGATTTCCGTTCGCCGCTGGTCTGGGACCTCTTTGCGATCAGCACTTACCTGACGATCAGCGTGCTGTTTCTCTTCACCGGCATGATCCCGGATATCGCCAACGCCCGGGAGAAGGCGGTCGGCTGGCGCAAGACCTTTTACAGCATCCTGTCGTTCGGCTGGCAGGGCACCGATCGGCAATGGCGCAACTTCTCGATGGTCTATTTGCTGCTGGCGGGTTTTGCGACGCCGCTGGTGCTTTCGGTCCATAGCGTCGTCTCATGGGACTTCGCGATGACCCAGCTACCCGGCTGGCACAGCACGATTTTCGCCCCCTACTTCGTCGCCGGCGCGATCTTCTCCGGCTGCGCGCTGGTCCTGACGCTCGCGATTCCGATGCGCCGCTTCATGAATCTCAAGGGGCTGATAACCATCTGGCACCTGGACAATCTGGCCAAGGTGGTGCTGTTGACTTCGGTCGTTATGGCTTATTCCTATGCGACCGAATCCTTTACCGTGTGGTATACGCAGGACCCGATTGAGCTGATGACTTTCCATCAACGCTACTTCGGTCCGCAGGGCTACATGTTCTGGATCATGGTTACCTGCAACTGTGCAATCCCGATGTTGCTGTTTATTCCAAGGGTGCGCACCAATACCACCTGGCTCTTCATCATTTCGATTTTCATCAATATCGGAATGTGGCTCGAGCGCTTCGTCATCATCGCCGGCTCGCTGGCGACGAACGCGGACCCCTCGCAGTGGAAATTCTACATTCCCCGGTGGACCGAGATTCTGATCACGGTCGGGAGTTTCGGTTGGTTTCTGATGAATTTCTCGCTCTTCGCCAAGTTCCTGCCGATCGTCTCGACGACGGAACTGAAAGAAGGGATCAAGTACTTGAAGCAGGCGGTGCGCGAAATCTACCCGTACCGGAAAGCCGCATGAGCGGGGAAGTCGCACTGATCTCCACGTTCGCGAGCGAAGACGACTGCGCCCGCGGGATCGAGGCGCTGCATGCCGCCCACGCGCATGAGTTCCACGCCTTCACGCCCTATCCCAGTGAGAAAGTGCAGGAGGCGGCTCAGGAAGCGCGCGGGTTGGGACGCAGTCGGGTCCGCTGGTGGGTGCTGATCGGCGGGATCACCGGCTTTTGGACTGCGGTCGCACTGACTATCGGGACTTCGCTTGAATGGAATCTTAACACCGGCGGCCGCGCGGTGGCCTCGATTCCACCGTACATCGTCATCATGTTCGAGTTGATGATTCTGTTTGGCGGAATTTCGGGAGTGGTCGGGTTTTTCTTCCACAACCGGATGCCCGCGTTTGAATTCGCCCCCGGCTATCGGTCGCGCTTTAGCGCCGACAAGTTCGGCCTGGTGGTGCAATGCGGCGAAAGCGAGAGCAAGACCTTCGAGAAGCTTTTACGGGAGGCCGGGGCGGAAGACATTCAGCGGGAGGCGGCATGAATCGCGCTGAGAGCCGGCGTCGATCCAGGGATCAGAATCTGCAATGAGCGAAAACCAACCTCAATCGCTGGGCGCCGCCGCAGTCCGCGCCATCCGTCCGCCGGTGGAGCTCAACTGGCAGCGGCTGAATCTGATTGCCGGAGCTCTGGCGGCGATCGGTATTCTCGGTTTTGTGATCGCACTCGTGGCCGGCCTGGATCAGCGGGTCTGGGAGGCCTACCTGGTCAACTTTCTGTTCTTTACCGGTCTCGCGCAGGGTGGCGTGGTGCTCTCCTGCGGCTACTACCTGACGCAGGGACGCTGGACCCGCCACGCCGTGCACATCCGCGTCGCGGAGGCGGGCTGGCCGTTTTTGCTCCTGGCCGTCGTCCTGTTCGCGGGAGTGTTCATCGGGCGCGATCATATTTTTCCCTGGATCGCGCATCCGGTGGGCAAAAAAGCCGCATGGCTTAACGTCCCGTTCCTGTTCGCGCGCGACTGGATTGCGCTGATCGTGATGGCGCTGATGAGCTGGTGGTTTGTCGCCAAGTCGCGCGGACGCGCGGCGCGGCTCTGGGCCGCCGACCCCCAAACCATCGAGATGCCACCGCCCGCGGTCCGGCGCCTCGCGCCGATCCTTGGGATCCTCTACATCTACGTTTACACGATCTTCGCCATCGATCTGATGATGTCGCTCTCGCCGCTGTGGCACAGCACGCTGTTCGGCTGGTGGTGGTTCGAGATGTGTTTCTGGAGCGGGATTGCAGGATCGGCCTTGGTTGCCACCTATTTCCGCCGGCGCCTGGGTCCGGAGACTGCCTTCAGCGACCAAGCCATACTTCACGACTACGGCAAGCTGGTCTTCGCCTTTTCGATCTTCTGGATTTATCTTGGTTTCGCGCAATATCTGGTGATCTGGTTCGGCGATTTGCCGACGGAGACGTTTTTTCTGATGACGCGCTTCTGGCATATGCCGTGGGAGCCACTGGGATGGCTGTGCCCGATATTGATCTGGGTAGTCCCGTTTTTCTTTCTGATGGGCGTGCGGCCCAAGAAGAATCCGGTCATGCTGCGGACGGTCGCGCTGCTTGGCCTGATCGGCGTCTGGCTGACCGACTACGTCATGGTCGTGCCCTCGCTCTCACCCGACCATCTGCCGCTCGGCTGGGTCGAGCTGAGTATCACTGCGGGCTTCCTCGGGCTGTTCCTGTTGTGCGTCAATCCTGGATTGCGGCTGGCGGCCCGAATGGCGACAGGCGGGGCTGACGGAATGGAATGATGATCGCGCGAAGCATCAAAAGCCGATTCGGCTGGTTAATCGCGGCACTGGTGGCAATGCTGGCCGCGGCCGGTTGCGGACCGCCGCCAGGGACGCACTATCGGCTCGATACGCTCTCGCCGAGATCTGACCTGACGCAAAAGTTCTACGATATCTTTGTCCTGATCACGGCGATCGATATCGTTATCCTGATCATCGTCGCGGGCGTCTTCTTTCTCGCGCTCTTCGTTTTTTCCAGCCGCACCGGCGAACCCGGCGAGCCCTCGCACAAGCACTCGGACGTTTATCTCGAGATGGCCTGGACGATTATCCCCTCGATCATCGTGGTCGTGATTACCGTCCCGACCGTCCGTGCGATCATCCAGACACAGCCCGAAAAGTGGTCGCCCGATACCTTTGAAGTCCGCGTCATCGCCCATCAATGGTGGTGGGAGTTCCGCTATCCCTCGACCGGGGTGGTGACGGCCGACGAGGCCCATATTCCGGTGAATCGCACGATCCACTTCTCGATGGTTTCACGCGACGTGATCCACAGCTTTTTCATGCCGGCCATCGGCGGCAAGCGCGACGTCGTGCCCGGCCAGACCAACCAGATCACGCTGACCGCCAACACCCCGGGCGAGTACTGGGGACAATGCACCGAGTTCTGCGGCGACTCCCACGCCAACATGCGGTTCCGCATCTTCGTCGATACGCCTCAAGATTTCGATCGCTGGACCAAGCATCAGCTCGAAGATCCGGTTAAGCCCAACTCCGGGCCGGCCGCGGCCGGAGCCAAAATCTTCGCCGACGCGCCGTGCGCCATCTGCCATACGGTGAGAGGCGTGTCGGGGTTTTCAAAAGAATATACCTACGGATTTCGCGGCCCGGATCTGACGCATTTCGGCGAGCGCGGCACGCTGGCCGGCGCGATCATGGACAACACGCCGGAAAACGTCGCGCGCTGGATCAGAGATCCTGACGCGGTGAAGCCCGGCGCGAACATGCCGACGCTGGGGCTCAGCGGCACGGAGCTCAACGATCTAGTGGCTTATCTGGAAAGCCTCAAATAGGAATCTAACGATGGCTGCCCAACCAAGACCAATTCATTTCGAGCAGGCCAGCTACCTGGAAGGCGGCGGCATCTACGGCTGGCTGAGCACGATCGATCATAAGCGGATCGCGGTGCTGTACGGCCTCACCGCGATGGTGTTCGCGGCCTTCGGCGGCACCGAAGCGATGCTGGTGCGCACGCAGTTGATGTACCCGGACAACAACTTCCTGAGCGCGCACACCTACAATCAATTTTTCACGATGCACGGCCTGACGATGATCTTTTTGGTCATCATGCCGCTCGAGACCGGGTTTTTTGGCAACTTCCTGATTCCCTTGCAGATCGGCGCGCGCGACGTGGCTTTTCCGCGCCTCAATGCGCTGAGCTACTGGGTTTTCCTGTTCGGCGCGATCACGCTCAATCTCGGCTGGATCTACGGCGGCCTGCCCAACGGCGGCTGGTTTGGCTACGCCAACCTGACGGAGCGCTACTACGCGCCGGGCCTCAACATCGATTTCTTCGACCTCGGCCTGCTGATCCTCGGCGTTTCCTCGGTGATGAGCGCGCTGAACTTCTTCGTCACGATCGTCAACATGCGCGCGCCCGGCATGACCTTCATGCGGATGCCGATGTTTATCTGGGCGCTGCTGATTACCGTCATCCTGATTCTGCTGGCTTTCCCGGCGCTCACGGTCGGGCTGATTTTCCTCTTCATGGATCGCTACTTCGACACGCACTACTACCGCGTGATCGCCGGCGCGACGCCGATGCTATGGCAGCACCTGTTCTGGATTTTCGGCCATCCCGAAGTTTACATCATGATCCTGCCGGCGTTCGGCATGATCTCCGAGGTCCTGCCGGTCTTTTCGCGCAAGGCCCTGTTCGGCTATCCGATGATGGCCTACTCGATGATCCTCATCGCCTTTTTGTCGTACGGCGTGTGGGGTCATCATATGTTCGCGACGGGCATGGGGCCGGTGGCTGACGCGACCTTCTCGATCACCTCGATGCTCATCGCGATCCCGACGGGCATCAAGATTTTCTCGTGGCTCGCGACCATGTGGGGGGGCCGCATACGCTTCACCACCGCGTTTCTGTTCGGCTCGGCGTTCGTGCTGCAGTTTACGATTGGCGGTCTCAGCGGCGTGATGCACGCGAGCCCGCCGATCGACCTCGAGCAGACCGACAGTTATATCATCGTCGCGCACTTCCATTACGTGCTCGCCTTGGGCGCGCTCTTCGCGATTTTCGCCGCGCTCTACTACTACTGGCCCAAGATCACCGGGCGGATGCTGAATGAGCCCCTCGGGAAGTGGCACTTTTGGCTGGCGGTCTGGTCGTTTAACGCGACCTTCTTCCCGATGCACTTCCTCGGCGAACTCGGAATGCCGCGGCGCATCTATACTTACGCGCCGCACATGGGCTGGGACTTCTGGAACAAGTGGGAAACCTGGAATGCGTACATCATCGCGCTCTCGTTCATTCCGCTGGTCCTCAATATCTACTGGAGCCTGACTGCGGGCGAGCGCGCCGGCGCCGATCCATGGGATGCGCGCACGCTCGAATGGTCAACTCCGACGCCGCCGCCGATCTATAACTTCGCGGAAGTTCCGACGGTGACCTCGCGCGACGCGTTCTGGGTAATGAAGTACGGCAGCGTCGAGGCCTCGGGGCTGCAACCGGGGCCGCCGGTAATCGCGCCGAGCCTGGTCGACGTGAGCAAGATCCATATTCCGTTGCCCTCGCTCTACCCGGTCTTCATGGGGCTGGGCATTTTCGGAATGGCGATCGGCGTGCTCATCGGCTGGTACCGCGTCGTCTTCACCGGCATGGGACTGCTGGTATTCGCCGCGATCGCGATGTCCTTCGAGTATAAGGAGTGGGGTGAGGAAAATCTGCACTCGGTGGCAGAGAGCTTTCTCGGCCTGGACCATCGCAAGGTCGGCATCTGGAGCTTCATCGGCTCCGAATGCGTCTTTTTCGCGAGCCTGATTTCGACCTACATGGTTTACAAAGGACGCAGCCTCGGCCACTTTGACGCCTACATTCTGAATATTCCGCTGACCTCGTTCAGTACCTTTGTACTACTCACTTCAAGTCTGCTGATGGTGCTGGCGCTCGCCGCGTTCCAGCGCAACGATCAGAAATGGGGTACGATCTGGCTGCTCGGCACTGCGCTGTTCGGCTGCATTTTCCTCGGCGGCCAGGTCTATGAATTCGGCGATTTCTGGCTCGATAAAGGAATGGTCTTTAACAGTAATCTGTTCAGCCAGTGCTTTTACACTTTGGTCGGGTTTCACGGCTTTCACGTCTTTATCGGCGTCATCTGGCTAATCGTGATGGCGGTTGCCGGGATGTTCGGCAAGCTTAACTCGAAACGTTCGTTGTCCGTCGAGCTCTGCGGCCTGTATTGGCACTTTGTCGATATTGTCTGGGTGGTCATCTTCACGTTGGTTTACCTGATGAGGACGGTGAAGGGCGCATGAGCAGCGAACTCGCGATCGAGCACGGCCATGGCGGCGCGCATCACGCCGTCGAGGAGAGCCACCATCCGACCGCTGGACAGTATCTGGTTATCGCGGTCATCCTGACCGTGCTGACCGGACTGGAAATCGGAGTCTATTACGTGCCGTCGCTCCAGGTGGTTCTGGTACCGCTTTTGGTCATTCTCGCCTTCTTTAAATTTGTCCTTGTCGCTGCCTACTACATGCATCTGCACTTCGACAACCGGGTCTTCTCGGTTCTGTTTATTTTCCCGTTGATGCTGGCGTGCCTCATCTTGGCGTCGCTGACGATGCTGCTGTCGTATTTGGCGCATCATCCGGGACCGTAGCCGGCGGACCAATGTGGGAAGTTGATCCGTCCACGCTGATCGCGATCGCGATTCTGATCGCCGGCTATGCGGGCGCGTCGATGGTCTTGAAGCGTTCGCCGACCGGGTTGCAGGTAGGAACATACGGCGCGGGCGTTTTCGCCATCCTGGCCGCACTTTCCGGACCACTCGATCAGTTGAGCAAGGAGCGATCGTTTTTCGTCTACATCTTTCAGCAAATGGTTCTGGTATTCGTGGCGCCGCCGCTGCTGCTGGCCGGGACGCCTGACTGGATGTTGCGTCCGCTGCTGCTCCGTCGCCGGGTGGAGCCGCTGGCGAGACTCTTGACCCGCCCGCTGTTCGCGTTCCTGCTCTTCTCCACGGTTTTCACCCTTGTGCACTACCCGCTGGTCTGCGACGCCGTCTGTCACGTGCATCCGCTTTACGGCGACGTGCATACGCTCCTGCTGGCAACGGGAATATTATTGTGGTTTCCGCTGCTGAGCCCGTTGCCGGAATATCCGCGGCTCTCCTATCCGTTGCAGATTATGTATCTGTTCTTGTTGATGATCCCGATGACCGCGGTAGCGGCGCCGATCACGATGGCGCAATCGGTAATCTACACCTGGTACGTGCTCCCGCCGCATCCGCTCGGGCTTTCGCCGATAGATGATCAGGTGCTCGGCGGATTGATCATGTGGGTGGGACAAGGCGTCTATCTGATGTTCGTCTTCAGCGCGATTTTCTTTCGCTGGTCGCGGCGCGAAGACGAGGAGATGCCGCCGATCAATCGCCGCGCCATCCCGACACGGGCGTTGCGGCCGCAGCCTTACTGAGCCGGCCCGCGCTGCTTCATCGCCGCGCTCGAATACCCGTCGCCCAACGGGCGTCAAATCAAGCGATAAGCAGCCGAACGCTTGCGGAAGCGTCCGGAAAAGCCTATCTGTCGGAATTGGGCAGTCGAACTTTCGCTTTGCGCTTCAATCCTGGCGGACGGAGGATGCGATGCAGCAATCGAAGAGCCGAATTATCGCGGATGGAATTGTGGCGGGGCTGGTCGGCGGCGCAGTAATCGCCGCCTGGTTCTTCATCTTTGATCTGGTCAACGGCCATCCGCTATGGAGTCCGGCGTTGCTCGCAGCAGCCCTGCTACACGGTTCCCAGCAACCAATCGCGATGAGCCAGGCGGCATGGGTGTTAGTCGCCGAGTACAGCGTGGTTCATTTCACGGCTTTCGCCGTGATCGGGGCGATCGGCGCCCTGATGATTGACGGCGCCGAGCGCCATCCAGAACTATTCGGGCCGCTGCTGATTTTTACTGCCGCGTTCGAAGTGTTTTTCATCGCCTTGTTGATGCTGATGGGTCCGGCGGCGGCCGCGGCGATGCCCTGGTGGAAGGTCATTATCGGCAACCTGATGGCGACCTCGGCGATGCTCGCCTATTTTTTCTGGCGGCAGCGGGAACTCGCGCGCAATCTACTCGGTCCGTGGATCGCGGTGCTGCGGGAGGGCGTTATCGCCGGAGTCATCGGTGCATTGATCGTCGCGGCCTGGTTCCTGATCGCGGACATCGCAGCCGGGCGACCCTTTCAAACGCCTGCGCTGCTCGGCGCGGTAATTTTCAATGGGCTGCATCCGACCGGGGTGGTGACGCCGACGGCGGCGTTGGTGCTCGGTTATACCGCGCTGCACTTTTTCGCCTTCATCATGTTCGGGATAGCGGCGTCGATCACGATGGTAGCGTCCGAGTACGAGCCGCTGGCGGCGCTCGGGGTGCTCGTGCTGTTCGCCTGGTTCGAGCTGTGCTTCGCGGGCTTCGTCACGTTTCTGGATCAACAGGCGATTGCGGAAATCGGCTGGTGGAACATTATCGGCGGCAACGTCCTGGCGCTGGCGGCGATCATCACCTACTACGAGCTGGGCCATCCGCGCGTCGTGCCGCGCCTATTCGAGCGTTGGGATCGCATGCGCGACGAACCGAAGGCGGCCGAACGCGAAGCGCATTCGGCACGTTAGCGGTGAGACGCAGGTGCGGCGGTCTAAAGGCCGAGGACGTCGCGCATCGAGTAGAGGCCCGCGGGCTGCGCTTCGAGCCAGGCGGCAGCGCGCAGTGCGCCGCGCGCAAGACATTCGCGGCTCTGTGCGCGATGGGTGAACTCGAGGCGCTCGGCCTGCCCGCCGAAATAGACAGTGTGATCGCCAACGGCGTCGCCAGCGCGTAGTCCGAACACGCCGATTTTCTCCGGCGATCGCACCCCGGTGATGCCCTCGCGGCCGAAGACCGCATGGGCTTTGAAGTCGAGGCCGCGCGCCTCGGCGATAGTCCGACCGAGCGCGAGTGCAGTGCCGCTCGGCGCGTCGATCTTCGTGCCATGATGGATTTCGAGCACTTCGGCGTCGAAGCTGCCGAGAATCTTCGCGACTTCGGCCGTGATCTTCATCAACACGTTGATCCCGATACTCATATTGGGCGCGATCACCGTGCGCGTGCGGACCGCCAGCTCCCGCGCCCGCGCTTCCATCGCGGGGGTGAAGCCGGTCGAACCGATCACGATCGCCGCGCTGGCGGCTGCAGCCGTCTCCAGATGCTCGAGCGACGCCGCCGCGGTTGTGAAATCGAGCGTCACCGTATCCGGACGTGCGAGCTGGGCGTAATCGGCTACGATCGCAACGCCGGCCCGGCCTACACCGGCCAGTTCACCGGCGTCCTGGCCGGTAAAGCCGGCCGCGGCCGTCTCAAGTGCGCCGGCCAGTTGATGCTGCTTTTCGCGCACGATTAGCGAGACCAACAGGCGGCCCATGCGGCCGCCCGCGCCTGAAACGATCAGTTTCGCCATGTCGGTTTAACCTCCCGCGTTGCGAC
>JBOHWF010000216.1:0-2595 GCA_050736455.1 Binataceae bacterium (SeqCode) | reverse complement strand
CACCCGATCCAGGGCGCGGAGCTGGCTGCCGAGCGGCCAGACGGCACACGCGGCCCATTCCTTGCGTATTCGACGCCGCTGCGGGACCGGTTAGGCGCGCTGACCGGCGCAACGAACATGTTGATTGACATCACCGGGCGCAAGCGCAGCGGACCGGTGACGCGGCGGTTCGCCTTAATCGTCGAGTCCTCTGAGGACGCCATCGTGAGTGCAGACCTCGATGGTATCATTAAGACCTGGAACCCGGGAGCAGAGCGGCTCTTCGGCTATTTGGCAGAAGAAGTTATCGGCAAGCCTCTCACATTCTATATTCCAATGGATCGCCGCGACGAGGAATCCAATATTCTTTCGCGCGCCCGACACGGTGAGTGCATCGATCCCTATGAAACCGTTCGCCAGTGCAAAGATGGAAGGTTGGTCGAGGTTTCGCTGACCGCGTCGTCCATCAAGAATACTGAAGGCACGATCATCGGCGTATCAAAAATCGCCCGGGACATCACCGAGCGGCAGCGAGCTCAGGAGCAACAGAATCTTCTTCTTAGAGAGATGAGCCATCGCGTCAAGAACCTTTTCGCCGTTGCGAGTGGCCTGGTGACCCTGAGCGCGCGTTCCGCCCGCACGCCCGAGGAGTTGGCCGAGGCGGTCCGGGAACGGCTTGGCGCGCTCGCGCGCGCCCACGGGCTCACCCGACCCGGCCTGATCGACGGGGACGGGAACCCGTGCCAGAACACGACTTTGCACGCTCTCGTCGAAACGATCTTCGCTCCCTACGTCGATCCGGAGCGCATCGAAGGTCACGGGTTCTACATCGTCACCGGGCCTTGTCTTCCAATCGGCGGGAACGCCGTCACGAGCCTTGCTCTTGTTATGCACGAGCTCGCGACGAACGCGGCCAAATATGGGGCTCTATCGTCTCCTGGGGGCTACATCCACATCGACTGGTCCGTGAAGAAGGACGAATTTCTGCTAATCTGGAAAGAACACGGCGGTCCATCCCTCGACGGGCAGGCGCAACGCGAAGGGTTCGGAAATTCGCTCGTGCGCCGGATCGTGACAGGTCAGTTCGGAGGTGAGCTTTCCTATGACTGGAACCCCGAAGGCTTGATTATCCGCCTCTCGGTGCCCGTGGAACGTCTTACGATGTGAGATGTGCAGGACAGGATTTCTTGTGCCTTTGCTAGGCGAGCGCTGAACGCGGCAATCGCCATCCTCAATCCCTGATCAGGATAACGATTCCCCCGCGCCATCCCGCACGCCCATGTTGCGGCGGAGGCGGACTGGTCCTAGTCTGGCGCGATGTTCAAGAGTCTCTATCAATCCTTCGAGGATCGGGCGGACCCCTCGCAAGGCACGATCAGGATCGCGGCGTTGCGGGGCGAGTTCGCTCGCCTCGGGCTGGATGGCTTCCTGGTTCCCCGGGCGGATCAACACCAAAACGAATATGTCGCAGCGTGCGAAGAGCGCCTCGCCTGGCTTACCGGTTTCACCGGTTCGGCGGGACTTGCCAGTGTGCTCAAAGGGAGCGCCGCGATCTTTGTCGATGGCCGCTATAGCCTGGCGGTCAAGGATCAAGTCGATCTATCGATCTTCAAACCGGAGGCATGGACCGAGACGAGTCCTCAAGATTGGCTCGAAGCCAAGCTTGGCCCGGGGGCGCGGCTCGGCTACGATCCCTGGCTGCACACGCCTCGCCAGGTGAAGCGCCTCGGTAAGGCAACGCAAGCCGCGGGCGGCGAGCTCGTTGCCGTGGAGCAAAACCCGATCGACACGATCTGGACGGGCCGCCCTGGCCCACCGCTTGGCAAAATCACCTTGCATGGGTTGAGATTCGCCGGAGAGACCGCGAAACGGAAACTCGCCCGCGCCGCCGCCTCGCTCGGGGCCAAGGATGGCCTCCTGGTCAGCGATCCGCATGCGGTTGCCTGGGTCTTCAACATCCGCGGCCATGACGTCGCGCATACGCCCCTGCCGCTTAGCTATGCGTTGATCCTGAAGGACGCCAAGCCGCGCCTTTACGTCGATGCGCGCAAGCTCGACAATTTTACGCACGCCAGGCTTTCTCGCCTCGCCGATATTGATGAGCCGGAACGTCTCGCGCGCGATCTCCAGGTTCTTGGCGAGCAAGGCAAGAAAGTCTTGTTCGATTCGGCCACGGCGCCAGCCAAGCTCGCCGCGATCCTGAAGGAGGCCGGCGGCGCCTGCGAGTTGGGCCAAGATCCGGTCGTCACGATGAAGGCGCGCAAGAACGCGACCGAACTCGAAGGCGCGCGGAATGCGCATCTGCGGGACGGGGCCGCAGTGGTCCGCTTTCTGCATTGGTTCGCAATATCTGCGGCGGGCGGCACGCTCAGTGAGATCGACGCGGCGCAAGCTCTCGAAACTTTCCGCCGCGACACGGGCAAGCTGAAGGACGTTTCGTTTCCGTCGATCGCCGCCGCCAACGCCAATGCCGCCATTCCGCATTATCGTGTGACCATCAAGACCAACGCCAAGATCCGCAAAGGGATATTCTTGATTGATTCAGGCGGTCAATATGAGGATGGCACGACCGACATCACCCGCACCCTCGCGGTGGGTAAGCCAACCGCCTTGATG
>JBOHWF010000215.1:0-1693 GCA_050736455.1 Binataceae bacterium (SeqCode) | reverse complement strand
GGTCTGGACGGCAGGCTTGCGTGGCTATCTGCGGCCCGGCGATCAGGTTCGCTTCAACGGCTTCAGATTTGATAGTTGCGCTCGGCTGGCGGCGGCGCAGACGGCCGGCGGCATCGCGATACTGTTTGTGGTCGCGGGCAGTCGGGTCGCGGGCGGGGTTTTGGCCGATGCGCGGTTGGCGGCCTACTTCGCCGGTCGCTCCGCGGAAGCTTCGGCGGCGGAGGCCGCGGACGGTCCGCGCCTGAACCCCGCTCGAGACCGCGCTGGCGCGTCGTGCGCTCGACGACATGGTAGGTCAACTCGCCAAAGTGTATGCCGCGGCGCAAATCGGCCCGGTGAAAAACGTCGGGCGCGGCGCGGCGCTGGCAGAAACGCCCCTGTTTGGTCAGGCCGACTATCTGGCGGTTTTTCGCTACGCGATTGGCGCGGCCGAGGCTGGCCTCAACCTGATGGTGGTGGCGAATGTCGAGCTGATTGGCGCGATCCGCGCAGAGCCGCCGGTGATTCGTGAGTCGGCGGGATCGGCGCGGGTCACGCGGCTGGCGGCGGCGATGCCGGTGCGAGCCGCGATCGTGCTGGGTGGGTGGAACGCGCCGATCGCCGAGCTGGCCGCGCTCGCGCTGGGCGACGAGATCATCCTGCCCGACGGCGCCGACGCCTGGCTCGAGGCCGCGGGAATCCGGCTGCGGCCGATCCAGGTCGAAGTCGTCGAGCAAGTGGTGCGGGCCTATCCGCATCGCGCGCGCGCTTTCCAGGACGAAGTTCGCCCCAATCCGCAGATGCGCGGCGACAAAAAAACGCCTCAAAGAGCACGCGGCTGATGGCGCGGTCAGAAACGCTGGCGCAGGCCTGCGTCGAGGTAACTGCGGTGCTCTCGGAGACGACGGTCGCGTCTGGCCGCTTGGCGGCCTGGCGAACCGACGAAGCGATCGAGATTGCGGCGGACACGGCCGGGGTGATCGTGGTCCTGAAGGTTGCGGGCAAGACGTTCGCCCGCGCCCGTATTCGCCAAGGCGCGGACCGGCTCGTCGCCACGATCATCGAAGTCAGCGACGCGGGTGAAGGCTGCGACGAATGGCGTTTCGCGGCGAAATCGGCAAAGGCCGCAGGCTGAGCCGTCTGCCTCGAGGCGTCGCGGCGCTGCTGGCGGCGGGGTTGCTCCTGCTCGTCGCGGGCAGCGGCCGCGCGCGCGCCGACTGGAGCGCGGCGGCGCCTGCAGCGTCCGAAAACCTCTACGCCAAGGCCGCGGCGCAGGAGCACGTGCCACTCGATCTGCTGGTCGCGATCGCCGGCGCCGAAAGCGGCTATCATCCGTGGGCGCTGAATCTCGACGGTCACGAGATTTACTGCCGTTCGCGCGACGAGGCCGAGCGGCGGCTCGCGACCGGCGACAAGGTCGCCATCGGCCTCATGCAGATCAACTGGCTATACTGGGGGCCGCGGCTGCGCCTGAGCAAGAATCAGATGCTCGACCCGGCGACCAATCTGATTTACGGCGCGCGCATCCTCAGGCTGGGACTCGGCCGCTCGGGCAGTATCTGGTTCCGCATCAGCAATTATCATTCGGGTTCGCTCGCGGCGCGCGACGCCTACAACCAGCGGGTTTACGCGAACTACCTGCGCTACCTGCGCGGCGAAGTCGGCCGCTGACCGCTATTTCCAGCGCCTCCGCCTCATGCGGGCCGTGCCGCAA
>JBOHWF010000214.1:0-4625 GCA_050736455.1 Binataceae bacterium (SeqCode) | reverse complement strand
GTGCCGCGTTGGGCGGCACATTGGAAGAAACCCGCCGGCTCATCAAGGAAGCCGTGGAACTCCATCTTAAGACAATGCGCGCGGACGGCGACCCGATTCCTGAGCCTACTACTGTCTCGGACTACGTCGAGACTCCCGAAGCGATCCATGCCGTGTAAGAATCCGCATGCGGTTGCGCTCGGCCGGCGCGGCGGCGAGGTCAGCAGTCCGACGAAGGCGCTCGCCGCGCGAGTCAATCCCAAGAAAGGCGGCCGCCGGCGCAAGGCTGGCGCTTAGAAAAGTCATGTTGCACACGCCGATCTGTGATTATTTCGGCATCAAGCATCCGATCGTGCTGGCCGGGATGGGCGGGGTCGCGATGCACAAGCTGGTCGCCGCGGTCTCGAACGCCGGCGGGCTCGGTGTAATCGGCGCCGCGGCACTCTCGCCGAAGTCGTTGCGCCGCGAAATCCAGCTTACCCGTGAATTGACCGACAAACCCTTCGCCGTCGATCTGCTCGCGCCGATCCCCGCGATGATGCGTCCCTACATGCCGATTCTGATCGAAGAGCAGATCAGGATTTTCGTCGCCGGCTTGGCCGTGCCCGCCGAGTTTATCCAGGCGATGCACGAGCACGGGATGAAGGTCGTCGTGATGTGCGGCAAGGTCCATCACGGGGTCAAGTCGCAGGAGGCCGGCGCGGATGTGGTCGTCGCGCAGGGTACCGAGGCGGGCGGCCATACCGGCGAGATCGGCACGCTGGCGCTGGTGCCCCAGATGATCGACGCGGTGCGATTACCGGTGCTGGCGGCGGGCGGGATCGCCGACGGCCGGCAGATTGCCGCCGCGCTGACGCTCGGCGCACAGGCCGTTGTGATCGGCACCCGCTTCATCGCGACGCCCGAGGCGCAGGCTGCGCCAGCCTATCGCGCCGCGATCCTCAAGGCCCACGAGGATTCGACGCTCCGCACCCGCGCCTATACCGGCAAGACCTGCCGCGTGATTCGCACCGAGTACGCGATGGAGTTCGAGCGCGCGCCGGCGACAATCAAGCCCTTCCCCGAGCAGGTCGAAGTCTCGCAGCGCAACGGCGTGATGGACTACAGCGGCCTCAACGGCGACCTCGATCCCGCGCGCGGCTTTATGCCGACCGGGCAGGGCGCCGGGCTGATCCGCGAGATCAAGCCGGCCGCGCAGGTCTTTGCCGAGTTGCTCGACGAGACCGCCCGCGCGCTGAGCCTCGTCCAGAGCCTCGCCGCGAAGTAAGCGCGATTCTGGTCGCCGCGAGACACTCGGTGGCGGCGGAATTTGATCGCGGAAACGCTGCTCTGTCATTCTCACGCCAGCGGGCGGCCGAGTCAGCGAGGCGCGGCCTAAATCGAGCCGGCGCACGAAGAATCCCGGTCCGTTTTTTGGTGAATCGCATCGAATGCATGCTCGGACCTGCTACGTGTACGTCATGAGCAGTCTTTCGAAGACGCTATTCCTCGTTGTCTGCATGCTCGTCTCAGGGCTTTGCGCTGCTGCCATTGCGCAAGAGACCCAGCAAACACCCGACAACACGGTACCCTTTACGACAACGGTGGATCCATCCTCGACGACCCTGTTCGAGAACGTCCGCATCTTTGATGGCAAAAAAGGCACCATCTCCCCTTCGTCGAATGTACTGGTGAAAGGCAACGTCATCGCGCGCATCTCAGCGGCTCCGATTACCGTCGACAAGACTCAGAATGCGACGGTCGTTGCCGGCGGTGGCCGGGTGTTGATGCCTGGCCTCATCGACGCGCACTGGCATGCGATGATGGCCGCCGTCCCGATGCAGGTTCTCATGGTCGCCGACATTGGCTACATCAACCTGCTGGCAGGCAAAGAGGCGGAAGCAACCCTGATGCGCGGCTTCACCACCGTCCGCGACATGGGCGGACCGACCTTCGGGCTCAAGCGCGCGATCGACCAGGGCGCGATTGCCGGACCGCGCATCTATCCTTCCGGCGCCTTCATCTCTCAGACCGGCGGCCACGGCGACTTTCGCATGCCTTATGAGATCCCGCGAACCATTGGCGAACCGCTAAGTCATTTTGAAAAGATGGGCGTCACAGCGATTGCCGACGGCCAAGACGAAGTCCTGCTCCGTACGCGCGAGCAATTGATGAAGGGCGCAAGTCAAATCAAGCTGATGGCCGGCGGCGGGGTAGCGTCACCCTACGATCCACTCGACGTGAGCCAATACACCGAACCGGAGATTCATGCTGCGATCGCGGCCGCTGAAGACTGGGGCACCTATGTGACCGTGCACGCCTATACCCCGCGCTCGATCCAGATCGCGGTTGCCGCCGGCGTCAAATGCATCGAGCACGGACAGCTCATCGATGAGCCGACAGCGAAGCTCCTCGCTGACAAGGGGATCTGGTGGAGCCTGCAGCCGTTTCTTGACGACGAAGATTCGAACCCGATGCCGACCCCGGAAGGCCGAAAGAAGCAGCTCGAGATCTCCGCTGGAACAGACAATGCCTACAAGTTGGCGAAGCGGTACAAGATCAAGACGGCATGGGGCACCGACGTGCTGTTCGATGCCAAGCGCACGGCGCGCGAGGGCGCGCAGTTGGCCAAAATGGTTCGCTGGTACACGCCTGGCGAAGTGCTCAAGATGGCGACGGGAGACAACGCGCAGTTGCTGGCGCTGTCGGGACCGCGCAATCCCTATCCCGGCAAGTTGGGGGTCGTCGAAGTGGGCGCGCTGGCCGATCTCTTGTTGGTCGATGGCAACCCGGTGGAAAACATCAATCTCATCGCAGATCCCGGCAAGAACTTTCTGGTCATAATGAAGAACGGACGATCTACAAAAATATTGTTCCTCGATGATCTCAGATGAGATGCCGCAGCCGAACGATACGTGCGAATTCCGGGACCGTTCGCGCGCCAGCCGGGCGCCAGGGTGACACTGGCGCGAGTCTCGCCAACATCGGACAAATCACATAGCCGATTGTTCGGGCATTAATTGGTCTTGCGCGGCGAACTCGCGAATGTTAGGGCATCTAATGTTGCGAAAAAATTAGACGATCAAGTATTACCTGCGCTTGCGGAAGCAACACGCGAATGTTAGTTATCCTTCCGTTTGTTCGCCGCCAAGGCCAGGTTTGGCGGCTATCGTACGGCGGGGAGCGCGCGGGGGAGTCTTTAGGTTCGCGGTAAAATCCGATGGGTCCGATGAATCGCATCCTGATTCCGGTCGCGTTGCTGCTCTTCCTCGGGGCCGCCGGAACGGTGGCTTTTTCGCAGCGGCCGTGGGCCGCGCGCGATGACGTCGAGCAGCCGATTCCCTTCAGCCATCGCATCCATGCCGGCGTCAACAAGATTCCGTGCCAATACTGCCACGAGTATGCCCGGCGCTCGGCCACTTCCGGCGTACCGCCGGTGGCACGCTGCGTCGGATGCCACGGCAGCAGCCTGCTCGGCGGAATCAAACCGATCACGCAGCCGTGGACGGATCAGCATCAGCCGCCATTCGAAATTCGCTGGAACCGCGTCTACACGCTACCGGACTTCGTCAAGTTCGTGCACAAGCCGCATATCTGGGCGGGCGTGGCCTGCCAGGAATGTCACGGTCCGGTCGAGACGATGGATCGGGTGGTGCCGGTGCACGAGATCAACATGGGCTTCTGCCTCGACTGCCACACCAAGCGCGGCGCGACGCAAGACTGTTTTGTCTGCCATCACTGAGCGAGGAAGCTAATGCCAGACGGGCTCAGCAGGCGGTCATTCCTTAAACTCGCGGCGACGGCGGGGGCTGCCGCGGCGATTCCGGGATGTGAACCGGCCGCGCGCAAGATCATTCCTTACGTCATTCCCGACGAGAACATGATTCCCGGAGTGCCGACCTACTTCGCGACGACCTGTACGGAATGCTCCGCCGGCTGCGGCATTATCGCGAAGGTGCGCGAGGGGCGCGTAATCAAAATCGAAGGCAATCCGGCCGATCCGATCAGCCAAGGTTCGACTTGCGCGCGTGGTCAGGCGGCGCTGCAAGGACTTTACAATCCCGATCGCCTGGCGACACCCAAGCTGCGCCATCCCGACGGCAGCCTGAGCGAGATCTCGTGGGAAGCGGCCCAGAGCCTGTTCAATGAAAAGCTCGCGGCGGCGGCCAAAGCCGGCAAGGATCGGATCGCCTTTATCGGCGCGCCGCAAGGCCCCACGCTCGACAAAATCACGCAGCTGTGGGCCGGGGCCTACGGCTCGTCGCGGGTGGCCTTGTGGGAGCGGATCAGCGAAGAGCCGGCTCGTGCCGCGGCCGAAGCCTGCTTTGGACGGCGCGACTTACCGGTCTATCGGCTCGATCAGGCGGAGACGATCGTCGCGTTCGGCGCAGACTTCCTCGAAACCTGGGGCTCGCCGGTCGAACAGACCCGCCAGTACGCCGACTTTCGCAAGCCGCGGATGCGCAAGGGCGGCCTGACGATCGGCCGCTCGGTATACGTCAATCCGCGCATGGGGATCACCGGCGCCAAGTGCGACGCCTGGGTCGGCGCCAACCCGGGCAGCGAAAGCGCAGTCGCGATGGCGGTGCTCAACGTGATAATCAGCCAAGGATGGCTGGCGCGGCGCTCAAACATCGATCGGGAGGGGATCAAGGCCTTCGTGGCCG
>JBOHWF010000213.1:0-3003 GCA_050736455.1 Binataceae bacterium (SeqCode) | reverse complement strand
CCGCGTAAATCTTGCGAATAGGGTTTTGCCATCCATGCCGGCCTCCTTTCCAGCCAACAGGGTGAATCACGATTCGGCCGATTCGGGAATCCCCTCCCGATTCCGCCTTTTCGGGACCCGCTCTAATGACCCGTAGCCGACGTCTCTGACACCTGACCTTATTTGCCGCCGGCAACCATCAGGCGTTACGTCGACCGGAGGGCGGGCTGACCGTGCTGATGACAAGATAGAGCGCCGGCATTACCAGCAAAACCAACGGAAGCTGCACCGCCAAGCCGGAAATAATCGCAATGGCGAGGGGCTGCTGCATCGCCGACCCCTGGCCGATTGCGAGCGCCAGAGGCAAAAGGGTCAGAATCGCGGCAATGGTCGTCATCACAATCGGCCGCATGCGATTGCGCCCGGCGCCAATCAGCGCCTCCGCGGTCGGCATTCCCGTCGACCGAAGATCGTCGAACTCGGAGAAGAAGAAGATCGCCACTTCGGTAACGATGCCGATGATCATCGTCATGCCCATCATCGCGGTGATGTTGAGCTCAACGCCCGTCAGCCACAGACCCACGAACACAGCGCACGCGGCCAGCAATGGCATGATCAGGATCGAGATCGCGACCGAGAACCGCTCATAAAGAAACAAGAGCAGCACGAATACAGCGCCTGCCGCCGCCGCAAACACCAGAATAAGCCCGTGAAACGCAATCTGCTGCTGCTGGTAAAGGCCGCCCAATTCATACCGAACGGTGTGTGGCAAGAAAGTAGGCTGGTCGAGCATGCGGGCAACGTTCGCGGCGGCCGAGCCGAGATCGCGTCCTTCCAGGCGAGCAGTTACCGCCACCATATGCTGAAGGTTTTCGCGGGTGATTTGCGGCTGCCCCGTCACCGCGACAATACTCGCGATCCGTTGCAGCGGAAAGATATGCCCATCCGGCGCGCGGATGGGAAGATTCGCGATATCAAGCTCAGTCTTGCGGAATTGGTCATGTGACCACACGCGCACGCCGATCTGCTTCAACGAGGTAGGAATCTGCGTCACGACCTGTCCGCGCAAGAAGACATCAGCGATGCGCGTCGCCTCGGCGGGATCGATACCTTCAAATGCCGCCTTAACGCGGTCGATACGAACTTCGAGCGCGTCTCCAGCCGGATTGATGCCGTTACGAACTTCAACGATCCCGTTGAGCTTACCGATGCCGTCGGCGACTTTCTTTGCCGCAGCGATTAGGGCATCGGGTTTATCACCAAAAAGCTTAACCTCGATCGGCTGCGGAACCGCGGTGAGATCGCCGATCACATCTTCCATCAGTTGCGCCATCTCGACGTTGAGCCCTGGCACCTCCTTCTCGACGCGGGTGCGGACCTCGCTCATCACCTCAAAAATCGGGCGCCGCGAAGCCGCCTTGAGCTTGACGAAGAAATCACCCCTGTTGGCCTCCGTAAGGCCACCTCCGAGCTGCAGGCCGGTGCGCCGCGACCAAGTGGCAACGTCAGGCGTGGCCTTCAGTATGGCTTCGACTTCGCGCAACAGGCGATCAGTTTCGGATAATGCGGTGCCGGGCGCCGAATAATAATCGAAGGTGAAACCGCCCTCGTCCACCACCGGCATGAATCCGGTTCCGACCGCGTCGAACGCAAGATACCCGACGGCGACCAAAGGGAGCGCGAAAGCCACAACCACCCAACTCGGCCGCCGTACCAGCCAGGTGGAGAGCAATGCATAGCGCTCTTTGAACCAGCCCGTGAGGCCGCCTGAATCCTCGCGTTCGGCGTCGCGCGCGCCCAGGAGCCATTCCGCCGCGAGCGGGACGGCCAGCCATGTGATCACGAATGAGAACATAAGGCTCGCGGCCATGGTTAGCGACAACGCCTTGAAGAACGCGCCGGTGACACCGCTCAGCATCGCGAGCGGAAGGAAGATCACGATCGTGGCGGCACTGGAACCGGCTAAAGGCCGCGTGAATTCGGCCGCTGCCCGCAAAACCGTATCCGCTGTTTCTTGTCCGTCCGCGAGGGTAGGTCCACGCACCCTCCCGCGCAGGCGGCGAACGATGTGCTCGATCATGACAATGGCGTCGTCGATGACGAGGCCTACCACGGCCGCCATTCCGCCCAAGGTCATGATGTTGAAGCTCATGCTCATGACCGAGAGCAGGACGATGGTCGCTGACAAGGCCGCCGGCACGACCAGCATTGCGATGAACATCATCTTGAGGCTGCGCAGGAACATCAGCAGCACGAGCGCGGCCAGCGCGGTGCCACCGATTATGGCGTCGCGGACGCTGGCGGCGGACGCGGTGACAAGCTCGCTCTGGTCGTACCAGTTCGCCACCTCTACGCCAGCGGGCAATTTCGAGCGAAAGCCTTGCAGCCGCGATCTGACCTCGCTCGCGATCTGCACACTATTGCCGCCCGGCTGCTCATAAATGCTGAACAGGATGGCATCCTTGCCGTTGGCTGTGACCCGTGTCCATAGCGGCGTGCTCGAGAGTTCCACCGTCGCGACATCGCCGACGGCTGTCACACCGTCCGGGCCGGTGCGAACGGCGACGTGGGAAAGATCGTCGATGCCGCGCAGCGTGTGGTCCGAGATCACCAGGTAAAGTTTGTAACGATCCTCGATGCGTCCGATCGCTTGCAGCACATTGCTCGCGCCGACCGCCTTGGCTACGTCGTCGATGGTGACGTTGGCGGCCTTGAGTTTGCCGGGATCGAGCAGTACATGGTATTCCTGATCGCTGCCCCCCTGCACCCCGACGCTCGCAACGCCCGGAATGCTTGCCAACAAGGGCCGTACCTGAAACAGCGCCATGTCGCGGATTTTGGCGAGCGGAATGGTGCGCGACGTCATACTGTAGCTGATGATCGGGAACACGGTCGGATCCATGCGTAGTGCCTGCATCGAGGTGCCGGGAGGGAGTTGCGGCAGGAGCTGGCCGACCTCCGCGTTAACTTGCAACATGGCCGAGACCATGTCGGTGCCCCACTCAAAAAAGATCGATAGCTCCG
>JBOHWF010000212.1:0-5497 GCA_050736455.1 Binataceae bacterium (SeqCode) | reverse complement strand
CGCTCTTAGTGCCCACTCAGTGCCCACTTCCAGCTTTTTCAGGATGATCTGAGATGATGTCGACCTGCTGAGAACCCTTACATTTCCGGCACTATATGATCTGGCGTGACCTGAGAAAACGTCTTGGGCAGGATTAGGAATCCTGTGCTCTATCCATCTGAGCTAAGGGGGCACATCGCGTTCCGGGGCGCCGCCGCGGTCGTCGAGACAGCCCGATCGTGGCAGACATCAGAATCCAGAGCCATAGTCGCATTGCGCCGAGGATTTGATCGAAGGTTGCTGCAATGATTGTGTAAACGCCTGGGTGTGCAGCCGCGTCCAACCCCTGACGGCGGCGAAAAATCCGAATCGCCGCTTCAGCGCAACATGAAGAGGTAGGAGGGAAGTAGCATGGGTATCAGGATCAGGAGCGCTATCGTGGTGGCGGCGGCGGGAGCGATGTTGATGGGTGTAGGAGCGCCGTCTCGCGCCTTCGCGGGGACGCCTTCAGGCAATCTGAATCTGCGGATGGAAGGTTACGAACTGGTTACGCCGAGTTCCGGATCACCGCACCGGGTTGACATCGATGCAATCGGGCAGCTCATCGCGGACACGTCGGGCACTTTCACCGGCGCGGAAACCTATACTGCGATCAACCCGGCGGTGCCGCCAGGGAGTGAGCCGGAGGACGTTTGCGCGGGGACGATTGCCGGGGCGATTGCCGCTCCGGCCGGCGGGTTTGCCTCTGGCACTGGCGAGTTCACATTGACGAGCACGTATACCCCGTCGAGCGGCAGCAGCGGGGCCTCGTGCTTCCCGTCAACCGTAACGTTGCTCTGCAATCGGACGCTGATTAACAAGAAGAATACCAATGACTTGAACGCGGGCCAGTATCATTGCCTGGCGACGAACGTGGCGGCTGGAGCCGGGGCGAGCGCAACGGTTAATGGCGCCTCGATCCGCGGCAACGTCGCTAGCGTGTCGGGCAACAACGCGCCGACCGACTGAGCGAAGCGATCGGTTGCGGTCAATCAAGCTGGATCGTCAATGGGTTCGTCGCGATGCGACGGGCCCATTTTTTTGGGCAGAGAAAATTGTCGCTCTAGTCGTCGTCCGGATCTTTTGCGCCGGACGCGAGTTCGCCGACGCAGCGCGAATACTCGTACATCCCGACGGCCGGCGCACCGGCGACGCGATACGAAGCGAAGCCCAGCGAAGTGTGGATGCGGACGCCGTCGGACCCGGGTCGCGACAGGGTCATAAAGGTGTCCGGCGCACCTTCGAGAGAAATCGCGCCAGGCGCGAGCGTGGCGGAGATTCTCGCTGGGGGCGTGTAGGGTGACGCGGTTTCGAGCTCAAGCTTCGAGACCTGGGATTCGCGCCAAACCCCGTCGCGGAGCAGGTGGGCGACTTGCTGGCTGGAACCGTCCTCGAGCTCAAGCACGCGAAATTCGACGGCGTCGTGGCGGTTCGGACGCGGCACGCACGCCCAGAGCATCCGGCGTGAAGCGAACTTCTGCGGGCCCAGTCCGACGAAAGAGACGCCGACGCGCGCGACCGCGTCAAGCTGGCGTTCGACGCCGTCGAGTCTGACGGGTCCGCGCAGGCGGCCGAAGCTCGAATGCGGCGGAATCGCTTCAGCCAATTTTTCCGCTGCGGTGGATCGCGCGATGAGCGCGTCAAGGCTCGCCAGCAGCTCACCGAAGTGCGGTGTGCCGCCGTCGAAATCGAGCGTGACTGCTACCGCCATCGCGGGGTCAAGGCGCCCGCCCGCCAGCGCCCCTTCGACGCTCAAGTAGGCTGTGCCGTCGTCCACGACCACCGCCGGCCCGTGGAAGCGCAAGCCGCTGCTACCGGCATTAGCGTCGAGCGTGAGCGGCCCGAGCGCGACGCTGTTGCCGTCGCGGACCGCGTCGCCTTCGCCAGTGAAAAGCGCGACCCGGCGGCGCTCGAACAACATCATGATACGGCCGCCCGCTGCGCCGGGGCCAAAGTCGAAACTCGCCATTCCGCCCAAGCCGTGCTTGGCGTCGTAAAATTCGACGCCGATCCGGTAGGGTGGGACCGCCGGAGCCGCGGCGCGCGGTTTGACTAAGCTGGCGGGCGGATGATCGCGTAGAATCTCGACTGTCGAGCGCGCCGACGCACCGTTAAGCGAGTGATCGAAGGTCGTCGCGATCGCATCGAGCGCGGCGGCGCGATGCGGTCCGGGCAGCCGCAACGAAACCGCAAGTTCGAGTTGCAAGGCGTCGATTTGCCTGGCCGCCGACAGCTCGGCCAGCCGCCTGAGCGCCCGCGATGGGCTCGCGGCGTAGCGCGGAGTAAAGGCCTGCAGCAGGTTTTGCGCGCCGCCACCCGGGTAGCGCAAGCCGATGCTTGGGGTGATCGCGGCGGCGCGCAGCCGCTCCGCCAACCCGGCGGCCGGGCCACGAATGAAGTCGTCACTGGCCGAAACGTATGCGCCGCGCGGGGGCCGCAGGCAGCCCTTGCTTTCCCGCAGGCCGAAACCGAAATCAACGCGCGGCTCGATAATGTTCCAGCCGTGGATGAGTAAGACGGTGGCGTGGCCGTGGCGGGCGGCAAGCTCAGCAATCTGGTCCGCGATCGCCTCGAGCAGCCAGGGTTCGCGCGCCTGCAGTTGCGCGAGACGGTTACAGTCGAGCTCGTTGCGATCCATGCCGGAATTGATGATCGCGCCAGCGCCGAGGCGCGTAGCGAGCTCGCGCGTGATGGCGGCGGTCTCGAGATCGTTGACCTTCGGGTGCAGCGTCGCCTGCGCCGCCGGACCGGCGCGGCCGCCGTGGGGCGCGATCAATAGCAGCGGCGCGTCGCCGTGGAGGAATTCAAGCCACGGGACTGGCGCAGAGCGGGGCCGGGTGGCCGTATCGTCAATCACTGAGAACCAGGTTCGTTGCGCGGGTGAGGCGGGCGGTTCGGACCTGTAGCGCTAGGGACATCGTGAAGTAGTAAACGACGAAGACGAATGAGCTGTAAAGCAGGACGCGGTTGCACTGCGGGAGCTGGAGGAGCAGAGCGATCGTCGCGACGCCCCAGATCGCCGCGAGGCTAAGCGTCAGCCGGCGCAGCGGTCGGGTGCGGTTCGGGTAAATGAACTTAATCGGGAGCAAGACCATCAGCGCGAGCAGCGCGACCACCAGAGTATTAAGGGCGGGCGGCCAACGAAAAAGAAACAGATAGAAGGCGACCAGATTCCAATACGAAGGAAATCCGCGAAAGTAGTGATCAGCAGTCTTGGCGTCCACTCGGCAGAAGCCGTAGGCGCTGGCAAGCATCACGAAGCTGGCAACGCCAAGTCCGGCGGCACCCGGGGTCAGCAGCTCCGCGCGCAGCAGCAGAAAGACCGGCGCGGCCACGTAGTTGAGATAGTCCACGATATTATCGAGTAGCGCGCCGTCGAAGAACGGGAGCTGCGCGCGAATCTCGACGGCGCGGGCCAGCGGGCCGTCGGTCGAATCGATGACGATCGCAAAGGCCATCGCGATAAAAGCCGCGCGAAACTCGCCCGTGGCCGTGTAGTCGAAGGCGAACAAGGCGGCGACCGCGCCGGAGGCCGTGTAGAGATGAATCAGCCACGCCGCGAGCCGGGCTTTGTTCTGTGTGGCCATCGGCCAACTCGGCGCCTTAGCTGCTGGGCCGCAAATGACGCGGGCCGAAATGCCCCTCGAGTACGGTCATGAACGGACCGCAGGGACGGCGGCGCTTGAAGTAAGTCATCGCCTCATCGAGCGACCAGCGATTGCTCTCATGCAGCCAGCCGATCGCGACCGTGGGCGCGCGATTGACGCCGCCGTTGCAATGCAGAAAGACCCGCTCGCCGGCGTCGATCAATGCGCCAAGCGCGTGCAGCGCGGGCGCGAGGCGCACGGCCATGTCGTCGGCGCTGCCGTCATGGATGGGCGTATGCACGAACTTGAGCCCGAGGTGATCGCATTCGCTGCGCAACTCCGCGGCGTCGAGGCCGTTGATCTGCAGATCGACGTCGTCCTGCAGATTGTGAATCGCGGTCACGCGAAACTCGCTTTTGAGCCAGGCCAGATCCTCACGACGAGGATACTCGCCGACCAGTAGCTGCTCGGTGATTTCACTGACCGAGGGCCGTGAAAAGCGTCCGCGCGTCGAGCGCGCGTCGCTGTCGGGGCGGCGGGTCCACCAATCCATCGGGGGATTTTATCTGTGAGGCACGGACGAAAGAAGTGCGTGGCGTGGAGGTAAGCTACCGGAGCTCAGCTACAGCCGGCCGGCTTGCCGGCCTGGCTCCACTCGAAGAGCCAGATCGAGCCGAGCACGGACGCCGCGTCGGCGAGCTGTCCGGCGACCATCGCGCCCTCGCGAGTCATCAACGCGTCGGTGTAGGCGGCGCGACTGGTGGCGACGGCGCGCACCGTTTGGTCCGCCGCGAGCGTCGATTGCACCAACGCGTTGGATTGCTTCAGTTCGGCGATGACAGGCGTCCAGACGGACGCGATCGGCTGCGGGTGGACGCGCCCGGCGTCCAGCGCTTCAAAGTCATTTACGCGGTAGTCCACCGACCCTTCGAGGCGATGGTGCGAGCCGCGATCGGCCGCGGTGTAGCCGTCGAAGAATTTCGTCGTGTGCAGCGGCTGGCTGGCGTCGCCGACGTAGTGGGCGAGATAGCCAGCATGGCGGATCATCATCGCGCAATCGCCGGCGCGCCACGCGGCCGCCATCCGCGCGGCTTCGTCCTCGATCGCCCAGGGGAGTGTCCCGGAGCGCTCGAGGAGAGCGACGCCGACCTCGCGCTGCATCGCAGCGAAGTCGGGTGTCAGCCGCGCAAACGGATCGGCGCCGAAGTTCTCAAGGTCGATATAATGGCGACGGCCTTCCGCATCGCCGTAGAGCGAGCGCAGGACGGTGTCCGGCTCCACCGCGAATTCCTCGAGCTGCGGCGAGTTTCGCGCGAAGGTCGTTCTGACCGCGCCTGGCGGCAACCCGCTGATCGCCAGCCGCACGATGAGTTTATGCGTGTGGGAGTCCCACGAGCGGGCGGGCGACGCGAGAGCAAGCCCGAGGATCGACGTGAGAAGAAGGACGCGCAACGCCGCGCTCGAGCCGCCGAGGCGGCGCCATACGCGCATCATCCCCTGGCCCTTCGGTGGGCGATGCGCGGACGAGACGCCGACTTGCGCGGAGGCGTCATGATCGACAATTGCGCGCTGGCTGCGAGACGGCGGGTTGCGCGGTCGGTCACGCCGAGCACGGCGTCGCGCATGTAGTCGGCGAGCTTGCGGTACGCGCCGGCGCCCTCCGTGTCCGCGGCCAACTCGCGAAGCTGAGCGTTTGTGATAACCGCGCCGATGCGCACTTCGACCGGGGCGCGGCGCGGGATCAGGCTGCCCTTGCCGAGTACGCGATGAGTCCCGATGATGCGAATCGGCAAAACGTCGCAGCCGCCGTGCAACGCCAGATAGCCGGCGCCGCTCTTGAAATCGTGGACGGCGCCGTCGGGCGAGCGCGTACCCTCCGGGAACATCAGCAC
>JBOHWF010000211.1:0-2461 GCA_050736455.1 Binataceae bacterium (SeqCode) | reverse complement strand
GTCGAGGAAAGCGCCCAATCGCAGGCTTCGGTCTTCGCCAAGGTGCCCTTGATGCTGTTCCTGATGCTTCTGTTCCTGATGGCTCAGTTGCACAGTTTCAGCCGCCTGGCCCTGGTCTTGAGCATTGTTCCGATGGGTCTCATCGGGATTGTCGCGGCGCTGCTCATTTTCGGGCGGCCGCTCGGCTTCGTCGCAATCCTCGGCATTCTGGCGCTGATGGGCATGATCGCCCGCAATGCGGTGATCCTCATCGAGCAGATCGAGACCGAGCGGGGGGAGGGACGGGAAACATGGGACGCGGTCGTCCAGGGGACCCTTTCCCGCTTCCGCCCGATCATGCTGACGGCGATTTCGACGGTTCTTGGATTTATTCCGATTGCCCCGACCGTGTTCTGGGGGCCGATGGCTTTTGCGATCATGGGCGGCCTGTTCGTTGCGACGATGCTGACGCTGATCGTCCTGCCCGCCCTCTACGTCGCCTGGTTCCGCGTCAAGGAGCCTGCGCGGAAGCAGGCGGCGGCCTGACCGACAAGACCGCGCCATATCCGGCGGCCTGTGCGTTTGCCGCCCCTTACAATGTAAGGTTTTGACACTCAATCGCACCAAAATGTTTCCCGTGAAACAATATGGTCCGATTTTCGGTTCTAATCGGACAAATTATTTTAAAACGACCCAAACGCGCTGCCCAATCCGATCACCGCGGCGAGCGCTAAAAGTCCGCCGACAATCGACACCATGACGATGTCGAAATAGCTTTCGCGATGGGTCGAGTCGCACACCGCGAGCAAAGTGACCACGGCGCCGTTATGCGGCAGGCTGTCGAGCGTGCCCGCGCCAATGACGGCGACGCGGTGCAACAGCCCCGGATCGATGCCTTGCTCGGCGGCAATGCGCGAATAGGTGCTGCCGAGCGCGTCGAGCGCGATCGTCAGTCCGCCCGATGCCGAGCCGGTCAATGAGGCGAGCACATTGGTCGCGACCGCCAGCGAGACCAGCGGGCCCCCCTCAATCGACAGCACCCAATCGCGCACTATCGCGAAAGCGGGGAGAGCGGCGACGACCGAGCCAAAGCCGACGAGGCTCGCGACGCTCAACACCGGCAAAGCGGAAGCATTGACGCCGGCATCCATGCTTTCGCGCAGGGCGGGCAGACGCCGGAGGTTGACCGCGACCAGCGCGACGATGGCGGCCGCGAGCGCAGTCACCACCGCCCAGACGCCCCCGACAGCTGACAAGTCTGTCGAGCCCCAAGCCTCATCGGCGAGATAGGACGCATCGAGACGGGGTAATATGAACAGCGACATCACGAGATTGACCGTGACGACGATGGCCAGCGGCAATACGGCGAGGGCAATGGATGGAGCTGCATCGCTTTGATGGCCGTGGCTGACTTCTGCTGGATCGAAGGTGCTGGCGGTTGTGGCGCGCTCGCGGACGATCAGGTCCCGCGCGGCATCGTGGGATTGAGCCGCCGCCCCGTAGCCTTCGCCCTTGCCTCGTGCCCTGACCTCGGCGCGGGCGAGCCACCAAAGCCCGAACCCGAGCATGATAACCGAGGCGATAATGCCAAGGCCCGGCGCCGCGAAGGGCGTGGTGCCGAAAAACGGCATCGGAATCGCATTCTGGATCGCCGGCGTTCCGGGCAGTGCCGACATTGTGAAGGTCGATGTGCCGAGCGCAATCGCCGCCGGCATCAACTGCTTCGGAATCCCAGCCGAGCGAAACAGTTCATGCGCCATCGGCGCAAGGACGAAGAAGGCGACGAAAAGACTGACGCCGCCATAGGTGAACAGCGCGCCGGCGAGCACGACCGCTAGCACGGCGCGCCGTGGACCGAGACGCTCAGTCATGAAGTTGGCGATGGCCGTCACGGAGCCGCTGTCCTCCATCAGCTTGCCAAACAGGGCACCGAGGAGAAAAATCGGGAAAAACTGCATGATGAAGCGTGCGGCGCTCCCCATGAAGGTCTGCGTCCAATGCGCGAGCAGCGGTTCGCCCGCGAGTCCGGCGGCGAGCACCGCCGCGGCGGGCGCGAGCAAAAGCACGCTCCAGCCGCGATATGCGAGCCAGATAAGGAGCCCGAGAGCGACGAGAATGCCGAGAAGTCCCATGCGTCAGACCCGTTCTAACAAAGCGTCGATATCGAGGGTTGAGCGGCGCCCGAGGTCCTTGGCGTGGTGCTCGAGGAAAGCTTGCGCCGACCTTCGTCCCTCATCGCGCAGCATGCCGAGAAAATCCCATTCGGCGATGAGTTTGGAGGACGCGCCAAGCTCCGTCATCATTTCGGTCGCTATGCGGTGGATACGCATCCCAGCCCATTGCACGCCCTCTGACTTGCCGGGATCGGCGACCTGCCGCAGCAGCGCGATCATGCGCAATTCCTTCAGCAGGACAGCGTTGAAGGACACCTCATTGAAGCGGTTGAGAATCTCATTCGCCGAGCGGGGCGTGCCTTTGCGCT
>JBOHWF010000210.1:0-7932 GCA_050736455.1 Binataceae bacterium (SeqCode) | reverse complement strand
GCGCCGCGGCGCTAACCTTCAGCATCCCGATATCGGCGTCGCGATAGAGGATTTGCCGCGGCAGATTCGAGAGCTCGACCGGGTCGGGATCGATGAGCGTCAGCGCGGTGACGCCGCCGCGCACGAGCGCGATCGCGGCCGGTACTCCCAGTCCACCCATGCCGACAATCAGCACGCGTCTGTTTTCAGTCTCGCTCATCACTGACTTGCGGCCAGATATCCAAAGCGAAGGAGGGACAAAACAAAAACCCTCTTCCTATGCGACAAGGACGAGGGTTCACGGACCACTCGCCTTATCTTCCAAGACTCCATCGGGGAGTCCCGCAGGATTTAGCACCAGCGCCCTATGGGCCGGTTGCTGCGGCATCGTCGGGCCAGTCCCTCCGCCGCTCTGGATAAGGCCACAATTACTGCACGATAGCGTTATACATGCATGCGACGAATGTCAACTCCCGACTCGCGGCTGAGCGACGCGAGCGCTTGCGTTCGATGGGCCGTCAATGCTTTACGACCATCAGAAGGACCGAGCATCACGCTGCGGCGAAGTTATATCGAGGCCGAAAACTCAGGGAGGAAATCACTCATGGCTGACAACCTGCACGACAAGGGAATCAAGCTGCGCAGCGAACTGTGGGGCGAAAACGACGCCCGCGCGCGCCACGAAGATATGAAGAAATTCGACGCGGGCTTCGCGGACTTTCTCAACGAGCAGCTCTTCGGCGGAATCTGGACGCGCCCCGGCTTGCCGACCAAGACCCGCTCGTTTATCACGATGGCGGCGCTGATGGCGCTCGGACGCACCAATCAGTTGCACGTGCACATGCAGGGCGCGCTCAAACTTGGAATCACGCCGGCGGAAATCAAGGAACTGATCATCCACCTGTCGCAGTACAGCGGGGTGCCGACCGCGGTCGAAGCGATTCGGGTGTTTCGCGAGGTCACGACGGCGAAATAATTCTTCGGTCGTTCAGTCGAAGACGGCGCTCGACGTTTCGCTTGTCGCGGGCGGGCGGCGGATGCTTAAACTAAGAGGGAACTTGGCCGGGAGTTTGGACGCGAGGCTAGCGCTCGCCGCTCTCGACCCTGAACACGCAATCAAGCTTCGAGCCTCAGCAGCTCGGTAAAACGGAGGAAGCGATGCGAGATGTCGTGATTGTCGAGGCGGGTCGTTCACCGATCGGTAAGAAGAACGGCGCGCTTTCCGGGGCGCATCCGATCGATCTGCTCAGCCAGGTGATGACCGCGGTGCTCCAGCGCGCAAATATCGCGCCGGCCGCGGTCGGGCAAGTGGTCGGCGGCTGTATCAACAAGGTTGGCGCGCAGGCGATGAATATCACCCGGACGGCGTGGCTCTCGGCCGGCCTGCCCGAGGACGTGGCCTGTTCGACGATCGATTCGCAATGCGGCTCGAGCCAGTTCGCGGTCAATCTCGCCGCGAGCCTCATTGCTTCGGGCGCCGAGGACGTGGTGATGGCCTGCGGGGTCGAGAACATGAGTCTGTTGCCGATCGGCTCGGATGCGCTGGCGGGCGTCAAGGCCGGGATGGGCAAGCCGATCACGCGCAAGTACCGTGAGCACTACGAGTTCGTCAGCCAATTCGAAGGCGCCGAGCGGATCGCGACCAAGTACGGGATCACGCGGGCGGACGCCGACGCCTTTGGGCTCGAATCGCAACTGCGCGCGGCTCGTGCGGTCGCGGAAAAGCGCTTCGAGGCGCAGCTCGTGCCGGTCGAGGCGCCGGTCATCCAGGCGGGCGGCGAAAAATCGAATGAAACGCGGACGGTGACGCGCGACGAGGTGCCGCGAAATACCAGCCTCGAAGCGCTCGCCGGGCTGAAGCCGGTCGCGCGGCCCGACGGGATCCACACGGCGGGCTCGGCCTCGCAGGTCGCCGACGGCGCGGCGGCCGTGCTGCTGATGAGCGCAGCGAAGGCGCGGGAGCTCGGCTGCCGGCCGCGCGCGCGGGTGCTCGACACCTGTCTGGTCGGATGCGATCCCGTCCTGATGCTTGAGGGGCCGATTCCGGCGACGCGGAAACTGCTCGAGAAGAACGGCCTGCGCATCGGCGATATCGACCTGTTCGAGATCAACGAGGCCTTCGCCTCGGTGGTCCTGAGCTGGGCGAAGACCCTCGAACCTGACATGGGCCGGGTGAATCCCAATGGCGGTGCGATCGCGCTGGGCCATCCACTCGGCGCGACCGGCTGCGGCCTGGTGACCAAGGCGATCAACGAGCTCGAACGCAGCCACGGCCAACGCGCGATCGTGACGATGTGCTGCGGGGGCGGCCTGGGCACCGGCACGCTGCTCGAGCGCGCATAGCAGGCGCGGGAGAAAATCGATGCGCATCGGATTCATCGGTCTGGGCAACATGGGCGGCCCGATGGCGCTCAATCTGATCAAGGCCGGCCACACGCTCGTGGTTCACGACATCCGCCGCGCCGCGGCGGAACCTCATCTCGCCGGCGGCGCGCGATGGGCCGACACGCCGGCAGACGCGGCCAAGGACGCGGAACTCGTGTTGACCTCGCTGCCGGGGCCGAAGGAGGTCGAGGCGGTCGCGATCGGCGGCGAAAACGGCATCATCCACGGCATGAGCAAGGGCGCAGTCTATGCGGATCTCTCGACCAACTCGCCGACCCTGATTCGGCGCCTGCACGCGAGCTTCGCGGACAAAGGTATCCTGATGCTCGACGCGCCGGTAAGCGGCGGCGTGCCCGGGGCGCGCAACGCGACGCTCGCCGTAATGGTCGGCGGCGACGAGCAAGTCTACAACCGGGTCAAGCCGGCGCTCGACGGGATCGGCGACAAGGTCTCCTACGTCGGCGCGATCGGCGCGGGCGCGGTCGCCAAGCTGGTCCACAACATGATCGCGATCTGCAGCATGCAGCTCCTCGCCGAAGCCTTCACCATGGGGGTCAAGGCGGGCGTCCCGGCCGAAGCCCTCTTCACCGCGGTGCAGAATGGCGCGTACGGCCAGGGGATGCTGCTGCGGGCGCTGCCCAAGGTGATCTTCAAGGGCAATTTCGATCGCGTCAGCTTCGCGCTCAAGCTCGCGCGCAAGGACCTCGCGCTCGCCACCCAGCTCGCGCGCGAAAACGATGTCGGGATGCCGCTCGCGAATCTGGTCGAGCAGGACCTGCTCGCGGCGCTGGCGCACGGCCTCGGCGAGAAGGACTCGAGCGCGGCCTTCACCGTACAGGAGGATCGCGCCGGCGTAAAAGTCCGGTCCAGCTAATCGCTAGGTCTTTCCGGATCCCTCTCCCTTGTCTAAGGGAGAGGGACCAAGGGTGAGGGTCAAGAGCGAGCAATCCCACAAACAACTTCGAAAGGTATCAGCATCATGGCAGATGATTTAACCAAGAAAGGCATGGAAGTCCGCACGCAACTCTTCGGCGAAAAAGCCGCCAAGGCCGGACACGCCTACCTCAGCGAGTTCGATCCGGGCTTCGCCGATTTCCTCAACGCTCAGGTCTTCGGCGCAGTCTGGGGCCGCCCCGGCTTGCCGATCAAGGCCCGCTCCTTCATCACGATGGCGGCGCTGCTCGCGCTCGGTCGCGGTCCCGAGCTCAAGATTCACATGCGCGGCGCGCTCAATCTCGGCATCACGAAAGAAGAAATCAAGGAGCTGATTATCCATCTCTCGCAATACAGCGGCGTGCCGACCGCGGTCGAAGCGATGCGGGTCTATCGCGAAGTCACCGAACCGAAAAAAACGTAGGCTCAAGTCCGGCAAGTCGCAGTTGAACTGCGACGCGCTCGCGCCCGCACCTGGTCGATGAATCGTCCGCCCCGATCAGATAGATTAACGCTCGGGGCGTCGAGGTGGTGGTGGAGGTGCGTCGCGGCCCGAGGGTCGCGGCCGGGAGGTGAAGACGATGCGGTTATGCGTGGGAACCGCCAAGGGGATCGTCATCCTTGATCCGGAGCGCGGCGCGACACCGCTGATGGTCTCGGCGGATCCGCCTTCGGTCTGGCGTCTGGCGCAAGACTGCGCCAATCCGAATCTGCTCTACGCGGGATCGATCCACAACACGCAGGCCGGCAGCGCGCGCGGCAAGGGCGCGCTGGCGCTCTCCGACGATGGCGGACGGAGCTGGCGCGACATCACGCCGGGAATCGCGCGCGACGAGGAAGTATGGGCGCTCGCCGCGTCGCCGGATCGCCCGGGCGAGCTCTTCGTCGGGACTTCGAACGCCCGACTCTTCCGCAGCGAGGAGGCCGGCCGTGGCTTCCGCGAGTGTACCGGCTTCCTGAAGCTGCCGGGTCGCGACCGCTGGACCTTTCCCCAGCCGCCGCACATTCCGCACGTCCGCTCGATCACTTTCGACCCGCACGACTCGAACACCATTTACGTCGGCGTCGAGGAGGGCGGCGCTTTCCGCTCGCGCGATCGCGGCCAGAGCTTCGAGCCGCTGAGCCAGAATATCTATGCGGACATCCATTGCCTGGTCGCCGACCCGCACGACCCGCATCGACTGTACGCGACGACCGGCGGCGGATTTTACGTTTCGGCCACCGATGGCGCCACCTGGACCCGGCTCAAAGGGCTCAGCCGCTCTTACGCCGTGCCACTGATCGCGCTCGCTGACGGCGTCATCTACACGGCCGCCGCCGGCGGCCCGCCGCCAACCTGGTCGATGGACCAGCTCGGCGCGGACGCCCTGATGTTCCGTAGCCCCGATCACGGGGTCGGCTTCACGCCGGTCGTGCAGGGCGACGGCAATGCTCATCCGACGCGCGGCATGGTGATGCGGCTGGTCGCGCAGCCCGACAATGATCAGGTTTTGTTCGGCGCACTCAGCGACGGGACCGTGGTCAAGATCGATGAACACGCCGCGACCGTCACGATCGTCGCGGAGAAATTGCCCCCGGCCTACGACCTTGCCGTCCTGCCGTAGGGCGCTCCTCGAGGCCTTGACAGACTAGCGAATAAACAGCGAAACTCGACGCGGTGATTCGATGAAAGCCGCGTCAAAGCTCTCCTTGTTGCCGGCAACTACGTCAGCGCCGACGCATCTGCGCGACGTCGAGTTCGTCGAGATGCCGGTCAAGCAGATCCTCAATCGCTGCGACAGTCCGCGGATGGCCTTTCGCTGGACGATCAATCCCTACCGCGGATGCGAGTTCGGCTGTGTCTATTGCTATGCACGCTACACGCACGAGTTCCTTGACCAGCGCGACCCGATGGACTTTGAACGGCGGATTTTCGTCAAGCGCGGCGCGGCCGAGGCGCTCGCGCGCAACCTCGCGCGCACCGCGGTCGGCACGGATCAGATCGCGCTCGGCACTGCGACCGATCCATACCAGCCCGCCGAGCGCAAATTCGGGCTGACGCGCGCGATGCTCGAGGTCTTCGCGCGGCTTGGCGGGCTCAACCTCTCGATCACCACCAAGTCGTCGCTGATTACGCGCGATCTCGACTTGCTCGTGAGCATCAACGAGCGCTCGAAGCTGAGCGTGAACTTTTCGCTGATCACGCTGAATCGGCGGCTGCAGCGAATCCTCGAACCGCGCGCGCCGCGGCCGTCGCTGCGCCTCCGCGCGCTGCAGGAGCTCAGCTCGGCCGGGATTCGCTGCAACCTCCTGATGATGCCGATGATTCCCGGAATCACTGACGCGCCGGCCGCGATCGAGCGGGTAATCCACAATGCGCGGCGATTCGGTGCGTCTGCAGTCTGGTGGCGGTCGTTGTTTCTCATGCCCGCCGCGGCGCGCCGTTTCCTCCCCTTCGCGCGCGAGAATTTCACCGCCGCCCAAGCCGCGCGCATCGACGAGTATTACGCGCGCGGGGCGTATGCACCTCGTGGCTACGACGAGCGTCTCGGCGCGATTTTCGATCGGCTCCGCCACAAGTACGGTTTCACGGCGGAGCGCGAAGCGGCTATCGCCGCGTCGCCGTCAACTTTGGGCGCGGCTCACGGAGTCCAGGCTGGCTTCGACTTTTAGGAGAGAAACTGGTGCGCGGGGCGGGACTTGAACCCGCACGATATTTCTACCACGAGCCCCTCAAACTCGCGTGTCTGCCTGTTCCACCACCCGCGCACGTAGAGAGAGTCGCAAAGCTTACCGCCGAGCATGCGATCGCGCAGTCGCCGCCGTCGCTCGCGTTATCGCTTACCGCCCGGCGCCGAGGGCAACGCCTGATGATTCGCGGCCGCCGGCGCGCCGCTGATCGGGGGAAGCGCCGGAACTGCGGCTTTGCCCGCCGGCGCGACTGGGATCGTTACGTGGCCGCCCTCGAAGATACTGCCGGTCGCCCGTCGCGTCGAGGCGTAGGCGAGGATGAGCGAGGTTGTGAAGAAGACGATGGCGCAGCCCCACGTGACCTTGGTCAGCAGGTTGCCTGCGCCGCTCGAGCCGAAGACCGTCTGACTCGAGCCGCCAAAGACCGCACCCACGTCCGCGCCCTTGCCCTGCTGGAGCAGCACGACCGTCACCAGGGTCAGACAGACCAGAATGTGAATCACGACTACGAGAGCGATCATCTGATTATTTCGCCGATCAACTCGCTGCCGCGGCTCTGCCTCTGGCGATCCGCGCAAACGATGAGGCCTTCAAGCTTGCCCCGCCGACCAGAGCCCCGTCAATATCGGGCTTCGCGATCAGGGAATCAATGTTCTCCGCGGTGACGCTGCCTCCGTAGAGAATCCGGATAGTGTCCGCGGCCGTTCGCGAGAAGTGATCGGCCAGCGCTTCGCGGATCGCGGCGTGGACCAACTGGGCCTGCTCGGGGGTCGCCGTGCGTCCGGTCCCGATCGCCCATATCGGCTCGTAGGCGACGACCACGCGCTCCGCCTGCTCCGGCTTGACGCCCGCGAGGCCCGCTTGCATCTGCCGCAACACCACCTCGAGCGTGCGGCCGCGGTCGCGCTCCTCGAGGGTTTCGCCAACGCACATGATCGCGATGAAGCGATTCGCGATCGCGCCGGCGACCCGTTTGCCCACCAGCTCGTCGCTCTCGCCGAAGAGCTGGCGGCGCTCGGAGTGCCCGAGGATGACGTGCGTGACCCCGAACGCCTTGAGCATCGCCGCCGAAACTTCACCGGTGAAGGCGCCCTTGTCCTCGAAATGCGCGTTCTGCGCGCCCAGCAGAATCGACGAGCCGGCGAGCGCCTGCGCGACCGCCGCGATCGTCAGGAAGGGCGGCGCGACCAGCACTTCGCGATCGCGCGCCAGGCTCGCCGCCTCGCGATCCAATTCGGCGCGCAACTCCGCGATCAACACGCGTCCCTCGGTCGGGCCGAGATTCATCTTCCAGTTGCCAGCAATCAGTTTTTTTCGCATAGTGTCCGCTCTCCAAAAAAGATCGATCGCCGATCAGCTTGATTAGATCCCATCAGCGCCTCTCTCTGTCATTCCCGCGCGTCTGCTTTGTCTGGCGCGCCAGGGGGCGGCAACCACGCGCGAGGGTGACAAGGTCGAGAGTTTCGCTCATTAAGCGACCGGTCAAATTAACCCACCGTCTAAGTTTCGAGCGCCTTGACGCCGGGGAGTTCGCGGCCTTCGAGGTACTCGAGGGTTGCGCCGCCGCCGGTCGAGATGTGTGTGAATTTCGCAGCCCACGGCTGCCCGGCGACCGCTGCCGCAGTGTCGCCGCCGCCGAGCAGGGTCGTCGCGTCAGCCATCCCGGCGATTGCCTCGCCGACGCCGAGCGTGCCGCGCGCAAAGGCCGGCAGCTCGAAAAACCCGAGCGGGCCGTTCCACACGATCGTGCGCGCCCCGCGGATGCGCTCGATGAACTCCGCGACCGTGCGCGGACCGATATCGAGCCCCATCCGATCGGCGGGGATTTGCTCGACGGTTTCCGCAATCGCGTCGGCGTCGGGCGCGGCCGCGACCACATGGTCGGACGGCAGCACGAACGCGACCCCGGCTTTCTCCGCCAGCGCGATCAGCTCGCGCGCGAGCTCAAGTTTGTCCTCTTCGACC
>JBOHWF010000209.1:0-19399 GCA_050736455.1 Binataceae bacterium (SeqCode) | reverse complement strand
AGATATCGTCAAGTGGGTGCACGAAAACGTCCACCCGCGCGCATAATCTCGCTGCGATCCCTGTCACACAAACGCGGAAGCCACGTGTCATTCTGAGCGAAGCGAAGAATCCCGGGTCACCATGGATTTTGAGCTAACCGGCGAGCAGCGCCAAATCCGCGAAACGTTGGCGGCTTTCGCCGAGCGCGAGATCAAGCCGCACGCGGCCAAATGGGACAAGGACGCGAGCTTCCCGCGCCACGTCGTCGAGCAACTCGGCCAGCTCGGTTTCCTCGGCGTCTCGTTTCCCGAAAAATACGGCGGCGGCGGCGCCGATACACTCTCGCAAGTAGTTGTCGTCGAGGGCCTGGCGCGCTACGACGCCGGGCTCGCGCTCTCATGCGCCGCGCACCTGTCGCTCGCGTCTGGTCATCTCGCGATGTTCGCCGCGGAGGAGCGTCGCGCGCACTACCTGCCCGATCTGATCGCCGCCAAAAAACTCGGCGCTTGGTGCCTGACCGAGCCGAGCTCGGGTTCCGACGCCGCGGCGATGAAAACCCGCGCCGTGCGCGACGGCGACAGCTACACGATCAACGGCGCGAAGATGTTCATCACCAACGGCGGCGTCGCCGACGTTTACGTCGTGATGGCGGTGACGGATCCCGCGGCGGCGCGCGCGGGCGTCTCCGCCTTCGTCGTCGAGCGCGGGACGCGCGGCCTCAGCAACGGCCGCAAAATCGAGAAGCTCGGGCTGCATTCCTCGGATACCGCCGAGGTGATTTTCGACAACGTTACGATTCCGGCGCGCAACCTGATCGGCGAGCCTGGCGCGGGCTATCGTCAGACATTGCAAGTGCTCGAAGGCGGCCGTATCGGCATCGCCGGATGGGCGACCGGCATCGCGCGCGGCGCGATGGAAGACGCGGCGGCCTACGCGAAAGAACGCCGCCAGTTCGGCAAGGCGATCGCGGAATTTCAGGCGATCCAGTGGATGATCGCCGACATGGCGACGCGGATCGAGGCCTCGTGGCTCCTGACCGGACGCGCCGCGGCGCTGCGCGACGCGGGCCAACCATTCGCGCGCGAGGCCTCGATCGCCAAGCTGTTCGCGTCGGAAACCGCAATGTGGACCACGACCAAGGCCGTCCAGATTCACGGCGGCTACGGCTACGTCACTGACTTTCCGGTCGAGCGCTACATGCGTGACGCCAAACTCGGCGAAATTGGCGAGGGCACCAGCGAAGTGCAGCGCATGATCATCGCGAAGTCGCTCCTGCGCGACGGCTACCTGCCCGCGTAATCGCGCCCATCGCGACCGCTCCCTGAACCGCGAGAGGTATTTCAGGCGCGGCTCAGTTGAAGTGGCGTTCGATGTAATCAAGTGCGCCGTCGAGGTCCGGCAGAATCTTGGTGCAGAAGCGCACCATCCAGGGCGAGCAATCGGCGTAGCTGAGCGGGCTGAAGGCGATCACGAACTTGCCGAGGTCGTGGCTGGCGTAAAAGACCTCCATCGCAGTGCCGAGCGAGGCCTTGCAGTAGTTGACCAGCAACAAATCGGCTTCACGCACGTCTTGTAGGTCGAATTCGACGATTTCGTTGGCCGAGTCGATCTCTTTGTCGCGGAAATTGCGTCGCAGCGGATCGAGCAGAATGAAGCGGCCGGCCAGCCGCTCTTTGGCGCGCGTGCGCCAGTCCTTGGCCGCGGCCGGCGCGGAGTCCATGATCGGGCCGCACAGATAAATTTTCCGCACGCTCGAGGCCATCGCGATGCAAGGCTAGCACGCTGTCCGGCAGCCGCCGCAAGAGCCGTATTCGTCGCCAGGCCGCGGCGTATCAACATCAGCGATTCCCCTTCGCGGGCCAAGCGGATAAAAGGTTTAAGGCAGCGTTGATTCTGGTTGAAATGGCGACGACCCTGCGTAACCAATTCGAACAGCCGCCCACGCAAAACGGCGCGGCGCCCGAAAAACCCTCGCTCGAAGCGCGCGCCCTGACTAAACGGTATGCCGGACGCGCGGTGGTCGATAACGTTGACGTACGCGTCGGTCCAGGCGAGATCGTCGGGCTGCTCGGACCCAACGGCGCCGGCAAGACCACCACCTTCTACATGCTGGTCGGGTTGCTCAAGCCCGATGAGGGGCGGATCACGCTCGGCGGCGGCGATATCACCGGGCTGCCGCTCTATCAGCGGGCGCGGCGCGGGATCAGCTATCTGCCGCAGGAGCCGTCGGTCTTCCGCAAGTTGACGGTCGAGCAGAACCTGCTGGCGGTGCTCGAGACCCTGCCGTTGACCGAGGAGGAGCGGCAGGCGCGGCTGCAGTCGATGCTCGAGGAGCTCGACATCGCGCGGCTCGCCAAGGTGTCGGCCGGCGTGCTCTCCGGCGGTGAGCGGCGCAAGGTCGAGATCACGCGCGCGCTGGTGCTCGACCCGATGTTTCTTTGCCTCGACGAGCCGTTCGCCGGCATCGACCCGATCACGGTGGTCGAGATTCAGCGCATCATCACTTACCTCAAGAGCCGCGGCATCGGCATTCTGATGTCCGATCACAACGTGCAGGAAACGCTGTCGATTATCGACCGCGCTTACATCATCCACGCGGGAAAAATCCTGGTGCAGGGCGGACCACGCGAGATCGTCGATAACGAGCGGGTGCGTGAAGTCTTCCTTGGCGAACGTTTTCGATTGCGTTAGTCTTGGCACGGCAAAAGGGGGAAGGGAGCTCTAGGCGGACGCAGTTTTGCCCTATGTGGGTCGCCGCGTGGCTTATCGCTGGTGGGTTATTGGGTGCAGGCTTCTCGCACGCGGCTTATACGTTCAAATGGGGTGCCCGAACGATCCTTGGCTACGGGCTGATTGTCGCATCGATCATTTATCTGCCGATCGGGGTTTCTCATGGTCGTCCACTTTCATGGATGGCGCTCGAAACGCTCGGAGTGGTCGTCTATGTAGTAATCGCCTTCCTCGGAATGAGCGGTTCGAGTTGGTGGCTGGTCGCCGGATGGATTACGCATCCGTTCTGGGCTATCGTCCTTCATCATTTCGGCCTTGGCGCGGGCTTCGGTCCGTACTGGCTGACGGTCTCATCGGCCGGTTTTGACGTGCTGGTCGCGGTTATGATCATGGCGCGCGAAGGTCTGTCACCGGAGCTGGCGCAGAGGTAGCGCACAGGGAAGCGCCATCGCCCGATTGTTCTTGGCGTTAAAAAATTGTCAGAAAGAACAGACCCGCCCCGCCGAGCCCCACCAGCAGCGAGCAGACCCAGACCACGCTGATCCGCGTTAATGCCGCCACCGCACCGAGCGCGATCGCGACCTGGAACAGCGCGACACTGTCGGCGAAGCGATGATGCTGGTGCAGCAAGTGCTCCGCCTCCTCTGATTTCGCGTCGCGCGCTGCCTCGCGCTCATGCGCAACTCGGGCGATCTGCGTCTGTTCCCGCGCGTAACGCTGCCGCTCCCCGGCGATAACGGACGGTGGCTGCTTGCCGGCCGCAAGCCACGCGGCTTCAATCTCGGCCTGAATGGCGCCCTTGATGCCCTTCGCCTGATAGTCGGCCCATTGGTCGGAGGCTTGCGCTTCGAGCTGGGTTGCCTCGGTCTTCAGTACCAGCGCCTCGTTGACCGTCCCGCCCGCGTAGAGCGCGGCCACCGCGGCGAGTGCGGCCAGGATCGCGGTGCTGAGTGCGATCGCGCGGAGTAAACGGCGAGCCTCGGCCTCTTCATGTCTTTCTTCCAGTTCAGCGTTTTCGACCTCTGGTTCCTCAGGCACGACGTTTCCCCCCGGTGGATTTGCTGGGGATATAGAGTTGCCCGATTTGCCGGCGATGGAAAGCGCCAGCGCGCGCGGCTATCGTGATGGGCGCAGGGCTGGCGACGCCGGATGGAAGCGTAGAACTCGCCGACTCGTCGGCATTCAAGCATTTTTTCAAATCGATGGCAGGACGATGAACAAAAACAGTTTCGGCGCGCGGGCCATTTTGCCGGTGGGCGGCAAGGACTACACGGTTCATTCGCTCGAGGCGCTGGCCCGGCGCGGCTTTGATCTGAGCCGCTTGCCCTTCTCGATCAAAGTGATGATCGAAAATGTCCTGCGGCGCGAGGATGGCGCGATCGTCACGGCCGCTCACGTCGAGGCGCTCGCGCGCTGGGCTGACACTCGCGGCCGCGGCGAGCAGGAATTCTCTTTCATGCCCGCCCGCGTGCTGTTGCAGGACTTCACCGGCGTGCCGGTGGTGGCCGACCTCGCCGTGATGCGCGATGCGATCCGCAGGCTGGGCGGCGACCCCAAACGGATCAATCCGCTCCAGCCCGCCGATCTGGTGATCGATCATTCGGTCCAGGTTGATTCGCATGGCGCGCCCTCGTCCTTCGCCACCAACGCCGGGCTCGAATTCGAGCGCAATCAGGAGCGCTACCAGTTTTTGCGCTGGGGCCAGCGCGCCTTCAACAATTTTCGCGTCGTGCCGCCCGACACCGGCATCGTCCATCAGGTGAATCTCGAATATCTCGCGCCGGTGGTCTTCAGCGCGCCCGACGGCGAGCTCTATCCCGACACAGTCTTCGGCACCGACTCGCATACCACGATGGTCAATGGGCTGGGCGTGGTCGGCTGGGGGGTCGGCGGAATCGAGGCGGAGGCGGCGATGCTCGGGCGCTCGACCCCGATGTTGATTCCCGAGGTGATCGGCTTCCGGCTGACCGGTAGCCTGCCGCCGGGCGCGACCGCGACCGACTTGGTGCTGACCGCGACCCAGATGCTGCGCAAGAAGGGGGTCGTCAACAAGTTTGTCGAGTATTTCGGCGCCGGGCTCGCCCGTCTCAGCGTGGCCGATCGTGCGACGCTCGCCAACATGTCGCCCGAATACGGCGCAACGATCGGCTTTTTCCCGGTCGACGATCAGACCCTCGCCTATCTGCGGACCTCGGGCCGCGCCGAGGATCACGTGAAACTGATCGAGGCCTACTGCAAGCATCAGGGGCTCTTCCGCACCGCGGCATCGCCCGAGCCGGTCTTCAGCGACACCCTCGAGCTCGATCTCGGCTCGGTCGAGCCCAGTCTGGCCGGGCCGCGCCGCCCGCAGGATCGGGTCGCGGTCAGCGCCGCCAAGCGCGGCTTTCGGCAGGAGCTGGTGAAGGAGCTCGGCGATCACGGCAACGGTCTCGAAGCCAAGGTCGTCGAGCGTTGGCTGAACGAAGGCGGCAATCCCAACGTCGCGCCGCACGAGCGGGTCGCCGCGGATGATCTCGGCGCGCTCGGCGACCGCGTGCCGGTCACGATGGGCGCCGATAAATTTCCATTGGGGCACGGGGCGCTGGTCATCGCCGCGATCACCAGTTGCACCAATACCTCGAATCCGTCGGTCATGATCGGGGCGGGTCTGCTGGCGAAAAAAGCGGTCGCGCGCGGCCTCACCGTCAAGCCCTGGGTCAAGACCAGTCTCGCGCCGGGCTCGAAAGTGGTGACGGCCTATCTCCAGCGCGCCGGTTTGCTCGGCTATCTCGAACAACTGCATTTCAACCTCGTCGGCTATGGCTGCACGACGTGCATCGGCAACAGCGGGCCGGTGGCCGAGCCGATCGTGGCGGCGGTCAAGCAGGGCAACCTGGTGGCGGCGGCGATCCTGAGCGGTAATCGCAACTTCGAGGGGCGGATCAATCCGGTCGTGCGCTTTAACTACCTCGCCTCGCCGCCGCTGGTGGTCGCCTACGCGATCGCGGGCACGATGGACTTCGATCCGAACGTCGAGCCGCTCGGGCGCGACGGCGCGGGCAAGCCGGTCTATCTGCGCGAGATCTGGCCGAGTGCTGAAGAGATTAACGCAGCGACGGCGAGCGCGATCGATGCCGCCATGTTCCGCGCAGAATATGGCCGGGTCTTTGACGGCGACAGCCGTTGGCAGGGCTTGCAGATTCCGGAAGGCGAGTTGTTCCGCTGGGACGACAAGTCTTCCTATGTCAAAGCGCCACCCTTCTTCGACGGGATGGCGCTGACGCCGCCGCCCTTCGCCGAGATCCGTGGGGCGCGCGTGCTCGCGCTGCTCGGCGATAGCGTCACCACCGATCATATTTCGCCGGCCGGATCGATTGCGGCCGACGGTCCCGCAGGCAAGTACTTGCTTGGCCTCGGCGTCGCGGTCAAGGACTTCAATTCCTATGGCGCGCGCCGCGGCAATCACGAAGTGATGGTGCGCGGGACCTTCGCGAATATCCGCCTCAAGAACTTGCTCGTGCCGGGCGTCGAGGGCGGCGTCACCCTATCGCTGCCCGACGGCGCGCGCACGACGATCTTCGAGGCCGCGGAGCGCTATCGCCGTGACGGCGTGCCGCTACTCGTTATCGCCGGCAAGGAATACGGCTCCGGCTCCTCGCGTGACTGGGCGGCGAAGGGCACGCAGTTACTGGGTGTCCGCGCCGTGATTGCGGAGAGCTTCGAACGCATCCATCGCAGCAATCTGGTCGGGATGGGCGTGCTCGCCCTGCAATTCAAAGCGGGCGAGAGTCGCACGACTCTCGGCCTTACCGGCCGCGAAGTTTACTCGATCAGCGGGATGGCGGCCGGACTGAAGCCGCGCCAGCTGCTCACGGTACGCGCCGAGGAGAACGGCGCGATCAAGGAGTTCGAGGTGCTGGCGCGCATCGACACGCCCGAGGACGTCGAGTATCTGCGCCACGGCGGCGTTCTGCCCTACGTGCTGCGCGAGATGCTGCGAGCCTGACTGACCCTCATCTGAATTTAAGAGGTTTGCGCGCCGCCGATGCTGACCGCTACGCCAGCCTTGCGGCCGGCGTAGCGCGAGAGCAGGCGCACGACCCCGGGTGTCACGTTCGCGATCGCCTCGGGCCGATAGCCCGCCGCCGCCGGCCCGCGCGCCCGCATGATGCCGAAGGTCGAGAGCCGCAGCAGCGCGGCGACCGCTTGGCAGTAACGCAAACGCCGCCACTCCATCGGAGCGAGCGCCTGGTAGAGCGGGAGGTAGAGCGCGGTGAAGAGCGCGCGCAGCGCGTTGCCGGCCGGGTTGTCGCGCATCCAGCGCGGATGGTCCATCGCACTCGAGGCTAAAATCACCGAGGTAGTGGCGGCGCATAGGTGCCGATCACCACGGTCAGCGCTGACCCAATCGATCACCCCGGTTACATGCAGGCCTTTCACCACGACATTCTGCGGATGGTAGTCCATGTGGACGATCGCCTCCGGCGAAGCGCGGAAGCGATCGACCTGCTCGCGCAAGCGGCCGAGCGCGTCGCGCAGGCCGGGGAGCGGGCCGCGCTCGATTCGATCCGCGATGACCTCGAGCAGGCGATCGAGCAACGATCCGCACGGACCGGAATTTTGCGTAACATAGGCAGGTGTTATGTCCTGTGGATTGAAGCCATCGCGATCCAGCCGATGAAGTTGCGCCTGCGCCCGCACAAAGCCGATGAAGCCCATCGAGAAAGTCTTGAAGGCCCGAGGAAAGCTGCCGGCCGCGAATAGCGGCCCGCCGGCGACACGCTCCATAATCAGAAAGGGCGCACCCAGCGGATCGTGATCCGGCTCGAAGAGCAGCGGCTTCGGCACGGGATAATCTGTGGCCGCCAACGCCGACATCGTGTGCGCTTCCCGCACACCCTTGTCGTCAGCGCGTGGACCGTCGTAAAAGCGCAGCACGAGTGGTTCGCCAGCCGCCGCGGTCGGCAGCCGCGGGGCGCGCCCGGCGAGGGCGAATTCGTAAACCGTCGTCTCCCAGCCGCTCGCGAGGATTCGCAGATTCGTCGGTGCCACGCCGAGATAAGCGCCCAGCCGGCGGCTGACGGCGGCGGCGTCGGACACGCGACCTAGGGTTGGACGACGGGTTGGCCGGAGACGCCCGGCGCTGACCGGTCGGCTTGCGTCTGCAACCTCTCAGGCGCCATCCCGGGCCGCGCCGAGTGCTCGTCATACGCGCGCTGAAGGGTGGAGGAAAGCAGCGGCCCGTTAGTGCGCGAGATGTCGATCGCGACGTCGACCGAAAGGCCCACGCGCAGCGGCTTGTCGGCCGGTGCGGGCTGGTTGAGCACGACCTTGACCGGTATGCGCTGCACCACCTTGACCCAGTTGCCGGTCGCGTTCTCCGGCGGCAGCAGCGCGAAGGCGGCGCCGGTGCCGACGCTGATCGAATCGACATGGCCCGCGTAAACGTAGCCCGGGTAGATGTCGGCCTCGACCCGCGCCGGCTGGCCGACCCGCACGTCGGTCAGCTGGGTCTCCTTGTAGTTCGCGGTGATGTAGAGGCGATCCACCGGCACGATCGCGAGCAGCGGCTCGCCCGGCTGAATGCGGTTGCCGACATGCACGCTCTTGCGCGTCACGATACCGCCGAGCGGGGCGCGAATCTCGGTATAGCCCAGATCGAGCTTCGCCATGCTGAGCGCGGCGCGCGCCTGCTCGACGATCGGCCGTTCGTAGCGCGGGTGATCCTCAACGTTGCCGCCGAGCGCGGCGCGCGCCTGCTCGACCTGATGTTCGGCGAGGGCGCGATCGGCCACGGCGACGCGCAGGCCGGTCGCGGCTTGATCGTAGTACTCGCGCGAGACCACGCCCTCCGTGCTCAACTTGCGCGCGCGATCGTAATCGATCTGCGCCTGATGCAATTGCGAGCCGGCGAGATTGAGCCCCGCCGCCGCGGCGTCGAGTTGCGCAAACAGTTGATCCACGGACTGTTGCGCGCGCTCGAGCTGGGCTTGGGCCTCGGCGACCCGCACCTGGTAGTCTACTGGGTCGAGCGTCAGCAGGAGCTGGCCGCCCTCAACCTTCCAGTTGTCCTCGATAAAGAGCCGGGTAACGGTGCCGGGAATCCGCGACGAGAGCAGCGCGATAGTGCCGTCAACGTAGGCGTCGTCGGTCGAGACGTGACTCGCCAAGTACTTGTAGTAACGCCATCCGGGGAGGATCGCGACGATCAGCACGAGCACCAGAACAATCAGTAAAACTCTACGCAATGCAGGCTCATCCACTTTCCGCCGCGGCCGGCGCAACGCTGGCGCGCCTGACCCCGGTCGGGTTACGGAACCGCTCTAGCCGCTGGTTATGACCGTCGCGGCGCACCCTATCAAATCATCGCCGACGGTTCAGCGCCAGATGCGTTGATCAATTGACTTTGACAATCTGCGATCCGCCGCCGGCGGCGTGCGACACCAGGTTGCCATTGAAGAAGAGGTCGATGCTCAGAGGGCCGAGGTCCTGAACCAGGTTGAAGATGCCGTCGACGTGCCCGCTCTGCGAGCCGCCGTTGGGCGAATCCTGCAGAATCACCGTCTGCACGCGCGATTGCAGCGCGAACGAAGTGCTCGAATCTTCGATCAAGGCGTTGAAGACTGCCGTCGCCGGCCCCTTGATGATGTAGCGGACGTCCGGGCTGGCCTTCGGCGCTATCGCCGCGAGTCTTCCGTCGATCCCGCCGACCACCGCGCCGTAATGGGCGAAAGTCGAGGAGACCGCCGCCACAGTAAACCCCGAGATGATCTCGACGCTCAGCAGCGTCGAGTCGTTCGTCAGCTTGTTGGCGACGATTCGTGTCGGGCCGTTCGCGCCGGCGCCGGGGCTCGGAATATTGACGATAATAATATTGATCGGCACGACGCCGCTCAGCGTCCAGGACGAGCGGGTGTCGGAGATGGTCGCGACGAAGGGCGTCCCGATATTGCCGACCAGGCGGTAAACCGTCTGACTCGCGACCGGCGGCGTGTTGCCCGGCTGCGTCGCATCGCTGGTGCCGAAGCCATTGCAGCCCAGCAGCGCCAGCAGCGCGAACGCGCCGGCAACCTTGAGGGATGAGTAAATCAGGTTCACCATCGCCGGCGCTTAGAAAGGATTCGGAATTCCCGTGGTGCCCTGACAGAGCAGGCAGACCTTGCCACTGTCACTCCCCGAGAAATCGCTGCAGATGCCCCGGCATGCAGGTGGCGTTGGCGTCGTCGACGGCGCCGGCGTCGCAATCGTCGTCGGACCGACGAGGGTCACGCTCACCGAGGCTCCCGCGACCGGCGTTCCGGTGGGCTGGGCCTCGACGTGGGTTAGCGTGTAGGTATCGGCCGGGGCGCATAGCGCGAACGCGCCGCCATCCTGCTGGCCGTTGGGCACGACCGTGGTCGTCATCAGAGCGACGTTGTCCTTGGAGACGACGATCTGCGTGTTCTGGTCGGGGTTGGCCGCGCTGCCCGCGACGCTGCCGTGACCCACGCACATCACCGGACCCAGCACCGCGGTCGGCGCCGGCACCGGCGCGGTCAAGGCGTTCTGACAGTCAAAGGGCGGCGGGATGCCGCTGGCGACCGCGATGGTATGGCCGCTATTGCGCTGGGGTGCGGGGCCGAAGAGATCCTGCACCGAGGCCACCAAATCATAAGCCGGCGGCGCGCCGATTACGACCGGAGTCGGCGACGGCGTCGGCGTTGCGACGGTGCTGGTCTTGGCGTCTGGGGCGGCGCTCTCCGCCGCCGGGCTGGGGGTTGGGGTAGGTCTCGCCGGCACAAAGATCGGCACCGGATTGGAATTCTGCATCGCTCCCACTGGAATCGTCACCAGCGAGACACCTTCGCCGTTGAAAGTGCCGCTATCCTCGGCCGTCACCAGGAGGTTATAGGGCACGGTCATCGCCGGCACGGCCGAACTTGCCGTCACGTCGAGCTCGCCGCTCGGCAGGCTGAAATTGCATGCCTGCTGCGAATTCTTGAACCCGGAACCTGGGCAGCTCAAAGTTCCGTTCTTGCCGGTCACGACGCCCAAAATCACCGTGTTGTGGCCGGTCGCACTGGCTTTGAGTGCGTACTGGCCTTTCGGGAATTCCGGAACGCTGCGGAAGGGCGAAGCCTGCGAACCATTGCCGGCTAGCGGAAAGGACCCGGTATCGTCGGTCGAGGCCGTGGCGATGACGACACAATTCGGCGGAATCACGGGGTTGCCTTGCGCGTCCGGCGTGAAGGAGCAGTCGACGCGCGCGCCGGTGGTGGGGTCCGTGGCGCCGAACAGCTCGAGGGTCGCGCCCGGGATGACGGCGCCCGAGCAGGCGTCGAACACCCTGCCGGTGATCGCTTGATGGGCTTCGTGCGTTATCGAGAAGTTGAGCGCTGGATTCGTCCCGGTCGGGCCATTGTTAACGGTCACGCCCTGTCGCTCCTCGAGCGATTTGCTGGAGGTGGTGGCGTAGATATCGTAGGTTCCGAAGCAGCTTCCGGGCGTGTTCGAGCAGGAAGTGAAGCCCGCGCTGAAGTTCGGCACCGGCAGGATCATCGACCACGCGCCGCTGCCCGGCTCGACGCCCACGCTCGACACAATCGTGCCGGTCCCGGGCAGCTCCGCGTTCACCATCGTCTTGTTTGTAAAGCCCGTCACGGTACCTTTAATGATGCCGGCGAAATTACCCAACGGCGTGCTGCCCAACGGCGGTGGGCACGCTGGATTCGTCCCGGTCAGAGGCACCACACAGATCGAAGGCGTGACCAGCACCGCCTGACTCGACGAGGTTGGGCCGGGCCCGAGCTGCGCATTGATATTCATCACCAGTTGCTGCGTGTTTTTGCGGGTCACCGTAACTGTCGCTTGGGCCCGAAGCGATACGACGGCGGGATCGAACTGCAGCGGATAGGAAATACAGCCCTCGCCAGTCTGCGTGCCGACATTGCACGGCGGCTCGACGTTGCCCGGTGTCGCCGGGTCGAGCACCAGCTCAACCTGGCGGTAAGTGTCGCCTCTGATCTTGCCGGTGTTGAAGATCGTCAGGCTGTTGAGCAAACCCATATCGATCTGAATCTCGCTGCGCCCCTGGCCGACGGCGACCGCCGTGCCGTTGGGGCCGAAATTACCGCCGAAGCTGAGCGAGGGGTTGGTGCTGCCGGCGGTCCCTCCCGCCGGCACCGCGATGGTCTGCCAGTTCGGGGCGTTGTCACTGATGCCAAGATCGCCGCTGGGGTTGAGCCGCACCGAGACGACGTTGAGCTGCACGCTGGGGTTGGAAAAAAAACCGCTGGTCGAGGTGACCGAGCCGGTGAAAAGAATCTGCAGGAAGCCCTTGCCGCCCGAGCCAGCTTCCGGCGCGTCGATCCCGATCAGCAGGATTGCCACGATCATCAAAACCGGGGCCAACAGCACCGCCGCCGCCCATCGCGAGCTTAGTTGCTTCACGCTTTAACCACGCTGGACTAATTTGAGGTCAGCCGTTTGGGATAACCTAACCAGCCGATGAAGGCAAGCTATCTCCGTTCCGTCCATCTATCGGAGCGTGAGGCACGACGTGGCTTAGGGCCACGCCACTTGACTAAGCTGGGTCGTGGTTCGGACAATCAGATGAGCATGACGACTGTAATTCGCCGTCGCTCGACCGCACTTGCGATCGTCGCGGCCATCGCCCTGTCCGTGATTGGTCCGACGCCTCAAGCGGCGGCGGGCGATCTGCAGGTTACGGTTGGCAATCCCGGCCTCGCCCACTTTGACTCCGACGGCGGGGTCGAGCTCGATTTCGGCCTGACCAACCAGGCCGGACAGCCCGTCGGCAACCTGACCAAGGACAATGTCGAGGTCCTCGAGGACGGCGCCCCGGGCAAAATTCTCTACTTCCACGGCGTCGGACAGGGCCGTCCGGTTGACATCGTTTTCGTGCTCGACGTGACTGAATCGATGCAGCCCTACATCGACGCGGTCAAGCAGAACATCACGAACTTCGCCCATGATCTCTCGAGCAATAATCGCGATTTCCGCCTGGGCCTCGTGACGTTCGAGGACTACGTCATCTCGCAATATCCCGATTGCAACTGCGAGTATCGCAACGCGTTGACCTCAGACGTGCAGAAGTTCATCGGCTGGGTCGGAGCGCTGCACGCCGGCGGCGGCGGCGATATTCCCGAGGACCAGCTCGACGGCCTCGCCTACGCCGCGACCCTGCCCTTCCGTCCCGAGGCGCAGGCCATCGTCATCCTCATCTCGGACGCGCCGCCGCACGTCGCCGGCGACGGTCCTGATCGGCAGGGCGACCAGGCCTATCGGCTGCATCACCCCGACGAGAATGCTGACGTAACCGAGCAGACCGGCGCCAAGGTCGCGGCGCTCTATGAGAAAGATGGCTTGACCCTCTATGCGGTCGCGCCGCCGCCGTTCATCGCGCCCGAGTACGCCAACGTCGTGCAGGCGACGCACGGCCGCCTGTTCAACATCGTGACCGAACAGAGCCGCTTTCCCGAGCTGGTCAACGAGATCGGCCACTCGATCGCGACCGAGTATTCGCTCACCTACCTGACGCCGCGGCCGATCGAAGACGGCACCAACCGCAGCGTCGAGCTGCGCGTCAACTACAACGGCGAGACCGGCGCCGCCGACACTTCCTATCAGGTCAAAGGCATCGGCGGCGCGGCCATCAATGAGCCGGTGGCCGGCGGCGGCGCTCCTGGTGAGACCACGCCGAAGTTCGCGCAACTCGCCTTTGCATGGTGGAACGGAGCGGTCCCGCTCGCCGCGCTGCTCGGCTTGTTCGCGCTCTCGCGGATGCGCTTTGGGGTCTCGGCCGAGGAATTGAACGCCATCGTCGCCGCGCAGAGCCAGGCGCCGCCGCCCAACCTCGCGGCTGCGGCCCGCCAGGTCGCGGAGCGGGCGCGCGCAGTTGCGACTTCAGCCGCGCCCGCGGCCAGGCCACCCGCCCCCCGTCCGATGACCCCGATGACCACTAGCGGCGCGGGCGCGCCGCACGAGGCGCGCCTCACCACCGTGGACCGGCTCGAGGCGATTCCGGCCGAATATTCCCTGCTCAAGCCCGAAGTCGCGGTCGGGCGCGGCGAGAACAACGACATCGTCATCCCCCATGCGAGCGTTTCGCGCAATCACGCGCGGCTGGTCCGCCGCGACGGCGCCTTCGAGCTGATCGACTTGAACTCGACCAACGGCAGTTACGTCGACAGTCAGCCGGTGCAGGGTGCGACGCGCATCGCCAACGGCAGCGAGGTCCGCTTCGGCGATATCCGCTTCACGCTGCGTTTCTGAGTCTCTCCGGCTCGCGCCGGACTTGGCGCCAAGGCTTGGCTGATATGCATCAATGGTATATCCTTAATCCGACCAACGAGCCTCTCCGCCGGGGGTTTCTCGACGATGAAGCAGCGTGCAATCGCCAAGGTCTTCAAAACGGGCCGCAGTCAAGCAGTCCGCATCCCCAAGGATTTTCGCTTCGAGTGTGCCGAGGTCTTCATCGAACGGCGGGGGCAGCAGGTGATCCTTAGTCCCCGGCAGCAGGAGTGGAAGTCGTGGGGCGAATATTTCGCCAATCGGACTCCGCTGAGCGACGATTTTCCCGACGACATCGAAGACGCACCTCCGCAAAACCGGGAAGCGCTCTGACCTTGGCTTGGATGCTTGATACCGACACCTGCATATACGTGATGAAGCATAACCCGCCCGAGGTAAGGCGGAGATTTGATCAGTTTCGACCGGGTGCGCTTTCCATCTCAGCCCTGGTCGCAGGCGAACTCTGGCATGGCGTCGCGAAGTCACGGCTTCGCGCACGAAATGATACCGCCCTGCGGCAGTTTTTAGCGAACCTCCAGGTTCTTGATTGGCCGACCGAGGCCGCCAGTATCTATGGCGAAATCCGCGCTGCACTCGAACGCCAGGGGCGGCTTATCGGCGGGATGGACATGTTGATCGCGGCGCATGCGATGCAGGCACAAGCCGTTTTGGTTACCCGCAATGCGCGCGAGTTCCGCCGCGTCCGCGGACTCCGCCTCGAGAACTGGGTGACGAACTAACCTCGCTCGAGAACTTTACGAACCAGTCGGCTGACTTATCCCAGACTTGACAGCAGCGCGCGTTGTCACAGCGCGCCCCTGTAGTATATTCTGAGTGGCTCGCGAAAAAATGGAAGCCGCGCGCAGCCGCGCTTCCGATGGAACTCCGATGAAAAAACTGACCGGCGCCCAGATCATAATCGAAAGCCTCATCGCCGAGGGCGCCGACGTCATTTTTGGCTATCCCGGCGGCGCGATCCTGCCGACCTACGATGCGCTGCTCGACTCGAAGCTGCGCCATGTGCTCGTGCGCCATGAGCAGGGCGCAACCCACATGGCCGAGGGCTATGCGCGCGTCAGCGGACGGCCGGGGGTCGTGATGGTGACCTCGGGTCCGGGCGCGACCAACGCGGTCACCGGGATCGCCGACGCCTACATGGATTCGACGCCGCTGGTGGTGATTTCGGGACAGGTCGGCACGGCGTTGATCGGCAACGACGCCTTTCAGGAAGTGGATTTCGTCGGCATTACGCGCCCCTGCACCAAGCACAATTACCTGGTGAAGAACGTCGGCGATCTCGCCCACGCGATCAAGCAAGCCTTTTATATCGCGGGCAGCGGCCGTCCGGGCCCCGTCGTGATCGACGTGCCGAAGGACGTCCAACAGGCGCTGCATCCGTTTGCGCGCACCGAGCGCGTCGAACTGCGCGGCTACAAGCCAACCATGAAGGGCAATCCGCGCCAGATCGAGCGTGCGGTCGAAGCCATCGAGAAGAGTGAGAAACCACTGTTTTACGTCGGCGGCGGCGTCCAATGGTCCGGCGCGGCGCCCGAGTTAACCCAGTTGGTGCGCGGCCTCGGCATCCCGACTACCGAGACCCTGATGGGCCTCGGCTCGTTTCCGGCCTCCGACCCGCTATGCCTCGGGATGCTCGGGATGCACGGCTCGTACGGCACCAACAACGCGGTCTGCAACACCGATTGCCTGATCGCGGTGGGCGCGCGCTTCGATGACCGCGTCACCGGGCGCATCGCCGACTTCGCGCCGAAGGCCGAGACCATCATCCATATGGATATCGATCCGTCGTCGATTTCGAAGAACGTGCGCGTCGATATCCCGATCGTCGGCGACATCAAGACGGTGCTCGCCGACATGCTCGAGGTCGTGCGCGCGCGCGAAAGTATCGGCCAGCGCAAGGCGGCGTGGGCGGGTTGGCATCAGCAGATTCTCCAGTGGAAGCGCGAGAAGCCGCTGTACGAAAACGGCCACGATCACACGCGCGAGTCAGTCTCGCCGATGCACGTCATCGAGGAGCTGCACACCCTGACCAAGGGCGATTGCATCATTGCGACCGACGTCGGGCAGCATCAGATGTGGATCGCGCAGCTCTTTCCCTTCGAGCGGCCGCGCTCGCTGCTGACCTCCGGCGGATTGGGCACGATGGGCTATGGGCTGCCGGCCGGAATCGGCGCGAAATTCGCCGCCCCCGACCGTAACGTCGTCGTGGTTTCGGGCGACGGCTCGATCCAGATGAACATCCAGGAGCTTGGCACCGCGGTCCAGTACAACGTCGATATCAAGGTCATCATCCTCAACAACTACTACCTCGGGATGGTGCGGCAGTGGCAGGAGCGCTTTTACGCCGAGCGCTATTCGTATTCGGCGATGTCGGTGCCGAACTTCGTCAAGCTCGCCGACGCTTACGGCGCCAAGGGCTTCCGTATCGAGAAGTCGAAGGATCTGGTCGCGACGATGAAGGAAGCGTTCGCGACGCCCGGCCCGGTGCTGATCGATATCGTGATCCCGAAGGAAGAGGTCGTGATGCCGATGATGCCGCCCGGCGGCGCGATGTCCGAGATGCTCTTCGCCTAGCCGGTCTCAGCGAGGCGAATCTCGTCGAATCCGCTCCAGGGCATCTTCGCATTTGAGCTTGCCGCGATAACGGCGCATTTGCGGCTGGCCGCCAAGCGCTAATACCAACTCGAGGCCCCGTTCGACCACCTCGCGCTTGGTCGCGGCGCCCGAGGCGTGCATCGCCCGCGCCATCAACCGATCGTCGATAACGATGTGCGTTCGCATCGTGGGCTCTCCGACGCGTGCAGTCCCCTTCGCCCGGCGTTACTGGGATTCCGCGGCAAAGCCGACCGCGGTCATCGCCGCGAACCAGAAACCAGGCTCTTCTGCACGCTCGCGATCTAGACTTCGCGGCGCTTCGACCACCGGATCCGGCTCGACGACGAAAGCGCCTGCAAGGAGCATCGCCAACTCGCGGATCATCGCCGCCCTTACCCCTGAACTGATTTGAAGAAGTTGTAGAATTTTGCTTGCCATGGCTTCGCATCTCGATCGGAACTGATCAGCCTGAACTGGATGTTCGATAAGATTGCAACGGACGTTCCACCAACAAAAGCTCAGTGTTGCAGAAAAATTTGACCGACAGGCGCTAAGCGTCGATGCCGACTGCAAAGACTAATTGCCGGACTGCCAACGACTGGCAGCAATCGGCTTCGCAGGTCGCGTAAATCTCGCGTGACCCTTTCGCACCGCCAATGCTGGCGGTCGTGATGGATGGAATGCTTGCATCTGTGCACTGAACGTTTGCACCGCGGTCGCTCTCAGTGCTAAGGCGTCGACTGCCCGGGGGTACTATCTAACGAGTCGCTTGAAGGGAGGCTGTTATGCCAAATCCAAAAGAGCTATTACCCGAACCCCTCATCTATATTCCCTGGTGGCGCAAGGGTGACCCCGGTCCCGACTGGCCCGGCGTCTGGGAAGAGATCAGTCTCGAGGCTCGCGTGCAGCACATGGTCATCGAGCTCAATTACGAAAAAGAGGTCATGGCGGCGCAGGTGGCTGCGCGCGCCAAAGCGATCGACGCGCATATCGCGGCCCTCGGCGGGGGGCGAGCCGCAGGCGGCAGAAAACCCTAGTCGCCGACGCGGAGATTTCTCTTTCGCCGGCGGACGCCGCTCCTCGCTGTGGCGCCCACTTGGCGGGGCCACGCCCATTTGTTCGAAGGCCTGTGCGCAAGCGCACGGAGAACTGCCATGACTGAATCAGTGCGTCCTCTCCCGAGTGCGAGCCCGCCGCTCGCGCTGCGAGATACCTCGCGTCCGGTGATGCTTATCGGCTTCCAGGAACAGGCGAATCTTGGCCTCGGCTATCTCGCGGCGACGCTGCGGCGCGAAGGTTACAGCGTCTCGGTGTTCGATTTCGAACAGGAGCGCGAGAACATTCTCGCCGCAGCGCGATCGCTCGATCCGGTGCTGATCGGCTTTTCCTTGATCTTTCAATTTTACGTCGATCGCTTCGGCGCGCTGATCCGCTATCTGCGCGATAACGGCGTCGCCTCGCATTTCACCATGGGCGGCCATTTCCCCAGTCTCAGCTACGAGCACACCCTCGAACTGGTCCCGGAGCTCGACAGCGTGGTGCGCTTCGAAGGCGAAACGACGTTGCTTGAGATGGTTGACCGGCTGAGCTGTGGCCGCGACTGGCGCGATCTCCTGGGCATCGCTTATCGGGAGGGCGAGCGGATTATCGCAACCCCGCCGCGTCCGCTGGTCCCCGATCTCGACTCGCTACCGTATCCCGAGCGCGACGCCGGCCGCGGCACGGCCATCCTCGGCCGGCGGGCGATTCCGCTGTTGGCGAGCCGCGGATGTATTCGCACCTGCTCCTTCTGCTCGATCCACGTCTTCTATCGCGTCGCCCCGGGCAAGGTCGTGCGCACCCGCAAGCCGGCCAAGGTGGTCGAGGAGATGCGCCTGCTGCACGAGCGCGACGACATCACGATTTTCCTCTTTCAGGACGACGACTTTCCGGTTTACGGCGTGGTCTGGCAGCGCTGGGCGCGCGAGTTCGTCGCCGAGCTCCATCGCAATGGACTGCCCGGGCGCGTCATCTGGAAGATCAACTGCCGCGCCGACGCGGTCGACCCTGTGCTGTTCGCCGAGATGCGCGAGGCCGGCTTGTTCATGGTCTATATGGGACTCGAATCGGGCAGCGAGGAAGGGCTGAACACGCTGCACAAGCAGATCACCGTCGAGCAAAACCTGCGCGCAGTGGCGACGCTCAAAGAACTCGGTATCATGTTCGAGTTCGGCTTCATGCTCTTCGATCCCTCGACGACTTTCGAGTCGGTCGAGGAGAGCCTCGCCTTCCTGCAGACCATCGTGGGCGACGGCGCGGCGCCGGCGACTTTCTGCCGAATGATCCCGTACGACGGCACGCCGATCAAAGACGAACTCGCGCGCGCCGGCCGCCTCAAGGGCGACATTTGTCATCCCGATTATGACTTCCTTGACTCGCGCGTCGACGCGTTTTTCCACGCGCTGAACCAGATGGTGCATGTCTCGGGATGGATTCACGGGATCGGCGCGCTCACCGTGCAACTCCAGTATCTCAAGGGCGAAGTCGCGGCGATGGCGGCGTTGTTCCCGCCGCTCGACGGCTTCGCCGAGTACTGTGAGAGCGTGCGCAGCATCACGGCCGAGGCCAACGCGGTGCTCTTTCGCGTGGTCGCCGAGGTGCTCGGCGAGTATCGCGACGGTCGCGCTCATCGCTGGACCGCCTCGCGGGTCAAAGCGGCCTGCGTGAATTTTCAGGAGACCCTGCTGAACGAGCGCAACGCCTTCGTCGGCCGTAATCAGACGACTCTGATGCAGGCGCTTGAAGCGGGCTCGCCAACTTCAGAAC
>JBOHWF010000208.1:0-2827 GCA_050736455.1 Binataceae bacterium (SeqCode) | reverse complement strand
CTGCTCGCGTGAAATCAACCCTCCCCCTTAACCCTCTCCCTTGGACAAGGGCGAGGGATCAAGAAAGCTCTTATATCCGCTTCGCCAGCGTCAGCCGCCGTGGCGGAGCAGGCGGCCCGGGGCCGCGCCGGTGCATTTGCCGTCCTCGAAGATCGGCTCGCCGTTGACCATGATGGTCTGATAGCCCTCGGCGCCCTGCACGCGCCGCCATTCGCCGCCCGGGAAATCGTGCGCGATCTCCATCGGCGTGATCTTGAGCTGATCGAGATTGTAGGTGACGACGTCGGCCGCCGCGCCCTCGACCAGCGTCCCGCGATTGCGGAAGCCCGCGCACATCGCCGGATGCGCGCTCAGGCGGAAGTGCGCCTCTTCGAGCGACATCACCGGGTTATCGCGCACGAACTTGATCAGCATCTCGCTCGGATAGCGGCCGCCGGTGAAGAACTTGGTATGCGCGCCGCCGTCGGAGACGCCGAAAATCGCCAGCGCGTCCGAATGGATCACCTCGGACATGTGATCGACGCGGACGTTGAGCGGCGGCGTGTAGAACTCGGTGTTGAGGCCGTCGGCGCAGGCGATATCGAGCATCACGTCTACCGGATGCTTGCCTTCGGTCCGCGCGATCTCGCCAATTTTCAGATTCTCGTATTTCTTCAAATCGGCCCGCCGGCATTCGATCACGAAGATGTCGTCGACAAAATTCGTGATCACGCCCGACTGCACGACCTTGCGCAGCCCCGGCCGCCGCTCGGGATCGGAGAGCTTGAGCAGGCGGTCTTCGATCGAGCCGATCGTGACCTCGCGCCACTCGGGCGAGTCGTCCCAGAGATTCCAGTCCTTGAAGGTGAAGGTAAAGCTCTGCTCAAGCATCAGGCCCTGGCCGTATACGCGGATCCCGCGTTTGTTGCAGCTCTCGAGCCAGCGCAACTGCTCGCGGAAGCGCTCGGGATAGGCGTCGTTGATGAGCACGACGTTATACAGCACCGGACGGCCGGAAGCGGTCGCGAGGTCCTCAAAGTGGCGCTCCGAGTGGTTCATCGCACCGACGTAGTCGCCGCCGCTGTCGGGCACGTAGGTCATCTGGATGAAACCGGCGTTGCGTTCGCCGAGCACGCGCGCGAGCGCGAGCGCGGTCTCGTCATGCATCAGATCGGTGACCATCGGAGTGCCGTCGAAGTCGGCTTGCACGCTGTTGCGCCCGAGCCGCTGCGCCGACCATCCGCAGGCGCCATGCTCCATCGCGTCATGAACGATCCGCTGCATCGCGCTGGTCTCGCCGGCGGTCGGCATGCGCCCGGATTTCGCTTCGTCAAGGCCCATCGTCCAGACCATCACCGGCGCCATCGGCAGGAACGGCAACAAGTTAACGCCTTTGCGATGGCGATCGACGCTGTCGAGGAACTCCGGATAGGTCACCCAATCCCACGGCAGCCCAGCTTTCATCGAAGCGTAAGGGATGGCCTCGGTGCGCGTCATGGTCAGCATCGAGCGATCGCGCAATTCCGGCCTGACCGGGGCGAAGCCGAAGCCGCAGTTGCCGATCACGACCGAGGTCACGCCATGCCAGCTCGAGATCGTGCAGTAGGGATCCCAGAACAGTTGCGCATCGTAATGCGTGTGCAGGTCGACGAAACCGGGCACGACGTACTGGCCGTCGGCTTCGATCACCTTCTTCGCCTGATGGGCCTTGAGATAGCCCAGCTTGGCGATCTTGCCGTCCTTGATCCCGAGGTCAGCGCGATAGCGCGGCAAACGCGTCCCGTCCACTACCGTACCGCCCCTGATGACTACATCGAACTCGGCCATTGGATTCCTCCCGATCGGCATTGCCGATTTATAATTGTGATTTAGCGTCCGGCCGCTGCCAGGGTCAGTTCCTCGCTGGCGATCGTGCGATGCGGGTTGAAGTGCGGCAGCACATGCTTATTGATCAACTGCAGCGACCGCATGATGCTCTGATGCGGAATCCGGCCGGCTTGCTTGAACATGATCACCTGATCGATGCCGGCCTTCTCGAAATTCTCAAGCTTGCGGCAGACCTCGTCGGGGTTGCCGACGACGACCATGTGATGCTGCTTGAGCTGGGAGTCGGGCGCGTCCTTCGGATCGAGGTCCAGATTCATTAGCTGGCGCAGGTAATCGTAAGAGTAGAGCTGATTCTTCGTCATCAAAGGCTCGAACAGCTTGGCGACGTTGTGCATGAACCAGCGCGCGCCCTCGAGGCCGATCGCCTCGTCGGCCTTATTCTCGGAGACGTGGCAGATGACCATGCCGGCGAATTGATCGTTGGGAACTTTCGGCACCTGGTCGGTGCGCTTGGCGAAGGCGGCCTTGTGCGTTTCCCGGCTCTTCTGCACCTGCTCGAAATTGAGGCTGAAGCTGAGCACGCCGAGGCCGCGATCGCCCGCCATCTCGTAGCTGTCGGGGGCGACGCAGGCCATCCACATCGGCGGATGCGGCTTCTGGATCGGCTTGGGCACGACGCGGCGCGGCGGAATCTTCATCAGCTTGCCGTCGTACTCGAGGATCTCCTCGGTCCAGGCCTTGACGATGATGTCGAGCGCTTCGCGCACTTCCTGGCGGGTGCGCTCGTAATCGACGCTGAAGCCGTCGAGCTCCTGCGCGGTGGTCGAACGCCCGGTGCCGAGATCCATCCGGCCGTTGCTCATGATGTCGAGCACCGCGGCCTGCTCCGCGACTTTGATCGGATTGTTGAAATGGAAGGGCAGCAGCCGCACGCCGTGCGCGATCCGGATATTCTTCGTGCGCTGGCTGACCGCGCCGTAAAAGACCTCGGGCGCGGAGCTATGCGAGTACTCCTCGAGGA
>JBOHWF010000207.1:0-9662 GCA_050736455.1 Binataceae bacterium (SeqCode) | reverse complement strand
CTCCTGATCCCTCGCCCTTATCTTAGGGAGAGGGACCAAGGGTGAGGGTTCATTCAGATCCCGGTTGCTGCAATTGACCCTCATCCGCGCGGCGGCGCTGACGCGCTCGCCGCTCGCCCTCTCCCTTGGACAAGGGCGAGGGATCAAGAAAGTTCGGCGACCAGTGCCATCGCCTCGATTAGATTGCGCGGATCAAAGCCCTCGAGCGGAGAGAGGAATCGCGGATCCTTTCTCCTCACTAAAGCGCCGCACGATCTCTCACAGCATCCGCAAAGGCGGGCGGTGAGACGGAGCGCGGAGCCGGTCAATCGAGTGCTTTGAGCGCCGCGAGCACTTCCTCGGCGTGGCCGTTGACCTTGACCTTTGCGAAGACCTTTCGGACAACGCCCTTGCGATCGATGATGAAGGTCGAGCGCTCGATGCCCATGTACTCGCGCCCGTAGAGCGACTTTTTCTTGTACACGCCGTAGGCCTTCGTGACCTGATTGCCGGGATCGGCGAGCAGCTTGAAGTCAAGGTCGTACTTGCCGATGAACTTCTGATGCGACGCGGAGGAATCCGCGCTGACGCCTACCACCAGTGCGCCGGCCGCCTTGATGTTGGCGGAACTGTCGCGGAAACTGCAGGCCTCAGTGGTGCATCCGGGGGTCATATCCTTCGGGTAGAAATAGAGCACGACGTTGCCCTTGGCGGTCAATTCCCTGAGCGCTACTGGATCGCCGCTCTCGTCGAATAGGGTGAAGGCCGGCGCCGCTTTGCCTTCGAGCGGATGTTGCTCAGCGCTGGCCTTGCTCGATTTGGCGGACTTGACGGGCTTCGGCATAGCAATCTCCAGCAAGTCAGAATTGAAGCAAGCGTAGAGCGTCAGCTTGAAGGAAGCAATTTGCCGGCTTAGGGTTAGGCGGAGGTCCTGCGCATGACGACGAACGTCGATTCGAGCAGTCACGAGATTCTCGAAAATGCACGCGCGCTCGCGCCGAAAATCCGCGAGTCGGCGGCCGCGATCGAGCAGGGCCGGCGGCTGCCGCTCGAACTCGTCGGCGCGATGAAGGAGGCCGGCATTTTCGGCATGACGATGCCGCGCGCGTGGGGCGGTCCGGAACTCGATCCGCTGATGCAGATTCGCGTGATCGAGGCGTTGGCTGAGGCCGACGGTTCGGTCGGCTGGTGCGCGATGATCAACAGCGACGGCGGCTACTACGGCGCCTTCCTCGAGGAGGGCGTCGCTCGCGAGATGTATCGCGACCGCGAGGCGCCCACCGGCAGCAGTCTCATCTTCGCGGGCCGCGCCGACAAGGTCGACGGTGGCTATCGGGTCAAGGGACGCTGGCCCTTCGTCAGCGGCTGCCAGCATAGCGATTGGATCGCCGGCACCTGCGTCGTCTATGAAAACGGCGCGCCGAAGCTGATCGCGGAGGGCTTGGCCGAGCGCTGCGTCTGCTTTATCCCCGCCGCGCAATGCGAGGTCCTCGACACCTGGCACACCACCGGACTGCGCGGCAGCGGCAGTCACGACGTCGCGATCCACGACGTCTTCGTGCCGACGGAACGCAGCGCCGCGTTTCCCTTTCGGCCGCGGCGCAAAGAGCCGCTGTATGCCTGGCCGCTGATGTTCGTCAACAACATGCCCGGCGTAACGCTCGGCATCGCGCGCGGCGCGATTAACACTTTCGCGGAGCTGGCCGCGCGCAAGCAGACCACGATCAGCATGACGACCGGGCATCCGGTGATGCTGCGTGACGAAGCTTACGCCCAGACCGTTATCGCGCAGGCCGAAGCTTTGGTCGGTTCGGCGCGCGCCTACGTCTTCGAGCAGATGGGCGATTTCTGGACGACCCTGCAGGCGGGACAGCGGCCGTCGCTCAGGCAGCGCGCGACTTATCGGCTTGCGCTCTGCTACGCGCACCGCGCCTGTCTCGAAGCGGTCGAAGGGCTCTACAAGGCGCTGGGCGGCTCGTCGGTATACGCCTCGGGGCCGTTTGATCGGCCGCTGCGCGACCTCATCACGATCAATCAGCACACCGTGATTTCGCTCAAGCTTCACGAGACCATCGGCAAAATCCTGCTCGGTTACGACCTGCACGACGCCTTGCTCTGAGCGATGGGGATACATCCGAGCGCGGTGCTGAGCGGCGAGGTCGAGCTCGCCGACGACGTCGAGGTAGGACCGTTTTGCTTCCTCGACGGGCGCGTCCGGATCGGCGCGCGGACTCGCCTCATAGGCCACGTCACGATTCTCGGCGATACCGAAATCGGGACCGACAATGTGATCCATCCGAACGCGGTAATTGGCGACGAGCCGCAGGACCTCACCTATACCGGCGGGCGGCGGCGCGTGGTCATTGGCGATCGCAACATTTTCCGCGAGGGCGTGACGATCCATCGCGGCAGCGAGCGCGGCGAGTCCACGGCGATCGGCGACGACAACTTCTTCATGCACAATGCGCATGCGGCGCACGATTGCCGCGTCGGTAATCGCACGATTATCGCGGGCGGCGCGCTGCTTGCCGGATGGGTCGAAGTCGGCGACGGCGCGCTGGTCTCGGGCAACTGCGTGGTGCATCAGTACGTGCGCGTCGGCCGGCTCGCGCTGATGCGCGGGCTCAGCCGCACCAGCCGCGACGTGCCGCCGTTCTGCATCATGGACCTGACCCACACGCTGCGCGGAATCAACGCGATCGGCCTGCGTCGCGTCGGCTTCGAGCGCGGTCAAGTGCGGGCGCTGCGCGAGGCTTTCGGAGTCCTTTTCGGCGAACGGCAGAATCTGAAGTCCGCGCTCGAACGGCTCGAGCAGGCAGGAACGCCAACGCCCGAGGTCGCGGAAATGATCGCCTTCATCCGCGCGAGCAAACGCGGCGTCGCCTTCGGTGTGAAGCAGTCGGGTAACGACGATGAGGACTAAACCGGAAACCGACCCTCACCCTTGATCCCGTTTCCCTAATCCTTGACGCAGCTCGCAGACTCGCCTGCTCGCTCCGCCTTCGGCTCCGCTAGCGTGGACAAGGGAGAGGGGTCTGAAAACGGGCAGCCGAGGCAGATTACTTGCGCGCGGCCGGGGGGCGCAGCGTCTTGATCGCGCCGTCGCGCATCGCGATCAGCACGAGGTCGGCGAGGCCGACGCAGAGGCCGGTGCCGACCACGCCCGCGATCGCCAGCAACTCGCACTCGAGCTGCGCCGGATGGCGAATCTCGCTGACGCCGCAGTCGACAACGCGATTGCCGTTGTCGCTGACGAATTCCGCCCCGTCGATCCCGACCCGCGTCTTCGGCTTCAAGCCGAGTTTCGCGAGTTGGCGCAAGACGTAGGCGAGCGCGAAGGGCACGACCTCGAGCGGGAGATTGCCGCGCGCGCCCAGCCGCTTGACCAGCTTCTCCTCGCCGACGAGAAAGATCCGTCGTCGCGACGACGCCGCGACGATCTTCTCGCGCACCATCGCGCCGCCCAGCCCTTTGATCAGGTTGAGGCGCGGATCCACCTCGTCGGCGCCGTCGAAGTCGGTGGCGATACGGCCGGCGTCCTTGAGATCGATCAGCTCGATACCCAGTGAACGCGCGAGTTCCGCGCTGACCGCCGAGGTCGGCACGCCGCGCACGCCAAGCTGCGCCGCGGCGAGCGCCCGGATGAAGGCGCTCGCCGCTCGGCCCGTGCCGAGTCCGAGTGTCTGTCCGGCCTTGACGTAGCGGATCGCGTGGCGGCCGAGCGCGTCGAGATTCGGCGAATCGCTGGCAGCTTCCACGACGCGGGTGCGATCAGGCTTTGCCGTTGCGCAGCAGATTCATGAATTCCTGGCGGGTTTCGAGATGCGTGCGAAAATGCCCGAGCATCGCCGAGGTCGTGACGTAGCTGTTCTGCTTCTCGACCCCGCGCATCCGCATGCACAGATGCTCCGCTTCGAGCACGACGGCGACGCCGAGCGGCTTGATCTCCTCCATGATGGTGTGGGCAATCTGCGTGGTCATGCGCTCCTGCACCTGCAGGCGGCGCGCATAAATCTCGACCATCCGCGCGATCTTCGAGAGGCCGACGATATGCCGGTTCGGCAGATAGGCGATATGCGCCTTGCCGTTGAAGGGCAGCAGATGATGCTCGCAGAGGGAGTAGAAGTCGAGGTCCTTGCACAGGATCATCTCCTGATAATCTTCTTCGGCGAAGAGCGCGCCGTTAATCGCCTCCTTGGGATCCTGGCCATAGCCGCTGGTCAGAAACTCGTAGGCCTTGACCACGCGCGCCGGGGTCCGCTCGAGGCCCTCGCGGGTCGGATCCTCGCCGATGTGATTCAGGATTTGGCGAACGGCGGTTTCCGCTGCGGTGCGATCACGCTCCATGTTACTACCACTCCCGCTCGGTCAAATTATGCGCCGGACTTGATCGCGCGGCCGATCGGCATTGCGGTCATGCACCATGCGCTTAGGTTTCTGCGCCGCTCCGATGACGCCGCCAGGCCAGTGCCAGCTCGATCGCGAGCGAGGGGCCGCCGCCGCTCATAATATTGAATCCGGCGACCGCCTCCGCAAGCCCCTCCATCAGGGCCAGATTGATCTCGATTGAGGCGCGCCGCGCTTCGGCCTCGCTCATCCCGCCATAACGGTCGAAATGATGGGCCGCGCCGCTCAGGTCCGTGATCTTTTCCTTCATGTACTGCGCCATCGAATCGCGCTTCACGGGCAGGATTCCGATCAGCACTTTGAGGCCATGCCGATGGGCCTCCTCGGCAAAGCGGATCGCGGTCTCGCGGTCAAAGACCGGCTGCGTGATGATGAAGCGCGCGCCGGCCGCGGCTTTGCGCCGGATCAACTCGAACTCGCGCTCGAGGTTCTTGCGGTTGGGGTTGCCGACGACGCCGGCGAGCAGTTGCGGCAGAGTCTTGAGCGCCGCCCGGCCCTCGCCGGTGTCGCCGCGGTTCAGCGCCGCTATCTGCTCGAGCAGGCCGAAGGTGTCGAGATCATGTACCGGACGCGCGCCGGCGCTGCCGTCGGGCGGCAGCTTGTCGCCTTGCAGCGCGACGATCGCATCGACGCCGAGCGCGGCCGCGCCGAGCAGATCAGAGCGGATGGCGAAGCGGTTGCGGTCGCGGCATGAGACGTTGATCGCGACCGCCAGGCCGCATCGCGCCTTGACCATCGCGGCAAACACCAGCGACGACATCTTGACCCGCCCCAGCGCGTTGTCGGCGAGGTTGATCGCGTCAACCACTCCGCGCAACGGCGCGAGTTTGGCCAGCAGCGATTGCGGGTTGATCCCGCGCGGCGGCGCGACTTCAAGCCACAGCAATGGGCCGCCGCCCACCGGGTTATCGAGTAGCGAAGTCACCCGCGATGCTCAAAACTTCAGGGACGGTTTGGCGGGATCGAGGCGGCAATCGCGGCGGTCGGAGCGTGCCGCCAACGGTGCTCAGGCCTTGATCCGCTCGTCGGCCTTGACCTTTTGATACTTGCGATAGTCGTAGCCGGTCGCCATCGCCATCAGCAGCGGCTCCATCCCGCCTTCACTTTCGCGGCGGAGCACGCGCAGCCGTTCGTAGAACTCGCGGAAATCCTTGTGCACACGCTTATCGCCATTGGCTGGCCGCAGGAAAAAGTCGTGCAGGCGGGTAACCGTGAAGCGCAATGACGAGTAGCGCAGCTCGTTGGGGAAAGCGTCCCACTCGGCCAGCGACAGCGTCCGCACCGATTCATAGCCCATCAGCAGATGGAGGAAGCGCTCGAGCGAGTAGTTGCCGTCGACGAAACACAGGGCGTTGACCGCGGTGGCGATATCAAAGATGAACTTGCCCCGGCAGGCGGCGTCGAAGTCGAGCACGGCAGTCAGCTTTTCGCCGCGGAACAGCAGGTTGTCGGCGAACAGATCGCCGTGGATGATCCCCTTGGGCAGCTTGTTTTCGAGATACTGCGTCAGGTATTCGATCTCGTCTTCGAGCGTCCGCGTAATCTTGCGGAAATAGCTCGGCAGGCGGTCGCGCACGCCGAGATAAAGGTCCGTCACCCGCTCGAAGCTGAAGCGGTTGTCGATGCCTTTCTTGTAGCCCTTGCCGATCGCGTGCAGATCGCCGAGCGTGCGGCCGATAGTTTCGAGCTGGCTCAGGCGCAGACGCGCCGGACTGATCACGCGCCCGTCGTGGAAGCGAAAGACCGACGTGCATTTGGTGTTGTAATCCCGATAGAAGCGCCCCATGCGATCCTGCAGCGGGTGCGGACAGGGAAATGAGTGCTTGCGCAGAAAGCTCAGCAGGTCGATCTCGCGCCGGACCTCGCCTTCACCCTTGACTTCGTCAACCCGCACCAAAAAGCGGCCACGCCCGGCCTCGACTGCGTAATTCGAGTTGATTGAGCCTTCCGGGATGCCGGCGAACTTCGTGACGCGGCCAAAATTGTAGTCTTCGGCGAGCTCTTGAATGAAGGACTTATTGAGCTCGGTGTAGGCGGCCATCAGGTTGTAAATACAGGTTCGATTGGTCGCCGCAAGTCTAGAGCGAGTTTATCCTCACGTCAACTGGAAACGACGAATCGCCAGTATTTCTGCGGGTTTTTTCGCCCGCGCGCCGCGCCACTCCACTCGAGTACGAGCTCGTCCGACGACGGGCAAGCGGGCCCTCGCCATCGTTGGCCTCGCTGCCGGCGAAGCGCCCAGAGCGGGAGATTCTCCCGCTTCAGCCCTCACCCTTGGTCACGAGCGCCCCGTATTGCTCGAAGGTGATGGTTCCCCCAAGCTTCTCCGCGAGGTCGCGCTCGCGATCGGGAAGCGCGTCCTGGAGCAGATCGATCCGTTTCCATTGGGGCGCCGGGGGAGCTGCGCATCCGGCTTGCGGAGCATATTTCGAGGTTTGCACGCGCTGATATTTGTGGACGTAACGCGGACAGTTGATAAACGTTTCGATCACCGCGACACGCACCACCAGCTCCGCGCCGGTGAACTCCGCGAGCAGCGGATCATGCTTGTCCGTGCTGGCGACGCCATGCACCCGCACCCGATGGGGCGTCTCGAAATCGATGAACAACATCCCTACCTTGTTATTCCCCTCGATATTGCCCATCGACAGGAACATGCCGTTGCCATTGTAACTCGGGAAGGCGATAGCCCCGGGACCTATCACCCTGACAAAGCCGGGCGCGCCGCCTTTGTAAGAGCAGGTGGGAAAACCACGATGGTCGACGGTCGTCAGGAAGAACATGTCGCGGCTCTCGATAAAGGCTTTGGTGTCGTTAGGCAGCTCCGGTCTTACGACGGCTTCCACCACCCGATCAGCCAGCCGGACGGTATCGAATTGTTCCTGCAAGGCGCGATGCGATTCGCTGTAAATTGCGCTCATTTTTCCCTCGCCCACGGCTACTCTCGCATCCGGCGTGCGTCGGTTTCAAGGGAACGCACACGCGCGCTATTGTTTCATTCACTAAAAGCGGATCGCTTTATTGATTGTCGCCGTTTCTTATATACAAGTGCACTTCCAGGAGGTTCGTCCGATGGAACGAACAGGATTTCTGGGCTCGCACGGAAAGTTTCGTATTTATCTAGCGACGTTCATAGTGATCGCGATGGTTGACGCAGGGTCGGCGCGAGTCGCCCGGGCGCAGGCGACCACCACCAGCGTGTCGAATGTCTTGGGAAAAAACACGAACGGGAAGGCCAACACCGCGCTAGGCTGGGATGCGCTTCCCAACAGGCGATGGCCTGGCGAGAACACCGCGATTGGTGCCTTCGCCCTCTTTAACGAGAGCACCGGGATTTTCAACACCGCCGTCGGCGCGGATGCACTCTACGCCAACGCCACGGGCGTCAACAACACTGCCAGCGGCAATCAGGCTCTGCTGAGCAACACCACCGGATTCAGGAACACCGCCTTTGGCGCCGGCGCACTGCTCAATAACATCGTCGGAAAGAATAACATCGCGATTGGCGTCGATGCCGGGTCCAATCTTTCCACCGGCAGCGAAAACATCGACGTCGGAAACGACGGCGTCGCAGCCGAGTCGAGCACCATCCGGATAGGGACGTCTGGCAGGGAAACCCGCGCGTTCATCGCGGGGATCAGCGGCGCGGCCCTCGGATCCAGCACGGATGCGGTGTTTGTGAGCAGTACAGGCCAGCTTGGTATTATGCCTTCGGCGGCGCGCTACAAACGCGACATCCGCGACATGGGTGACGCCAGCGATCAACTGATGCGGCTGCGGCCAGTGGCCTTCCGTTACAAGGCTGATCCGGCGGGGTCTCAGCAGTACGGACTCATCGCCGAGGAGGTCGCCAAGGTCTATCCCGAGTTGGTAGTTCGCGATGCTGGCGGCAAGCCCGAGACCGTCGCGTATCACGTGCTCCCGGCAATGCTGCTCAACGAGCTCCAGAAGCAGGGCCGCATGCTCGCGCGCAAGGCCGATCAGATAACTGCGCTGCAACGCGAAGTCGCCGCTCTCAGGCACAAGGTCAGGCGAATCGAGGCGCTGACTGAGCGGCTCGACGCGCTCGACACGGCGCACGCTTCCAAGCCCGGGCGCCTCGCGGCCGCGATGCAGTGAATAGCATAAGCTTGCAGCCGTGAAGTTGTCAGTCATCGATCAGTCGCCGGTGCCGGAGGGCTGCACGCCCGCCGACGCGCTGCGCAACACGATCGAGCTCGCCCGCCTGGCCGATCGGCTCGGCTACGCGCGTTACTGGATCGCCGAGCATCACGCAATTCCCGCGCTCGCCAGTCCCGCGCCGGAGATTCTGATCGCGCGCGTCGCCGCCGAAACCGCCGCCATCCGCGTCGGCTCGGGCGGCGTGATGCTGCCGCATTACAGCCCGCTCAAGGTGGTCGAAAGCTTCAAGCTGCTTCACGCGCTCTATCCCAACCGGATCGATCTCGGCATCGGACGCGCGCCGGGCGGCACGCCGCTCGATTCCTTCGCGCTATGGCGCGATCGCGCGCACTATCCGCCACCGGACGATTTCGGCCAGCAGATGGTCGAGCTGATGGCTTTCCTCAATCACGATTTTCCGGCCAAGCATCCGTTCAGCCAGATCAGGATCTCGCCTGAGATGCCGGGTGGCCCCGAAGTGTGGCTGCTCGGTTCGAGCCTGTGGAGCGCTTCGGCGGCCGCACAACTCGGCCTGCCGTACGCCTTCGCGCATTTTATCGAGCCCGGCCCGGTGCGGGCGGCGCTCGAACACTATCGCGCGAATTTCGTTGCGGCCAAGTCGGAGCTGCGGATTCCTCATGCGATGCTGGCCTTGGGCGTGGTCTGCGCGGAGACGGACGCCGAGGCTCAACGGCTGATCGCGAGCGCGCGCCTGTTCCGCCGCCGGATCCGCAGTGGTGACGTGCGGCCCATCCCGACGGTCGAGGAGGCACTCCGCGAGCTCGGGCCGGAGCCGTCGCCGATGGCGCATGAACCGGGCCGCGAGTATCCGCGCTACGTCCTCGGCACGCCGGCGCGGGTGCGCGATCAGTTAACGCTGATGGCCGAGGAGCTGCGCGTCGACGAGCTGATGGTGATCACGATCGTCCACGACCATCGCGCGCGCCTGCGCTCTTACGAATTGCTCGCGCAGGCGTTCGAGCTGCCCGCGCGCTAGCGCATTCCAACTGAAGACCGAGGCCATGACTCGCGCGAAGTCCATCGCTCTCGTTGCTCTCTGCTTCTGCCTGACAATGCACACCGCGGCAGTATTTGCCGGCACGGTGCAGGTCGGA
>JBOHWF010000206.1:0-8401 GCA_050736455.1 Binataceae bacterium (SeqCode) | reverse complement strand
GTCTTAAGACATGGCCTCCGCGATTGCAGAATCCGGGGTCGGCAGGGTGTCGCTGAATTGATTCGGCTCTGCGGGCGAGCCGCCCTCCTGCCAGGGATCGCGATAGGCCGCGACGGTGGCCGCCATTTCGCGATCCAGCCGCGCGCCGTCGCCCTCGCTGTCATCGACCAGGATCGCGCCCAGGCGCTCGATCCCCAGACGCTCGACGAAGGTATAACTGCGTTCCGCGTAGCGGGCATTTTCGCGGTAGTACTGCATGAAGCGGCCCATCAGGTTGAGGACCTCTTCGTGCGAGCTGACGGTCGCGAGCAGATCGCCCGCGCGCACCGTCGCCCCGGCGGCGCCGCCGACATAAACTTGCCAGCCGTTATCGACCGCGACCACGCCGAGATCCTTGACCGTCGCCTCGGCGCAGTTGCGTGGACAGCCGCTGGCGCCGAGTTTCATCTTGCCCGGGCTCTCGATCCCCTGGAACCGCTTTTCGATCGCAATCCCAAGGCGGGTCGAATCACCGACCGCGTAGCGGCAGAAGTCCGTGCCGACGCAGGTTTTGCAGGTGCGGAAGGCCTTGGTGTAGGCGTGGCCGCTCGGCATTCCGAGGTCGCGCCAGACGGCCGGCAAATCGCTCTTCTTCAGGCCGAGCAGATCGATGCGCTGGCCGCCGGTAATTTTGACCATCCGCGCGGCGTATTTGTCGGCGACGTCGGCGATCCGCCTGAGCTCGTCGGGCGACGTCACGCCGCCATAGATGCGCGGGACTACCGAGAAGGTGCCGTCGTTCTGGATGTTGGCGTGAACCCGATCATTGATGAAACGCGCATCGCGTTCATCGTCATACTCTTCGCGCCAGATGGTGCGCAGCAGCGAAGCCAGTCCCGGCTTGCTCGCGGGGTCGTCGCGGCCCGCAGCGAGCGCCTCGAAGACAGCGGTCACCGATTTCAGATTCTGCGCGCGGATCGTCGCGACCAGTTCGGGCTTGGAGAGCGGGATGCCCGGGACGTAGTAGTGCGCCGCCAGATCTTCCTCGAGCCGACCCTGGCAGGCCCACTGGACGAGATCCTTGACCAGTGATTTGCACGAACCGCAGCCGGTGCCGGCGCGCGTCGCATCCATCACGCTCTTGAGGCTGCGCTTGCCCGCGGCGACGCACTGGACGATCGCGCCCTTCTTGACGCCGTTGCAATTGCAGATCTGCACCTCGGCCGGCATCTCCTCGAAAGTGACCTGCGCACTCGGGGCGCCGGTGTCGAAGAGCAGCGACAGGCGATCCTCGGGCAACTGGATGCCGCGGTCGAAGGCCTGAAGCAGGTAGGCGGCCTTGCTGATCTCGCCGAGCAGGATGCCGCCGGCGAGCCGCCCGTCGCGGATGATCAATTTCTTGTAAACGCCGCGATGCGGCTCCATGAACTGGACCACGTCGTCATTTTCACCGTCGCCGGCGATCACGCCCATCGAGGCCAGCTCGACGCCCATGACCTTAAGCTTGGTGGCGAGCTTCGAGCCCTCGTAGGCGGCCGCGGGATTGGCGCCGGTGAGATGCTCGGCGAGCACGCGCGCCTGATCCCACAGCGGCGCGACCAGCCCATACACGCGTCCGCGATGCTGCGCGCATTCGCCGACCGCGAAGATGTCGGGGTCGGAGGTCCGCAGTTGATCGTCAACCACGATTCCGCGCTCGGTCGTCAGGCCCCAGCGCGCGCCGATTTCGCTGTTTGGTGCGATTCCGGTTGCGATTACGATCATGTCGCATTCGAGCGTCTGGCCGTCTTCGAAGGCGAGTCCGGTGACTTCGTTCTCACCGAGCACGCTCTTGGTAAGCTTCTTGAGATGGACCTGGATGCCCATCTTCTCGATCGTATTTTTGAGGATTATCCCGGCCTGTGGATCGAGTTGCTGCTCCATCAGATGGCCGAGCAGATGGACGACGTTGACTTCGACGCCATGCGTGAGTAGGCCGCGCGCCGCTTCGAGCCCGAGCAGACCGCCGCCGATAACCACCGCGCGGCGGCTCTTGCCGGCGTATTCGGCGATTTTCCGGCAGTCGTCGAGGGTGCGGAAGACGAAGATGCCGGGCCGCAATTCGCCGTTGGGCTTTTTGAGGGCGGCGATCGGCGGTATCGACGGGCGACTACCGGTAGCGATAATCAACTGATCGTAGGGATACCAGTTGCCGTCGTCGCAATGCACTGCCTTGTGCGGCCGCGCGATCACGTCCACGCGGACGCCCGCGCGCAGATCGACGCCGTTATCCGCATACCAACTGAGCCCGTTCAGAAAGATTTCCGACGAATCCTGCGAACCGTTGAGCACGCTCGAAAGCAGGATGCGGTTGTAGTTGCCGTAGGGCTCGTCGCCGAACACCGTGATCTGGAATTGCGCGCCGCCGCCGCACGCCAGAATCTCTTCAACCGTGCGTGCCCCGGCCATCCCGTTGCCGATGACGACGAGTTGCTTTTTCCTGGTGGCCGACTCAATTGCCGCCGCGTCCATTGACAGTCCTCCTCAAATGCGAACGGCCGGCGCCGCGAGCGCCAGCGCCGGGTTGTAATCGACGATCTTGTCGATGCGCGCTGCGCAGACCTTGAACTCAGGCATCTTCGAGACCGGGTCGAGGGCGGGATTGGTCAGCAGGTTGACCCGTCCCGCGCCGCCCCAATGAAACGGCGAAAAGAGCGTGTCCATCCGGATCGCCGTGCTCAGCCGCGCCCTCATCACAGCGCTGCCGCGCCGGGTCGTGAGGCGTATGAGCTCGTTCGCGGCAATGCCAAGACCGCGCGCTGCGGTCGGGTGAATTTCGACGAACGGCTCGGGCTGCGCTCGGCGCAATGCCGCGACCCGGCGCGTCTGGCTACCTGACTGGTAATGCGCCATCACGCGACCGGTGGTCAGAAAGAGCGGATACTCGGCGTCCGGCGTTTCCGCGGCCGGCCGGTACTCGACCGGGTGAAAGCGCGCGCGCCCGTCGGGCGTGGCGAAGCGGTCGAGGAACATCCGCGGCGTGCCGGCATGGTCTTCTGTGGGGCACGGCCAGAAGACGCCGTCTTCGGCCGCGATCCGCTCGTAGGTGATGCCGGAATAATCCGCAGCGCCGCCGGCGCTGGCGCGGCGTAACTCGTCGAACACTGCGCGCGGCTGCGACGGGAAGCCTTCGAGGCAGCCCAGCCGGGCAGCCAGCGCACTTAGAATTTCGAGATCAGACCGCACCCCGGCAGGAGGCTCGAGGGCGCGCCGCCGCAGGAGCACGCGCCCCTCAAGGTTGGTCATCGTGCCTTCTTCCTCGGCCCATTGGGTAGTCGGCAGCACAACGTCGGCGAGCTGCGCGGTTTCCGACAGGAAGAAATCCGCTACGACCAGAAAATCGAGCGCGGCCAGCCGTCGCTCGATATGCCCGGCATTCGGCGCAGACACCGTCAGGTTCGAGCCCATCACCATCAGCGCGCGAACCCCGCCTTCGCGGCCCAGGCTGTCGAGCAGCTCGTAAGCGGAACGCCCTGCGCCCGGCAGCGTCTCGGGATCCACGCCCCAGACGCCAGCGACGTGGGCACGGTCGTCCGGGTCGTCGATGCGGCGATAGCCCGGCAGTTGATCAGCCTTCTGTCCATGTTCGCGTCCGCCTTGTCCGTTGCCCTGGCCAGTCAGGCAGCCATAGCCGGAGCAGGGCTTGCCCGCCTGGCCGAGCGCGAGCGCGAGATTGATAAAGGCCAGGACGTTGTCGACTGATCGACTTTGTTGCTCCGGGCCCCGCGCCGTCAAAATCATCGCGGTTGAGGCCCGCCCAATCATGCGCGCGGCTTCGTACAGTTGCGCGACCGGCACGCCGCTGAGACGCTCGACGCGTTCCGGCCAGTACGACGCTACGATTCGCCGCACCGCGTCGTAGTTGTTGGTCCGCAGGGCGATGAACTCCAGGTCGATCAGGCCCTGGGCGATCGCGATATGGAGCAAGCCATTGGCGACCGCGGCGTCGGCGCCGGGGGTGAGCTGCAGATGCAGCGTCGCTGCGCGCGCCGTCACCGTTGCCCGCGGATCCATTACGATGAGCCGCCCGCCGCGCCGCCTTTGCTCGTCGAAGTACTGCATAATCGGCGGCATCGTCTCGGCGACATTGCCGCCCACCAGCAGGATGACTTCGGCGTTCTGAAGGTCTTCGAGCGGAAAGGGCAACCCGCGATCGAGTCCGAACGCCTTGATTCCTGCGGCCGCGGCCGACGCCATGCAGAAACGCCCGTTGTAATCGATGTTGCTGGTGCGCAGGCCGACACGGGCGAATTTGCCGAGCAGATAGGCTTTTTCATTGGTCAGTGCGCCTCCGCCGAACACGCCCACTGCGTCGCGGCCGTGACGTTCCTGAACCCGGCGGATTTCTGCGACAACCCGACTCAGCGCTTCGTCCCACGACGCCGGGCGCAGCTCTCCCGCTCGGCTGTCCCTGACCAAAGGCGTCGTCAGGCGCTCGCGATGCGAAAGGAGCTCGCCTGCGGTCCAGCCCTTCTGGCAGAGGCCGCCTTTATTGGTTGGAAATTGACGCGGCGCAACGGTGATTCCGGCTTTGTCGCGCACCAGGTTCATCCCGCACTGCAGTGCGCAGTACGGGCAATGCGTCGCGGTCGTCGCCTCGGTGACTTCCGGGGTCGCATCATCATCAACGCAAATCGCTTCCATTGCCTGGTCGAATCGGTCTGGCCGCCGATTTGCAGAGAGCTAAGCGCAAACTTGATGCCGTCGACTTGGTACATCAAAAATCACGCTGACCATTCGAGAACAGTCGTGGACCGAGCGGAACCTGCAGGGCTCTGGTGTGCGACATCGATAGGCAGATGCCGCTTTGCTGGTCAGCGCGGCGGCGCCAGCAGTCGCGATTAACCGATGTAATCGAGAAGATTTGTGAATGTAATGGAACTGGATATTCGTGTTCTGAGTACTTTCCGGGCGGTCGCGGAACAGCGCAGTTTTACCGCCGCCGCCAAGAGACTCGGACTGACTCAATCATCGGTGAGTCAGCAAATCAGCGCGTTGGAACGCAGCCTTGGAGCGCAACTCTTGAAACGCTCCAACAAATTTGTCGGTCTCACCACCGCCGGCGAGATCTTCCTTCAATGCGCGCGTCAGGTGCTCGACAATCTCGATCGCGTCCGCGGTCTGCTGGCCGATCAGACCAAGACCGCTTCCGGCCATCTTTCAATCGGCGCGCCGGCGCTGTTCTGCCATTCGTTGTTTCCGGCGGTGCTGAGCGCATTTCACCTGCGCTTTCCTGCGATCGCCCTGTCGGTGGTTACGGCCGATCCGGATACGATGGCGGCGCGACTGGCGCATCGTGAACTTGACCTGGCGCTGCTGCCGTATCCGGTAAAGCAACGATCACTGGGCATGGTGCAATTGGGGCGGGACGAATTGGTCGCGATCGTGTCGCCTCAGCATGAGCTGGCGCGGCAAGATCGCCTGCAAGCGAAGGATCTGAAAGGACAACCGCTGATTGTTCCAAATCCTGGCAACAAGCTCTGGGCCGCGTGGGACAATTTTCTGATCGAGGCGGGAGTTTTCCCGGAGATAATCGTCGAAACCGACGATCTTGACCTCGCCAAACGCCTTGCGATCGCAGGTCATGGCGCCAGTGTGGCGCCCCGCTGGCTGGTGCTGAGCGAGATCGAGCGCGGCGAACTATGCGCGATCCCGCTTGGCGGCGAGGGCGCATTTCGTCAATGGTGCCTAGCGTACCATCATGGCAGCGAATTGACCGGCATGCGCCGTAGCTTCCTCAAAATCTGCCAGGAAGAGATGCCACGGCTGCTCAGCGGCCCGCCGCGATCGAAGCGTCCTGGCGCGCGCGACAAAGGTCCGGAGAGTCGGGCCTTGGAGACAGCCGAAGATTTGCGCCGGTCGCGTCTGTCGCAGGCGAGCGAACCCTCGGATGCGACTTCTTAGAAGCCGCCATTAGTTTTCGAGAAGCTTGATCTCAGTTGCACGTTGCCGGCGTCGCACCCCGATCATTCCAGCGCAAAGCCGCATCCACCCGTCGGCTCTCGAGCAGAAACTTTAGCTGCGCCAAACGGGTGAAGCGGCGCCCCTGGAAATCCTCCGCGGTCAGGCCGTGACGTTCGAAGGCCTCGCGCAGCTCACGCGCTCCCGCACGCGCATCCCAATGCGTGCGAAACTCCGGCAGCAGGCGGTCGATTTTGCTGAAATCGACGCGATAATTGCGCGGGTCCGGTCCGCTAACGCCGCCATACTCAATCTGGCACGCGGGCATCTCGGCGCGCACGATTTCGGCGATGTCTCTAACTTGGTAGTTCTGATCGTTGCTGCCTACATTGAAAGCCTGGTTGTGTATGACCTCGGCCGGCGCCCGCAGCGCCGCGATAAAGGCGTGCGCGATGTCGGCGACATGCACCAGCGGGCGCCACGGCGTACCGTCGCTCAAAATCCGAATTTTACCGGTGGTGAAGGCCCAACAGACCAGGTTGTTCAGCACTACATCGGCGCGCAGCCGCGGCGAAAAACCATACGCGGTTGCATTACGCAAATAGACCGGACTGAAATCTCGGCTGGCGAGCCCGGCCAAATCCTCTTCGGCGCGCACCTTCGAGCCGGCGTAAGGCGTCAGCGGCGCGAACGGCGCCTCCTCGGTCAACGGCTCGCTGCCCGACGCGCCGTAGATGCTACACGACGATGAATAAAGAAAACGGCGCACCCCGGCGGCTCGCGCCGCGCGCGCTAAAGCCACCGACGCCAGATGATTGATTTCCCAGGTGAGATCGGGCTGCAGATCGCCCAGCGGGTCATTACTCAGTGCACCGAGATGAATGATCGCGTCGAAGCCGGCCAGGTCCGCGGCGCGGACGTCACGCAGATCCAATCGCAATTCTGGAATAGGGTTTCCCAGTTCGCCGAGATCGCATCCCGCGAAAAAGAAAGTGTCTAGTCCGGTCACCGCAAAGCCTTCGTGGCGGAGCATCGGCGTCATCACGGCGCCAATATAGCCAGCGTGGCCCGTCACCAGAACCCGCTGAATGTCGTGCTTGGTTTGTTCCATGGTATTCGATTCGCAGCCGAGTTGCGCGCGCGGTCTCGTCGATTACTCTATGCGTCTTTACCAAAAAAACTAGTCACCCCTTCGATGACTCGGTCGACAAACTCGTTTTTCATATTGGAATGCAGCGGCAGAGTCAGGACTTCCGCGGCCACGCGCTCGGTTACGCTCATGTCCCCGCGGCGAGCTTCGCGATAGTAGCTATGCTGATGGACCGCCAGATTGTGCACCCCGGTGGCGATCTTGCGTTCGCGTAAATGGCCGATTAGCTTTTCGCGGCGGCCGCCTAGAATCCGGATCGAATAAATATACGAAGAGACGTCGGCGAAATCGGTTTCGAGCAGCTTGACTCCCGCCAGCTTGCCAAACGCGCGATGGTAAGTCTGGCAGACGCGCCGCCGGCTCGTGATGAATTCCTCGAGCCGCTTGATTTGCGAGATTCCGACGCTCGCCATGATGTTCGTCAGATGGTAGCGAAAACCCTGCCGAACCACGTCATAATCCCAGGCGCGCTGATTCTGATAGCGTAAGATGGTGTCGCGATCGACGCCGAGCAGGCGCTGCTGCTGCAGCTGCTTGACGTCCTCGGCGTTGCCGGTCACCACCGCCCCGCCATCGATACTCGTAATGATCTTGACCGGGTCGAAGCTGAAGCAGGCCAGGTCGCCGTAGCTGCCGAGACGACGCCCGTTGAGGCGGGTGCCAAAGGCGTGCGTGCAGTCCTCGATCACGCGCAGATGGTGGCGCTGCGCCAGCTCGTAAACCCCTTTCTGATCGCACGGCACGCCCGCGAAGTGCAACGGCAGCAGGGCCTTGGTGCGCGGCCCGATCAGAACCTCTGCCTTGGCGCAGTCGAAGCCCAGATTGTCGTCGCGGATGTCGCACATCACGACCGCCGCGCCGGTCGCGGTAACCGCCTGCTGATCGGCCACATAGTTGAAGGAGGGCGTGATCACTTCGTCTCCCGGCCCCACGCCGGCAACGAGCAGTGCGAGGTGCAGGGCGGAGGTGCCCGTGTTGGTGGCGATCACGTGGCGGCCTTCACCGCCCAGCGCCGCGCCGATATGTTCCTCGAATTCACGCGTCAGTGCGCCCATCCCGAGCCAACCGACGGCGAACGCGTCGCTTACATGCTTGAGCGTATCAACACCGACATGCGGTACAAAAACCGGGATTTCGTCCAAAGCTAAGCTCCCTTGCCGCGACCCAATCGCCGGCGCTCACTAGCTATCCCGTCGCAACGCCCGCCCATTCTAACCCGTGGAAGCTCTCCGCTTCCGTGTCGGCTACTAAGCCGTCGCGCGCCTGGGGTCATACTGCTTCATCGCGTTTTGCACGAGCGAATCATACGTTTGCAGTTGTCTTCTTCTGCGC
>JBOHWF010000205.1:0-5195 GCA_050736455.1 Binataceae bacterium (SeqCode) | reverse complement strand
CGTCAGGCGTACTCTACGCCGGCAAGAATGGTGAGCAGAATTTGCAGAAGGCGCGAATTGTCTGCGTCGCCTGCAATTCGATCGAGACCCCACGGCTCCTGCTCAATTCGCATTCGTCGCAGTTCCCCAACGGCCTCGCCAACTCCTCCGGGCAGATCGGCAGGAACTACATGCGCCACACCACTGGATCGGTTTACGGGATTTTCAAGGATCCGGTGCATATGTATCGCGGCACGGTGATGGCCGGAATCGTCCAGGATGAAGCCGGACTCAATACCAAACGCGGCTTCGCCGGCGGCTTCGAGTTCGAGACGATCTCACTGGGATTGCCATTCACCGCGGCCTTCCTGAATCCGGGCGCCTGGGGTCGCGATTACGCGCGCCAGCTCGAACGCTTCAATAACATGGCTGGGATGTGGATCGTCGGCGAGGATATGCCGCAGGCGACCAACGCCGTGACGCTGCATCCGACCGAGAAAGATCAATTCGGCCTGCCGATTCCCAACGTCCATTACGACGATCATCAGAACGACCTCGCGATGCGCAATTATGCCTACAAGCAGGGCGCCGCGATTTACGACGCGGCCGGCGCCGTCGAGACGATCGCGGTGCCGCCCTATCCCTCGACTCATAATCTCGGGACCGCGCGGATGAGCGAGAAGCCGCGCGACGGCGTCTGCAATAAGTGGGGCCAGACCCACGAGCTCAAGAATCTGTTTATCTCGGACGGCAGCCAGTTCACGTCCAGTGCCGGTGAGAATCCGACGCTGACGATCGTCACACTGGCGATTCGTCAGGCGGATTATATCGCCGGAGAAAGTACGAAAAAAAATCTGTAGAGTTTTAACGGGAGATGGTATGGACTCTTTAATGCGCTATCGTCAATGGTTATTCGCACTGACGATTGCTGCGCTCACGCTGGGACCAACGGCGCGAGCCGCGGCCAATAGCAACGCACCCGCGGTCGCGACCTTCGCGCGGATAAATCTCCTGCCGAGCATTCCGCTCATTGACCAGTCCGGGCATGCAGTTACGCTCGCTTCGCTGAGCGGCAAACCGGTCCTGGTCGGCTTCATCCATACCGACTGCTTGGGTCCGTGCGAGTTGATGACCGCGCGTATGAAAGCGGTCGCGCAGGAACTCGAACCGTCGTTCAACTCGAAAGTGACGATGGCCGTCGTGACCACCGATCCCAAGGAAGACCATCCGGCGCAATTGGCGGCCTATGCCAAAGCGCAGGGCGTCGAGGGCGCGGGCTGGGTCTTTCTCACCGGCAAGCCCGACGACGTCGCGCATGTCCTCAATCTGTACGGCGTGCCGCACGGCGCCGCGGACGACGAGATGGAGCACGTCTTCGAGCTTTATCTGATCGGAGCGGACGGCCGCGAATTACATCAATATCAGGGCCCTGAGATCAAACCCGCGATCGTGGCCGCCGACATCCGCACCGCGCTCGCCCGCCGTTAGACTATCGCCACCATAAGCCGGCGATGAATTTGCGCCGCGTCCGGCGCGTCACTACTCCAACCCGGCCAGACGAGGTTGGAGATGGTGCGTTCACTCGCCGCGACACTCGATCGGATTTACGCCAAGCTCCCAGCGCTGAGCGGCTTTGCCGCGCTCTTGACGCGGCTGTTCGTCGGCGGCTTCTTCATGAACACGGGCTGGGGCAAGATGCACCATCTGGATCAGTTCGCGAAGAACTTCGCCGGATGGAACATCCCCTATCCGCATTTCAACGCCGCGCTTTCCGCCTACACGGAATTCTACGGCGGGTTGTTGACCGTGATCGGCCTCGCAACGCGGCTCGTCGCGATCCCGATGATCATCAACATGCTGGTCGCGCTCTTCTGCGTGGTGCTGCGCTACAACGTCTCGTCGCTCGGCGATTTCCTCAACGCCGACGAACCACTCTACGTCCTGACCTACTTGTGGCTGATGGTCGCCGGTGGCGGCTGGCTGAGTCTCGACAGCATGCTGAAGCCATCACTGCGCCCGTGGCTCGACGCGCGCGGCTGATCCGGGCCTGAAGAGCGATCTGCATAGAGCAGGGCATCCGCGGATGGACTTGCACTTCGCGCGGCGTGTTATTATGCCAGTCAAGCGCCTCACCACAGGCCGTTGAGGGAGGAACCGATGCCGTACGCGGAAGGACGCACCTATAACGACGCCGACGCCCATCTGATGGAGCCGGTTGGCTGGCTGGCCGAATACGCCGACGCCAAGACTCGCGCGTTGCTCAAGCCGATCGATTTCGGACGCAGTGGCAGGATGGTCGATCACGCCTTCATCAGCAGGTTCGACACCAGCCATTGGGATGAGGTTGAGATCGAGAAGAATTTCATGTTCATCAAGGGATGGGAGGCGCTGGGCGCCTTCGATCCGGCGGAGCGCAAGCGCGCGCTCGACCTGCTCGGGTTCAATCGGCAGTTGGTCTTCAGTTCGCTGGCGATGAGCCAGTTCTGGGGTGTTTTCAATCAACGCGAGCGCAATCCCGATTTGCTCTACGGCGGTGCGCGGGCACACAACCGCGCGATGGCCGACTTTTGCCAGACCGATGGACGGATGATCGCGGTCGGCTTTCTCCCGCTCGATGACGCCCGCCGCGCCGAGGGCGAACTGGACGAAGGGCTCAAGGCCGGTTGCCGCGCCTTCTGGATCCCGGCGCATCCGGCCGGCGACAAATCTCCCAGCCATTCGGATTTCGACGGCGTCTGGAGCCGGCTGCAGGAGGCCAACGTCCCATTCATGCTGCATGTCGGCGCGGGCGAGACGCCGATGCCCGCGGCGTATCGCAACAATGGCCGCGCGGCGCATACCGGCTTCCTTGGCGGCGGCGAGGACGTCGACTCCAAGGAGTTCATGCTGCTGCACGGCTCGGCCGAGGCCTTCCTGAGTGCGCTGGTGCTGGACGGCACGTTCGAGCAATTTCCGCGGCTGCGCGGCGGCGTGATCGAGCTCGGCGCACTGTGGGTCGTGCCGTGGCTCAAGCGCCTCGATGTCGCCCAGAATGCCTTCGCGCGAACCGAACCCGGACTCGCGCTCCCGCTCAAGGCGTCGGACTATGTGCGGCGTCAGCTCAAGTTCACGCCTCATCCGACCGAGCCGGCCGGCTGGATTATCGAGCAGGGTGGTGAAGAGCTGTTCCTGTTTTCGTCCGACTATCCGCATATCGAGGGTGGGCGTAATCCGCTCAAGCGTTTCGAGGAATCGATGGTGGGCGTCAGCGAAGCGGCCAAGGAGCGCTTTTACGCCGACAACTTCGTTGAGTTGATGGGAAGCTAGCCGCATCCAGAATCAGCAATCCGCCGCTGGTTAAACGGAGCTGCTTTTTGCTATAAGGAAATCAGGCGACAAGATCTAAACTGCTACGCAACGCTCAGGACGCCAGAGTCCTTACCAATCGAGGAGGGAACCGAATGGCTGATTACGATATCCAAATCAAAGGCGGCACGATCGTCGACGGCACGCGCGTCCCGCGCTATCACGGCGACGTCTGGATCAAAGACGGCAAGGTCGCGCAACTCGGCGGACGGGCGCCGGGCTTTGCCAAGAAGGTGGTCGACGCCAGCGGGCTGATCGTCGCGCCGGGCTTTGTCGATCTGCACACCCATTATGACGCGCAAATCCGCTGGGATCCCTATTGCACGATCTCCGGATGGCACGGGGTGACTTCGCTGGTGCTCGGCAACTGCGGCTTCGGCTTCGCGCCCTGCAAACCCGATTTCATCGAACGCTCGATGCTGACGATGACCCGCACCGAAGCGATTCCGTTCGCCTCGATGAAGGCCGGGATCAAGTGGGACTGGGAAACCATCCCGCAGTATCTCGATTCGCTGGATCGCGCGCCCAAAGGGGTCAACTGCATCCAGTACATGCCGACCGCCTCGCTCATGACCTACGTGATGGGTCTCGAGGCGGCGAAGACGCGGCCGGCGACCGAGCAGGAACGGGCCGAGATGGCGCGGCTGCTCGACGAAGGTATGGATGCCGGGCTGTGCGGTTTCTCGATTCAGCGTCTGGGGCCGAATTCGGTGCAGGCGGACTTTGACGGCTCGCCGATGGTCACCGACACGATGTGCGACGAGGACATCTTGAACCTCGGGCGCGTGCTGCGCCGGCGTGATGAAGGCTTCATGGAGATCACGCAGGGCACCGGCGACGCTCGTCACGATCTGGCTTTCGTCGAGAAGCTGGCAGACGAAGCGCAGCGGCCAATCCTCTGGCAGGCGATCATCCCCACGCGCGCCAACCCGGAAATCCATCGCCGCAGTATGCGCTTTGTCGAACGCAACCGCGCCAAGGGGCGGCAGATCTTCGGCCAGGCGGGCACGGTCCGCAGCGGCTTCGCCTTCACGCTCGAGAACTGGAATCTATACGATACGCTGCCCGAATGGCGCGACCTGACCATCGGCACCAAGGCCGAGAAGCTCGCCAAGATGCAGGATCCGGCGCGGCGCGCGGCAGTGGTCCACGCCAACGACAACTGCGACATGAACTTCAAAGCGATCCAGGCGGGCGTCGGCGGCCATCCGAAGCATCTGATCGTGCAGTGGGTCGAGAATAAAGACGAACTCGAGCAGCATGTCGGCAAGTCGCTCGGCCAGATCGGGATGGAACTGGGCAAGCATCCGATCGAAGCGATGCTCGATATCGCCGTGGCGACCGACCTCAAGGCTGAATTCCTCGGTCCCAATCGCGGTTTCAACCCCGAGTACATGGCCGAGATCATCAACAACTCGCAGTTCACTTTCCCGGGCGTTTCGGACGGCGGGGCGCACACCAAGTTTTTCACCGGCGGGGCCTTCACCACCGATTTCCTGCGCTGGCTGGTGCGCGACGAACAGCGGATCACGCTCGAAGAGGCGCACTACCGCTTGTCGGCGCTGCCCGCTCACGCCGCCGGCTTCCGCGATCGCGGCGTGTTGCGCGAGGGCGCGGCGGCTGACGTCGTGGTGTACGACCTCAATGGCCTCGGGATCGAGCCGGATTGGGTCGGCGAGATCGTCCACGATCTGCCGGGCGGCGAATGGCGGCGCGTGCAGCGCTCGAAGGGCTACCGCTCGATTATCGTCAACGGCGTCGAGACCTTCAGCGAAGGCAATTGCACCGGGGCGACGCCGGGCAAGCTCCTGCGCCACGGCCACGCCTGATCGAAGTCAGCATTGGTGATTGAACGGCGGGGCGGCTCATCG
>JBOHWF010000204.1:0-2463 GCA_050736455.1 Binataceae bacterium (SeqCode) | reverse complement strand
GCCGAGCGCCATCCGTTCCGTCCCGATCTGATCGATTGGAAGAATTACTGGATCGAGGTTCATCTACCGGGCCTGCGGCAGCACATTTTCCCGCAGCTCGATCTGCATACGCGCAGCCGCCCGCGATCGCTGCTGCGGCACAAGACCCTCGTCGATTTGCTCGAGCGCGCCGCCGAGCGCCACGGCGCGCGCCCGGCGCTCGAAGCGCGGGTCGGGTCGGCGCAGCAAAGCCTGCTCAGCTATCGCGAATTGCGCGACGCTGCTTCCCGCGCGGGCCTGCTGCTCGGTACGCATGGGATCAAACCCGGCGATCGGGTTCTGCTGATCAGTGAGAATTCGCCGGACTGGGTAATCGGCTATTTCGCTATCCTCTACGCGGGCGCGGTCGCCGTGCCACTGGATCATCTGATCTCGGCGGAGGAGCTCGAACCGATCGCGCGCATCGCCGAACCTGGCGCCGCGCTGGTTTCGGCGGCGTGTGCGAAGCGGATCGGTAACGGCATCAGTGCCGCGACGCCCGGCATCAAAGAGATCGCGCTGGGAGAGCTGCGGCGTCCGTTCATGCTCAAGGGCAAGGCTGCGGCTCCGCTCAAGCTCGAACGCAAGACCCTCGCGTCAATCGTTTTTACCTCCGGCACGACCGGCGCGCCCAAGGGCGTGATGCTCTCGCATGGCAACTTCGCCGCCGAGGTCATGATGCTCGGGCGGGTCTTCGCGCTCGACGGCGGCGACACCGTGCTGTCGCTGCTGCCGCTGCATCACACTTTCGAGTTCACCTGCGGGATGCTGCTGCCGCTCGCGAGTGGCGCGCGGATCGTCTATCCGCTCGGCGTGGACGCGGCGAGCCTCTCACGGACGCTCGCCGACGTGCGGCCGACCGCGCTCATCGCGGTGCCTGCGCTGTGGGAGGCCGTGCATCGCCGCATCGTTGACGAGGTCGAAGCACATGGGCCGTTCTTCGCCGCCGGCTTTGCCCGTCTGCGTGAGTTCAACCGCGCGCTCGACGCCGGCTATCACGTCAATCTCGGCAGCGTGATCTTCCGCCAGGCCCATACCGCTCTTGGCGGCCGGTTGCGGCTCGCCGTCAGCGGCGGCGCGGCGCTACCCCAGCGCGTCGCGCAGTTCTTTAACGATCTCGGGATCAAGTTGCTCGAGGGCTACGGCCTCACTGAATCGGCCCCGGTGCTGTGTGTCGCGCGGCCCGACGACGACCTCGTGGCCGGCTCCGTCGGCAAACCGCTGGCCGGCGTGGAACTTCGGCTGGACGCCGCGGACGAGAGCGGTGTCGGCGAGGTCATCGTGCGCGGCGGCAACGTGATGAGCGGCTATTACCGCAATCCGGCGGCGACGGTCGAAGTAATTCGCGACGGCTGGCTGCATACCGGCGACCTCGGCCGCCTCGACGGCGATGGCCGCCTCTATATCGTCGGCCGCGCCAAGGACGTGATCGTCGATTCGGGCGGCAACAATATTTACATCGACGAGCTCGAGGAAGCTTACGGCCACTCGCACTACATCAAGGAGATGGCCGTAGTCGGCCTGAAAGTCGTGCAGGGCGAGCAGGTCGCAGCCCTGGTCGTGCCCGCTTACTCACGCGGGGAAAGCCGCCGCGCCGTCGAGGATCGCCTGCGCGAGCACATCGACAAGGTCAGCGCCACGTTGAGCGCCCACAAGCGCATCAGGATTGTGCGCTTTACCGACCTCGAGCTCCCGCGCACGCGCACGCGCAAGATCAAACGCGCGGAGGCCGCCGCCGCGCTCGAGATGATGCTGCGCACTGACGCCGGCGAGCGCGCCACCGTCAGCGAGGAGATTACTCCCTGGCTCGCGCAGGCCTTGCAGCAAGTCGCCAGCGGCGCACCCGAACTCACGCCTGCGACGCGCTTGACCGAAGACCTCGGCCTCGATTCGCTGGCGCTGGCCGAGTTGGCCGAGCACATCGCGGCCAAAGCCGGCCACGAGCTCAGCGCCGAACAGCTCGCCAACCTCAGCACCATCGACGACCTGCAGAAGCTGCTCGACGAGGGGCAAAACCGTCCGCGCCTGCCCTCCTACGCGCGCTTCGCGCGGCCCTACACCTTCGCGCTGCCCGAGCGGCTTCGCCGCCACGGCGAGGATGCGGTGCGGCGATCATTGCACGCCGCCTTCGACGGCTGGCTCAAGCCGCTCGTAATGGGCCGCGGCAACATCCCGGTCAATCGCAACCTCCTGGTCGTCGCCAACCATTCGAGCCACGTGGACTTCGGCCTCGTCAGTTATGCGATGGGCGCGCACGGCCGCGAGCTCATCGTGCTGGCGGCGAAGGACTATTTTTTCAACAACGGTATCCGCCGCTTCATCGCGACCAACTTCACGCGCCTGATCCCGTTCGATCGCGAGCGCGCCCAGCTCGAGTCGCTCGAAGAAGCCCTCGCCGAACTTCGCCGTGGCCGCAGCGTGCTGATGTTCCCGGAGGGTACGCGC
>JBOHWF010000203.1:0-3289 GCA_050736455.1 Binataceae bacterium (SeqCode) | reverse complement strand
GTGCTGGAGCCGCGGCCAGCCTAGCGCAGGCGGGGAGACCTCGGCGATTCGTAAGGGATGGCGTGGCGGCGCGTTCGCGCCCGCGCGGAGTAGTTGGAATAGATGAGAAATCGTGGACGGCGCCGCTTTAATTCGGCCCAGGACTCGACCCAGCCGCGAGCGCATCAGGGACCACGGCCCGTGCGCGGCGGCCCCGAGCGCCGGACGCCGCCGCCGCCGCGCGCGGCGCAGGGTGAAATTATTTTTGGCGTCGAGCCGGTGCGCGAGCTGATCGCGGCGTCACCGTCGGCGATCCAGGCGTTGTTTGTGAAGGCCGGGGCCTACGAGCGCTTCGGCGGCGAGATCGAAGCCGTGCGCGAAGCCGGCGGCCGCGTGGTCAAGGCCGAGGACGGCGAGCTCGCGCGGATGGCCGGGTCCGAGGGGCGCCATCAGGGGATCATCGCGACGGTGCGGGAATACAGCTACGCCCCGCTCGAACAGTTGCTTGAGCAAAAGCCCGACCCGCTGCTGGTCGTCGATGGGGTGACCGACCCGCGCAATCTGGGCGCGATCATGCGCTCGGCGGAGTGCGCCGGGGTGCGCGGGATCGTGCTCGCGCGCGACCGCACCAGCGGCGTGACGCCGGCTGCGGTCAAGGCCTCGGCGGGGGCCTGGGTCCATCTGCAAATCGCGCGCTGCGGCAACGTCGCGCAGACGCTGGAGGCGCTCAAGGCGCAGGGCTACTGGATCGTCGCGCTGGCGCCGCATGGGGATACCCCGCTCTACGAGGTCGATGTGACGCGGCGGCTCGCGATCGTGCTCGGGGCGGAGGATCGCGGGGTGCGCGACATCGTCAAGAGCAATGCCGACTTCGTCGTCAGTATCCCGATGCGTGGACGGGTGGCGTCGCTCAACGTTGCGGTGGCGGCGGCGGTAACGCTGTTCGAGATCGGGCGGCGGCGCGAGCAAAGTGACGTAGCCGCGCAGTCGGCGACCGCCGGTGCGTAGGTTCCTAGTCTGGAGTGGACCAACTGATGGCCACTGACAGTGAACTGCGCATCGTAGCGGCCGAATGCAGCGCGCGGGTGATAGCGGCGATTTTGCAAGGTAAGTCATATGGGGAGTCGCAGATCGAATCACTGTACCAGCGCTGTTTTGATATGGTGTTGGAATCGCTAAAGGATGGGAAGGGGCGCGACGGCGAGTGAGCGGAATTTCATCAAGGTGCCGTGGTGAGGTTCGGGGGGTAGGCTTGGCCGATTTGCGAGGACGGGTTTCGCGGTAATGTTCGATTGACAGGCGCTGGGCGGCTGAATAAAAAAGTGGGTTTCGGGAGCGGTTTCGGATCGGGGCCGATGTAGCTCAGCTGGTAGAGCAACTGACTTGTAATCAGTAGGTCGCGAGTTCGACTCTCGCCATCGGCTGAAGCAAACTCCAAAGGAATCAACGAGTTTTTCGGAAACAACACGGACATTGCGGTTCTCAACTGACCCAAATGTCCGCTATCTGTACGTGTTTGTCAAGAGGTCCATACGCTGAATAAATCAATCCACGTTTGGTTGCGGGCTGGTGAGAGACGCCGATCTGAAACAGCCAGGGGTGTTGGCTTAACGTCTAGACCTGACGCTGTCGAGGCCAAGGAGGTGCGATTTCTCCATCCACCGCAAAGCGCAAATTTCGAAACTCTTTCACGTACCATTCGGCGTGCCGAGTTTGCTTCGCCTGGACGATATCTCTGAAGCATCAACCTAGTGGCTTCAAGAGTGAAGTCGGCGGCAAAACTGACGGTCTGCGGAATCGTCTCGGGATTCCGAATCGCCCGCACTGCGGGGCCGCCCGTTCGACCGCCAACCAGATTGCGAAGAAGCGCATCCTTCCCATGGCCAAGTATTGACCACTCGCCATACAAAACTTCGTAGGTTCCTTCGCGGGCGATTTCGCGCGCTAGCTCCCGAAGATTACGCGGTCCACCGAATAGCTGATACCAGTCCGCTGGACGCCGTCGGCTCAGCCTTCGGTATTCCGTGTATGCCTCGGCGTATCCAGGTTGTGCGAGGCCTGATTTCAGGTTCGCGATCGCTTCGGGACGTGGGGGCGCTATCTGCATAGTGGCGCAGTTAGGGTCGGACTTGAGCGCCGCGAGGTACCTTTCTCCTGCAGGGGTTGATGGGTCGAGAGTTTCATAAAACTTGATGCGATCAGCGAAGGCAGCTACCCAATAGGCATGTGCGCGGCGCACAGTGTCGCCTTGTAGCATATACGACAAGGCCAACAGGGCTTCAAAAATAGCACGTACTTGAAGTTCGGCGGGCACTGGAGCGGATTCCGCCACGAGCACTCCAACGGCATCCAACATCTCCAGTAAGTGGTAATACAAAAAAAGAATCGCGATGTTCTCGTCGCCACCTTCCGGTCGACAGGCGCATCGCGCAAATAAGGCGTGTCCGTAATTCCGAGTCTCCTCTATCAACGCTATCGAAGCGTCGATGCGCTCTTTGGCGCTGACTTTTGACAAATCCGGGTCGAAAAAATCAGTGAATCGATTAGTTGGCATTACTCACTTGATCATCTCTGATGCTGCGATCTCGTAATCACCAACCATGTCTCTGGATCGTCGACTGCAATGTACGCCTACTGTTGAAAGAGTTTCAGTTGGCCGTCAGCGTTGTACCGCGTCAGCTGTTCCTGAGTATTTTCTGATAAGGCGTAACCGTCGCGAACGCGCCGAATAATTTGCCGCCGTTCCAATCCGTAAAGCACGTCATCCGTGTAGTGTTGTGGCCGCTGCCCTAGTCGAGTCAGATCGTCCTTCGAAACTTGGGCACGAGCTCTCAAGGCGCGAAGAATTATCAAATCGGTAAGCTTTAACTCGAGAGTGCCTGCGAAATCCTTGATGAATCCTGCAAACGCCTTATCCCTTCTGAGCCGGACGATAGCACTGAAAGAATCGTGAGAGCCGTCGAAGATCGGGAAATCAAATCCGTTAACGATCAAGTTGAAGAGGACTTTATCGATCCCTCTACCGGCCTTCTCGCAGTACCCATACTGTCTGGCAGCATCGGCGAGTAGAAAATTACGGTAAATGGGTGGCGAGTAGAGCAGATTATCTCCGGTCAAGCCGCCGAGAAGACCACCGGGATTTTGAATCTCGAATTCGTCCGTGTCTATCCGTATCTGCACGGCCGCCTGCGTCCTATATGAGCGATGGAGATAAGCATTGAGAGAAGCTCCCGAATGACGTCATCGGGAATCTTTAACTCTGTCTTCGGTAGATTTTCTTTGATCCACATCGAGTACGATCGAATCGAGT
>JBOHWF010000202.1:0-6223 GCA_050736455.1 Binataceae bacterium (SeqCode) | reverse complement strand
CGATCTCCGAGCTGACTCTAGCGATCGGCAAGGGCGTCGGGCTGGGTGCGATCGCGGAGGTGATCCACCCTTATCCGACGCAGGCCGAGGCCATCCGCAAGCTCGGCGATGCGTACAATCGCACGCGCCTGACTCCCTTGGTCAGGCGCCTCTTCGCCGCCTGGATGTCGTGGCAGCGCTAGTTTAATTGTCGATTCCCGCTTGCACCGCACGAACTTCCTGCGGCTGCAGCACTCCCGGATTCCCGCCGGCCGCGCGTGCGAGCGCGGTGGTCGGCCGGCCCAGCGGAACCAGTCCGAGCTCGTTGGCCGACTGCTCGACCACCAGGTAGGCCATGCGGATGGCCTGGATCACCTCCGCGGCTGAGCACAGCGCAAGGCCAACCGCGACCGTCGCGAGGGCTATCGCGGCCGCATAGCAGCCGATGACCGCGGCGAATGCCGCGACGACCGTGCTGGTCACCAGCGCCGCGCGCGTCACCGGCATCAGTCGCGCACGAATCGCAACGTGATTTTTTATCCGGTTGCCGCTGTGCTCTTCATCTGCCGTCTTAATTTCGACGCGGGTCAGGGCGCCTGGTTCAAGCGTCAGGTCGGCGTCGCTCCAGCCGAGGTCGGGCACGGCCGGGTGGCCGATTTTGGCTTGCAATCGGTTGATCCGCTCGAGCAGCCCGTCGCGCGTAGTCCAGGCTTCGTTCCAGTAGGCGAGCCGCACGCTGCGACGGGTCCAGGCGACGGTAGGACGCTGACGCGGCGCGCTGTCGACCGTCGCCGGATGACGCGAGTTCTTGCGAAAGCGGTAGCGTGCGAGCGTCCGCGAAATCGGCCCGGTGTACGCCAACCACGCGATGAGCGCCCGCGCGCGGACTCCTCGATGGCACTTTTCCAGCGGCGCCTTCGCCGCATAGTAGAGCGCCCATAGCGGGCCGAGCACGAGCATCGCCAGCGCGGGCACGACGCTGAGGCCAAAGCCGATTGAGAGCGCCAGGGCAATCACCCACCCGGCGGTCCATTCCGCGCACAGCGGAAGCACTTTGAGTATGCTGAGCGGCGCCTCCGAAACGCGCTGCAACTCCTGCGGGCGGCGTGACCAGCCGACCCGATTCTTCGCGCCGCCGGGAAGAGTGCGGGCGAGGCCCGGAATCGTGCCGCGCCAGCGGATCTGTCCGAGCCCATTAAAGCGCTCCGGGTATTTCAGAAAAAGCAACGCTTCGGCCTTGCCGTAACCGCGCTGCTGACCGTAATAGGCCTTGACCGTGTTGCGGCGGAAATGCCAGACGAAGGCGGCTGGGCAGAAGCCCAGGGTGAGGCCGGCGTCGAGCATCCGCCAGCAGATGTCGACGTCATCGCCGGCGGCCGTGAACTGCGGATCGAAGCCGCCCAATTCGAGCAGCGCGGTTTTGCGAAAGACCATATTGCAGCCGGCCAGATGCTCGGCGCGATCATCACTGGTCAGCACATGGCACGGCGCGCCGGGCGAGGCCGCAACCGCGCCTTCGACCCAGCCCGGCTCGTGCGGCGCATAGTTCGGACCGCCGCAGCCGTCGAAGCCGTTCGCGACGATTGCCCGCACCATCAGACTGAGCCAGTGCGGATCAACCACGCAGTCCGAGTCCGTATAGGCAATCAGCTCGCCGCGCGCCGCCTGCATCCCGACGTTGCGCGCCACACCCAGCCCTTTGTTGGGCTGCCGAATCAACCGGAATTCCGGGAACTCGGCGGCAATCTCAGCGGTGCGATCACGTGAGCCGTCATCGACGACGATCACCTCGTAATTCGGATAATCCAGCTCCCGCAGCGACTCGAGGCAGGCCAGCATCGTGCGCTCGGCGTTGTAGGCGCAGACCACCACCGAAACCATCGGTGGCGCCGCCGGCAGGGGCGGGCATTCGCCGTTCAGCGCGAGGAAGGGTGGGAGCTCCCCGCCGCGCAGCGCCCGCAACCCCGTCCAACCGGGCGACGCCGCTGGCCGCATCGCCGGCGCCACTACGCCCGCGGCGCCGAGGCCGAAGGCGGAGACCACCAACTCATCCTGCGCGGGGAGCCCCTCGCCGAACTCGAGCACGACCGGCCGCGCCTCGGCGAGATTATGCAGCCGCATAACGTAGGCGCTCAGTTCCGCCGGCGCGAGCGCCGGCATTTCCGCATAGATCAGGTCTTCAGCCAGTGACGATAAGCCGAGCGTGGCTGGCCGATGCTTCAGCGCGATCATCCGCTCCGGCCCGACGCGCCGCATCGCTGCGATCAGCTTGCCGAGCCGCTTGCGCAAATGTTCGAGGCCGCGATGTCGCAAGTCATCAGGCTCGACCGCGCAATCGAGCAGATAGCCCATCAGCGTCGGATACCCGCTCAAGATGTTGGCGAGATGAAGGATCCGCGAGATCAGGGCCGGTAAGCCATTGTCGGACAGCAACTCGTCTGCGGTCACACTAAACTCGACGAAAACCTGCAAGCCGTTTTGAGCTGCGATCCCGATCAGCGGCGCAGCCTGCTGCTCGGTCAGGATCAATCCCGTAGTCCGCGCCTGAGCCAGCTCGCCCAGCCGCTTATGCAGCGCCAACTTCTGATGGAAGTCGAGCGCATAACCGACGTCGGCGATACGCATCGCCCTCAAGAAGAACTTCCGACCGAGGAGATTGAAGAACTTTCCGTGTGGTACGACTCTGGAAGCGGATTTCGTCGGAGCCATGAACTTGGGCTTGAGCCAAACCCATGCCACGTAGAAAGTTGTTTGTTTTCAAATGCTTAGCTTAAAATCCGATGGCGAAGACCGGGTTTCTCGACGAATTCGGATGCGCGCCACGACGTTTTGCGCTGGGCCAGCGAGGCTGCTCGAATTTGCATCTTGCGCTAGTTTTGTACCTGTGATTTGTTGCATAATGCAAATTAGATAGGCACTCATGTTCCATAAGCTAGGGACTCGTACACCAAGGTAGTTTCGACCGCGATGAACAAAGCACACCACGACAAACTGGAAGTAGGACATCATCATAGCGGGACCCTCCATCGAATGGCCCGCAAGTATGCGGCCGAGCGTCAGCGATCGAAGGTCCCGCACCACGCCGCGACCGACGTCCCCATCGAGGCGCAACCGCACGAACTCGAGGCAATCCGCAGCCACTTGGGCGCCATCGAGAAGACTTTGGCGGAGCTGTTCGGGCCCTCGTATGACCGTGGCGAGATAAGTATGGCCGCCCGCGCCCAGGCCGCGGACATTATCGAGCTGAACTTCGAAGCAATCGTCGAAGAATGGTGCGCCAAGCTCGAGCGCGTGCTGGGCTATGACGAACTCGGCCGCGAGGGGATGGGCAATTCACTGGTCCGCTTCATCGCTCACCTGCGCGACCCGGACGATCTGCGCACCTACGTCCATCTCCGACGCCACTGCCAGAAGGGAATCCTGGCCAGCGCCAAACCCTCGGAATTCAACATTTTCCATATCGTACTCAAGCAGGTGATGCTGGTTTACATCCGCACCAATGTGAAGGGGCGGCCGATGGAGCTGGTGCGCGATACCATCGTTGCGGCGCTGGACGAACGCCGTTTGATGGTCGCGCAGTTCTATATCGAATCGCGCGAGAAGGCGCTTAAAGCCTCGGAGGAGAAATACCGCAACTCGATCGACCACGCGCCCGATCCCATGTATGAGATCGACCCGGATTCGCTGGTCGTGATAGGCGCCAACGCCGCGGCCATCGACCTCGAACGCGCCGAAAGGAACGAGCACGAACTGGTCGGACAGCGCCTGACCGATCTGTGCCCGGTCGAGGCGCAGCCCGGCGTGCTCAGGCACATTGCATGCGTGGTTGCCAAAGGCTCGGACCAGGTGATGGATTTTCCCATCGGTGGGCGCTATTTCGACGTGCATTCAGCCTTGATTTCCGCCGGAAACCATCAGTTCATCCAGATGATCCTGCGCGACGCGACGCAGCGGCACGAAATGCTCGATACGCTGGTCAAGGCGGAGCGGCTGGCGGCGGCCGGCACCTTCGCCAGCGGCGTCGCGCACGAGGTCAACAACCCGCTGGCCTCGATTTCCTCGCTGGTGCAATCGTTGATGCCGGATGAGCCTGACGCCGAGCGGCGGACCACCTTGCGGACGATCCTGTCGCAGATTACCCGCATCGCTTCGACGCTCAAGGATCTCGTTAACTTCGGCCGCCCGGCCCCCGCCGAGCGCCGCCCCATCGACTTGAACGACTTGATCAACGAAACTCTGCGCCTGCTCGCCTACAACCGGCGCTTCGATTCCATCCGGATCGAGCCGTCACTGACCCCGGACCTGGCGCACGCCTTTGGCGACCACAACGGCATCCAGCAGGTGCTGTTGAATCTGCTCTTCAACGCCGCCGACGCCATCCAGCACCGATGCGGAACCATCCGGATAGCGTCCAGGAGTCATCGCAACACAGCCGGCGAGGCGTGCGTGAAGCTGAGCGTCAACGACGACGGCTGCGGCATCGCGCCCGAGAATCTCGAGCGGGTTTTCGATCCTTTTTTCACCACCAAGTCCACCGGCTCCGGCGTCGGCTTGGGCCTCTCGCTCTGCCAGAGCATCGTTTTGAGCAACCACGGCACGATCAAGCTCGAAAGCCGCGACGGCGCCGGCACAACGGTGACGATCTGCCTGCCCGCGATGACCGACGACGCCGCGCCTGAAATGCGCTCGGCGGCTCAATGAGCGCCAACGGCGCAATTACCGGCGGCCAAAACGGCGCTAACGACTGGCCGCGCGAGGAACGCGTGCCGTACCGCATCCTGGTCGTCGAAGACGAGCAGTTGATGCGCTCGATCATCGTGCAACTCCTGCGCAGCGACGGTTACGAAGTGATGGAGGCGCCGGTGCCGGCCGTCGCGCTGGAGACTTTCGAGCGCGAGAAGATCGACCTCGCGATTCTCGATCTCAATCTGGGTGGCGGCGGCAGCGGCCTCGATCTGCTCGGCAAGATGCGGGATTTGGACCAGGAGCTCATGGGCATCATCGTGACCGCCTACGCCAGCATCGAATCCGCGGTCGAAGCCCTGCGCAAGGGCGCTTACGATTACATCACCAAGCCGTTCGCTAACGATCACCTCAAGGCGGTGGTGCGCAACGCGCTGGCGCAAAAAGCGCTGTTTCACGAAAATCGTTTTCTGCGCCGGGAATTGCGCGAGAAGTACCGCTTCGAGAGCATCATTGGTAATTGCGACGCGATCGAGCGGGTCTTCCGCGTGATGGAAAAGGTCGCGCGCACCGATTCGAGCGTGCTGATTACCGGCGAGAGCGGCACCGGCAAGGAGCTGGTCGCCCGCGCGATTCATTTCAGCTCCGAGCGCGCCAACAAACGCTTCCTCCCGATCAACTGCGGCGCCCTGCCTGAGAATCTGCTCGAGAGCGAACTCTTCGGCTACCGGCGCGGCGCGTTTACCGGCGCCACCCAGGACAAGGTCGGGCTGCTCAAGGCCGCCGACAAGGGCACGGTCTTCTTCGACGAAATCGGCGACATGCCGCTCGCGCTCCAGGTCAAGCTGCTGCGCGCGCTGCAAGAACGCGAGTGCTATCCGCTCGGCGCCAATGACCCGGTCAGCTTCGACGTGCGGATGCTCTGCGCGACCAACAAAAACCTCGAACGCGAGGTGCGCGAGGGGCGCTTTCGCGAGGAGCTGCTCTATCGCATCAACGTTATCGGCCTCGAGTTGCCGCCGCTGCGCGAGCGCAAGGACGATCTGCCCCTGCTGGCCAATCATTTCTTGCGCAAGTACGAGAAGCAGCTCGGCCGCACTGCGATGCATTTTTCCAAGGGTGCGATGCGCCTGATGATCGGCTATGCGTGGCCGGGCAACGTCCGCGAGCTCGAGAATACGATCGAGCGCGCGGCGATTCTCGCCGAGACCGACGTCATCCACAGTCACGATCTGCCGGAAAAGATCCATGGCGCGGCAAATCGCGAGGCCGGCTTTCAGACCGGCGTCACCCTCGAGGAACTCGAGCGCGATCACATGCGCCGCGTGCTCAACGAGGTCAAAGGCGACAAAGTCCGCGCCGCCCAGACCCTCGGCATCCATCTCTCGACGCTCTATCGCAAGATGCAGCGCTATCGGCTCGAAGGCGAAGGCCTCCAACCCGCGGTTTCCTAAGCCGTTCTCTCCTGATCTTTCGCCCTTTTCAGAATCCCTCGCCCTTGACCCGAGCCACGCGCCTTTTCCTGATCCCTCGCCCTTATCTTAGGGAGAGGGACCAAGGG
>JBOHWF010000201.1:0-3664 GCA_050736455.1 Binataceae bacterium (SeqCode) | reverse complement strand
GGGTATTTGACTGGCAAGTACCCGACGAATGGAACATCGAAGACGCCGCGGTGATCGACCCGGACGGCCGGCGGGTGATCGATTTCCAGTCACACAACCTGCACCTGGTCAGCTATTCGGAGCCGATCGAGACTTCGATGTCCCTCCATGAGCTGGCGCCACGCCTGCACAGCCTGCCCGAGCACCCCGATTGGGTTCCCTACCGCACCAGCTACTACCGACGCACGTGGGGATTTTGCATGCGAGCCCGCGACCGGCAGGCGCTGCGTGCCGGGAAATACCGGATCGAGATCAGAAGCTCGCTGGCACCGGGCTCGCTCACGTACGGGGAGCTCGCAATCGAGGGGCGGACCCGGGATGAGGTCCTGGTGTTCACGCACGTGTGCCATCCCTCGCTCGCGAACGACAACACCAGCGGCATGTCGATCGCGACGGCGCTGGCCGAATGGATTGCGCGCGAGCCACGACGCTACGGCTACAGGTTCGTGTTCGCGCCCGGAACGATCGGTTCGCTCGCCTGGCTCAGGCGGAACGAGGGCCGCCTAGCACGGATCCGTCACGGCCTGGTGCTCGCGTTGCTCGGAGATCCGGGCTCGCTCACCTACAAGCGAAGCCGCCGCGAGAGCTCCGAGATCGATGCGATCGCCGCTTACGCCCTCGGCGGGCTCGGCGCGGCGATCCCTTTCTCTCCCTACGGTTACGATGAGCGCCAACTATGCTCGCCGGGGTTCGATCTTCCGGTCGGACGCCTCACACGCTCGGTCAATAGCGGCTACCCGCAGTATCATACGTCCGCCGACGATCTCGACCTGATCCGGCCCGACTGCATGCAGCAGAGTCTGGAGGCCTGTCAGCGTATCGTCGAGGTGATCGAGGGAAACCGCCGTTACATGAACCTGAGCCCCAAGGGAGAGCCGCGGCTCGGCGTACGCGGTCTGTATGGCTCCACGGGAGGGAGTGCGCCGGCGGAACGCGAGCACGCGATGCTGTGGGTGCTGAACCAATCGGATGGCTCTCACTCGTTGCTCGACATTGCGAAGAAATCAACTCTCGGCTTCAATGTGGTTCACGAAGCGGCAGGGGCGCTCGAGGGCGCGGGGCTCCTCGCGCCCGTTCAGGAGACACCGCCCGCCCGGCGCAACTCCCGCGCGCCGGCTCGCAAGCCTCCAGCCCGCCGTCCCGCGTCCAAGAGAACGAGGAACAGCCGGAAATGAAAGTCGTATTGTTTTGCGGGGGCCTCGGCACTCGGCTGCGCGAGCACTCGGAGACGATCCCCAAGCCGCTGGTCACCATCGGGTACCGGCCCCTGCTGTGGCATTTGATGCGTTACTACTCGCACTACGGGCACCGTGATTTCGTTCTCTGCCTCGGTTACCGCGGCGACATGATCCGTGAGTACTTCCTCAACTACAACGAGGCGATGTCCAACGACTTCACCCTGCGGGACGGCGGACGCAAGGTGGAGCTGCATGGCCGCGATCTCGACGACTGGAACATCACGTTCGTCAACACCGGGCTGCACAGCAACATCGGCCAGCGCCTGCTGCGGGTGCGCAAATACCTGCAGGATGACGCGGAGTTCCTGGCCAATTACACGGACGGTCTCACGAACTTGCCGCTCGATCAGCTGATCGCGGACTTTCACCGCAAGAACGTCATTGCGAGCTTCGCGTCAGTGCGCAGCTCCCAGAGCTTCCATGCCGTGCAGACCACGGCGGAAGGTACAGTGACTTCGATGCGCGCCATGCACGATCAGCAGGTCCGGATCAACGGCGGCTTCTTCGTGCTCAAGCGGGAGATCTTCGAGCACATTCGAGAAGGCGAGGAGCTGGTGGAGCAGCCGTTCGAGAGGCTGATCGCGCAGCAGCAGGTCACGACGTTCTTGTGGGACGGCTTCTGGCAGTGCATGGACACCTTCAAGGACAAGATCACCTACGACCGAATGGAGGCGCGCGGTGAGTGTCCGTGGATGGTCTGGCAGGACCGGTTGACAATTACGACGCAGCGGTGATGTGCCGTGCCGAGACCCAGGTGAACTTTCGATGAGCCAAAACCAAGAGCCGCTCGTCAGTGTGGTAACGCCCGTTTACAACGGCGCGGAGTACTTGCGTGAGTGCATCGAGAGCGTCATTGCGCAGACGTATCAAAACTGGTGCTACACAATCGTAAATAACTGCAGCACGGACGGCAGCCTCGAGATTGCGCAGCACTATGCACGGCTTGATCAACGCATACGTGTGCGAACTAATGAGACCTTCCTGCCCATAATTGAAAATCACAGCCACGCGGTTAGCTTGGTCGAACCCGAGTCCGCATACTGCAAGCCCGTCATGGCGGATGACTGGATATTCCCAGAGTGCATCGAGAAAATGGTGAATTGCGCGGTGGCGCATCCCTCGATCGGGCTGGTGTGCTCATACACACTTGCGGGCAAGGGAATACTGTTCGACGGCCTTGGCTGCACTGGCGCTGCTCCGACGTTTGTGGATGGGCGGAGCATCTGTCGAATGTCCCTGCTGGAGGACGTTTACGTGTTCGGATCTCCGACCACGATGCTTATCAGGTCGGATCTGATCCGCAAGCGTCATCCCTTCTACAATTCACGTAACCTTCATGCGGATGAGGAGTCTGCTTACGACGTGCTTCAGGAGTCCGACTTCGGTTTTGTACACCAGGTGTTGTCGTTCTTTCGCATGCACCAGCAGAGTCAAACGTCGAGAGTCCTAGAGTTCGACAGTATTTTCGTCGGTCGGGTCTATGCGCTTGTTAAATACGGGCGGGTTTATCTGACCGAAGAGGAATTCGAAAGACGCTGCGGTGAAAGGTTCGAACAATACTATTCAATGCTGGCCGTTGCGGCCTTACGCCTCCGGGGCGCGGACTTCTGGAAGTATCATCGAGAAAAGCTGGCGCTCATTGGCGCACCTCTCGACCGAGCCCGGCTCTTACGATCAGTGGCACTCCGAGCTGCGAAGAGCTGTGCAGCGCCAATGTCTGCCGTGAGGAGTGCCCGGACGTGGTGGCCAGCGGCGATCCGGGCGCAGTATCGAGCACGCAAGTCTCTGACATCTGCGCCGAGCGGCCAGCGATCGATTCGAGTCAACCTGAGTAAGGAGTCAGGGAACGAAGGTGGACCTCCGTGATCTCGATTTGGCCGGGCAAGCCGCTCAGAGCGATGATCGTCTTCGCCACATCAGCGGCGCTCATCAGCATCCCGGGTCGGTACGGCTTGCCCTCCCTGGCGTAGATGCGTCGCATGCGGGGAGTCGCGGTGCGGCCCGGAAAGACGCTGGCAATGCGGATTCCGCGGCGATTGAAGTCCTGGCGCAGGCTGTCCGCGAGCCCCTGCACCGCATGCTGGGTGGCCTTGAACGCCGCGACGCCCTGGCCCGGACTCCGGACGACGCTCGAGTTGAGGAAGATGACCTGGCCACGCGCACGCTCGAGCAGCGGCAGCAGCCCCTGGGTCAAGAGATATGGAGCGCGGACATTGACGTCGAACAGCCGATCGAAGCCGCCGGTGTCGAGGCTTCCGGGCTCGGTCCACGAGTACTCGCCGGCAGCGTGCACGAGCACGTCGATGCGCCGCAGCCGCCGGCAAACCGCAGCCAGCAGTTGCTTCAGATCCGACGTCGATCCGAAGTCGGCCAAGGCGCTCCCCGCC
>JBOHWF010000200.1:0-5183 GCA_050736455.1 Binataceae bacterium (SeqCode) | reverse complement strand
CGGCAGACCTGATTGCCGTAGGCGCACTGGTAAAAGCCTGAAACGGCGCTGCCCTGCTGCATCATCGTGAGCTTGATCTTCTGCTCGGCGTGGCAGCGTGAGTCGTTGTCGAGGGTGGCGATCATGCAATCGGCGCTGCTCATCCCTTCCCAGATGCCGGTCACGCCCTGGGCCTCGGCGGGTCTGACCGCGGTATCCGAGTTGGCGGGCGGCGGCGGAGCTGCACCGATCCCGAACGATCGCGGATAGGCGTGGTTGCCGGCGGCGCTACAACCGCAACAGATCCCGAATACGATGGCCAACAGTTTTGATCCGCGGCCCATCTGCGTAAGTCCGCCCGCGTGATGCTGTGAGCGTAGGGCGGATAATTCGCGCCGTCAACGGCGAGTTTTGCTCGCGGTTGCGGAGTGGCGGCCGTTCGCTCAGAACCCGGAGGTTACGATCGACCAGGCCGAGCGATTGGCCTCGGCCAGCACCATCTCGCCGATCTGGCGGGCCCATAAGGCTGACGAGCCGAATTCACCACGCCACGACTGGATGCGGCGGGTGAAGCGCTGGAGCTGATACTCCATCGTGTAGCCGATGGCGCCGTGGACCTGATGACCGACACGGGCGACGGCGCCGGCGGCGTCGCCGGCGCGGGTCTTGGCGATCGCGCAGGCGAAGAGTTTTATGGCGCCGCGCCCGGCAGCCAAGGCCTGATAGGCCTGCTGCGACGCGACGCGGGCCGAGGCGAGTTCGCCGGCGGCGGCGGCCAACTGATGCTGAATCGCCTGGAAGTTGCCGATCGGGCGACCGAACTGCTGGCGCTGGGTGGCATACTCGGCGGTGATTTCGAGCACGCGGGCGGCGGCCTCGGCGAGCTGAACGGCGCGGGCCGCGGCGCCGCGCGCGCGCATCTGCGCACGATCGACCGGGCCACCGATAGCCAGCGGCTGGGCGCCGCTGAAGCGGATCGTGTCGCGCGGCTCATCGGCAAGGTTGGTTCCGGTGACAAGCTCCCCTGACTTCGGATCGAGCAGGACCAGATCGCCGCCGGCGATCGCGACGATCGCGGAAGCGTCGCGCCCCCAAGGTACGCGCGCGAGGCTGCCGCTGACGCGCTCGCCGTGGCGCACGAGCTCTTCGCCGGAAGCAAAGGTGGCAAGCGTGAGCGGACCCTCGGGCGGCTCGAGGTCATGCGCGGCGAGGAACGAGGTGGCGAGCAGGGTCTCGGCGAGCGGTATCGGCGCGGCGGTCGCGGCGGCGGCGCGCAGTACGGCGGCTTCGATCGCGAAGGCCTCGGGCGCGTCGGCGGCGAGCGCAGATGGTTGCAGCATCCCCTGTGCCTCAAGCCGCGCCCAGACCGTAGCGGGCCAGACGCCGCGCGCGGCCGCCTCGAGGATCTCGGGAGTGAGCGCGTCCACGATGGTGCGGCGCGCAGTGTCCTCGATCAGGGCCAGGTCGTTCATCAGCGCAGCCCCATTTCGCGCGCGATAATCCCGCGCAGAATTTCGCGGGTGCCGCCGCGCAATGAGTACGAGGGCGCGGAGAGGACCGCCTCGGCGAACAGGCGGTTAAGCTGCTGAGCGGAGCCCGGATCCGCCTGCTCGGCGATTTCGCCGAGCAGCCGCTCACCGACGTCCTGCTCAAAGATCGAGCCGGTCTCCTTGACCAGTGCGGCCTCGAAGTTTGGCGATTCGCCGCGGCCAAGCTGGGCCGCGACCGACATCGACATCCCGCGCAACGGCACGAGCCGCGCGAGCATCGAGCCGATCAGCATCGCATCTTCGGGGGACGGCGCGCGCCGCGCGCTGGCAACGAAGGCCTCGAGCAAAACGAATGAAGAGAGAAAACGCTCGGGGCCGCTGCGCTCGAACGCCAGCTCGCTGATGACCTGCGACCAGCCGGCGCCTTCCTGTCCGAGGAGCGAATCAGCCGGAACGTGCACGTCTTCGAGCAGCACTTCGTTGAAGTCGTGCTTGCCGGCCATATTGATGATGGGACGCAGCGAGATGCCCGGCGTGTCGAGCGGTATGAGCATCTGGCTCAAGCCCTGCTGGCGCGTGGCCGCCGGGCCCTCGCCGGTGCGGCAGAGCGCGAGCAGGTAATGCGACTGATGGGCGTAGGAGGTCCAGATTTTCCGGCCGTTGATGACCCAGCCGTCGCCGGCGCGGGTGGCGCGCGTGCGCACGCTGGCGAGGTCGGAGCCGCTCTCGGGTTCGCTCATACCGATTGCGCAATAGCATTCGCCGCGCGCGATCGCGGGCAGCAGGCGGGCGCGCTGCGCTTCGGTGCCGAAGCGCAGGATTTGCGGGCCGGTCTGGCGGTCGGCGATCCAGTGCGCGGCGGACGGCGCACCGGCCGCGCAGAGTTCCTCGACCACGACGTAGCGCTCGAGCGAGCTGCGCTCGCCGCCGCCGTAGCGCCTGGGCCAGGTCATCCCGATAAAGCCGGCGGCGCCAAGCCGGCGGCTGAAGTCGGCGTCGAAATGGCTCCAGGAGTCGGCGTGCGGCGTCTTCATCGCGGGATCGCCGGCGAGGAACTCGCGAATCGCGGTGCGGACCGGCTCCAATTCGGGATAACTCAGGCGGGCATCGAACTGCGGAGTTTTCATTTCAGAGCAACCTTCGACTTCGGATGCAGTATCCGAAAGGGCGCGCGCCCTTGCAATCAAATTAATGTGCGGCGTCGAAACGTTGACGCGCGCCCGGCGTCGCGGCTAGTGTCGAATTTCGCCGGCATCACTAGGGAGTTGTCATTCTGAGCGGAGTCTGCGAAGCGAAGAATCCCGGCGTCCACCAAACATCAGGCCTATGCAAGCGCTGCGGTTTCCGGGATTCTTCGCTGCGCTCAGAATGACAATAAGGGTCGCTCTGCTGAAGTAGAAACTTGTGAGAGGCGACACCAGAACCTTATCCAGGTTCGCAACCTAACCCGGGAGTAACGCGATGAAGTTTGGCGTGATGTACGATTTTCGCAACCCGCCCGCCTGGCAACAGCCGGAGCCGGCCCTCTACCAGTCGCACCTCGACCAAATCGTACGACTCGAGGAGCTCGGCTACGACCACGCCTGGCTGACCGAGCATCATTTTGTCGAGGACGGCTACAATCCGTCGGTGATCCCGATCGCCGCGGCGATCGCGGCGCGCACCAGCCGCATCCGGATCGGGACCTTCGTGCTGCTGTTGCCGTTTCACAATGCGGTGCGCGTGGCGGAAGACGCGATCGCAGTGGATATCCTGTCGAACGGCCGCTTCGATCTCGGCGTCGGGCAGGGCTATCGGGCGGAGGAGTTTCAGGCGCTGAATATTGCCCGGCCCGAGCGCTCGGCGCGCCTGGACGAAGGGCTCGAGCTGATCCACAAGCTCTTCACTGGGCGCGAGGTCAGCTTCGCGGGCAAGTACAATCACGTCACGGGCATGACGCTGTATCCGCGTCCGGTGCAGAAAGATGGCCCGCCGATCTGGGTCGGCTGCCGCACCGCCAAGGCGACGGAGCGCGCGGCGCGGATGGGGTTTCATCTGCTGGCGACGCTCGGTCCCGACCCGGCGATCCCGTATCACGCCGCGCTCAGGAAACTCGGCCGCGATCCGCATCAGTTCAACGTCGCGCAACTGCGCGCGGTGCATCTGGCGCCCAGCGCGGATCAGGCGTGGGGCGAGGCGGCGCCCCATCTGCACTACATGATGACGCATTACGATCAGTGGCTGGCCGAGGCCAACGATGCGGCGGGCGACAAGGAGGTGTGGAAGATCAACTCGCCGGCGGATTTGCGTAATTCACCGATCGCCGGGGGCTTGATGATCGGAACGGCCGACGAAGTCGCGGCCAAGCTGAAAAAGTTTCGCGCGGAGTACGCCTGCACGCACTTCATTATGGCGTCGCAACTGCCGGGGATGGATCCGCGCGTCGCGACGCGCTCGCTGGAACTCTTTGCGCGCGAGGTGATGCCGAACTTTCGCGATTGAGCACGCGGCGCAGCCGCGGTCGGTCAGTTGATCACTTTGGCGGCGCGCAGCTCCTCGAGCTCTTCGAGCGGGATGCCGGCCTCGCGCAGGACTTCGTCGGTATGCTCGCCGAGGGCCGGCGGCCGGCGCCAGAATTTCGCCGGCGTCTCGCTGAAACGCATGCCGGGATTGACCGTGCGCACGGGCCCGGCCTGCGGATGCTCCCAGACGGTAAAGCTCTCGTTCGCCACAATTTCGGGATCGGTAAAAAGCGTGTCGTAGGTGTGGACCGGGCCGCCCGGACAATCGGCCTCCTCGATAATCTTGAGCCAGTGCGCGCTCTCGCGCTCCGGGAAGACCTTCGCGATCCCGCGCAGACAGGTGCGCAGCCGCTCACGCCGATCCGGCACGTCCCACCACTCCGGATGGCCAATGCCGGCGATCAGCCGCTGCCACTGATCATCGGTGTAGGGCGCGATGCTGACGTAGCCGTCCATCGTGCGGAAGGGATCGAGGCTGCCGTTCTTCGGTGTCTGATGTTTGTACTCGTCGGGGGGAATGAACGCGTAACCGACCATCGTGTCGTTGGCGACAAAGTTCAGCATCGCCTCGACCATCGGCACGCGGAGGTATTGGCCGACGCCGCGGCTGCGGGCGGCGTGGAGCGCGGCGACGATCCCGATGGCTGCGGTCAGGCCGCTGACCTTGTCGGCGAGCACGGTCTTGACCGCGGTGGGCTTGCCGTCGGGACCGCCCTGCACCGCCGCCATCCCGGTGAACCCCTGGATGACCGGATCATAGGCGGGGGCGTCGGCCATCTCGCCCTTTGGCGCGAAGCCATGAATCGCGCAATAGACAATCTTCGGATTGATTTTGCGGATGTCGGCGTAGCCGACGCCCAAGCGATCGGCGACGCCGGGCCGGTTATTCTCGATCATCGCGTCGCATTTCGCTGCGAGCCGCCGGATCAAATCGCGCCCGCGCTCCTGGCGCAAGTCAATCACGAGGCCGCGCTTGTTGCGATTGAACATCAGGTAGTATGCGCCGACACCATTATTTCCGGGCCGGGTAATCAGGCGCGTGGTATCGCCGGTCGGCGCTTCAATTTTGATGACGTCGGCGCCGAGGTCGCCGAGCAGCATCGTGCAGAATGGTCCGGAGACGGCCTGGGTGAGATCCAGTATGCGAAATCCAGCGAGCGGTCCGTCGGCCATCTGCGTGTCCTCTTGAATATCCTGGCGGAAGGTCTTGGCG
>JBOHWF010000199.1:0-9723 GCA_050736455.1 Binataceae bacterium (SeqCode) | reverse complement strand
TGCCGCCGTCGATCAGGATGTCGCCGGACGCCAGATGGGGCAAAAGATCGCTGATCGTTTTATCGACGACCGCCGCCGGCACCATCAGCCAGAGCGCTCTGGGCTTCGCCAGTTTCGCGGCGAAGTCGGCCAACGAGGCTGCGCCGACCGCTTTTTCTTTTGCCAACTCGCTGACGGCCTTCGGCGACATGTCGAAGACCACGCATTCATGCCCGCCGCGTATCAGCCGCCGCACCATGTTCGAGCCCATCCGCCCGAGTCCGATCATTCCGAGTTGCATTAGCTATTCCTTCGCCGCACTGGCTATTCAATTCACGTCTTATTGGGTAAATCGACCGTCGCCTCTACGACTGGCTATTCGCGAGCCTCAAGAGCTTTTCATTTGGCGAAAGCGGCGGATCAGATTATTCGTCGATGAGTCGTGCGCCAGCGGCGCTTCGATCGCGGCTTCCAGCTCGGGGATGATGCGCTGAGCGAGAACCTTACCCAACTCCACGCCCCATTGATCGAACGAGTCGATATTCCAGATGGCTCCTTGCGTAAAGACGCTGTGCTCGTAGAGCGCGACGAGCTTGCCCAGCGCCGCCGGAGTCAAGCGCTCGAGCATTAGCGTATTCGACGGCCGATTGCCCTCGAATACTCGATGCGGAACGAGCCAGTCGGGCGTGCCCTCGGCCTTCACTTGATCTGCGCTTTTGCCGAAGGCGAGCGCCTCGGTTTGTGCGAAGACATTGGCCGCCAGCATCTCGTGATGCCGTCCCAGGGGATTGAGGCTGTGGCCGAAAGCGATGAAGTCCGCGGGAATCAGCCGCGTTCCCTGATGGATCAACTGATAGAACGAGTGCTGGCCGTTGGTGCCCGGCGCGCCCCAGTAAATCGGGCCGGTCGCGTAGTCGACTTCCGCCCCCTCAAGCGTGACGTGCTTGCCGTTGCTTTCCATCGTCAACTGCTGGAGATAGGCGGGAAAACGTTTGAGGTATTGCTCGTAGGGAAAGACGCCGGCCGTCGCCGCGCCAAAAAAGTCGTTGTACCAGATCGACAGAAGTCCCATCAGCACCGGCAGATTGCGCGCAAAGGGCGCGGTGCGGAAATGCTCGTCAATCTGCCGGAAGCCTTCGAGCATTGCGCGAAAGTGCTCGGGACCGATCGCGATCATAGTCGAGAGGCCGATCGCCGAATCCATCGAATAGCGCCCGCCGACCCAGTCCCAGAAGCCGAACATGTTTGCCGTATCGATCCCGAATTTCGCGACCTCACCGGCATTGGTCGAAACCGCGACGAAGTGTTTCGCGACCGCCGTGGCGTCGCCGCCGAGACCCGCGAGCGACCACTCGCGCGCACTCTGCGCGTTCGTCATCGTCTCGAGGGTCGTAAAGGTCTTCGACGAAATGATGAACAGCGTCTCGGCGGGATCGAGATCGCGGGTCGCCTCGACGAAATCCGTGCCGTCAACGTTGGAAACAAAGCGCATCGTGAGCGCGCGGTCGCTGTAATGCTTGAGCGCTTCGTAAGCCATCACGGGACCAAGATCGGAGCCGCCGATCCCGATATTGATCACGTTACCGATGCGCTTGCCGGTATGGCCTCGCCAGTCGCCGCTCCGGACGCGGTTGCTGAAGGCGGACATCCGGTCGAGCACCGCATGAACCTCCGGCACGACATTCTGGCCGTCAACCACGATCGAAGAGCCCTGCGGGGCGCGCAGCGCGACGTGCAGAACCGCGCGTTTTTCGGTGACGTTGATCTTGTCGCCGCGAAACATCGCATCGATCCGTTCGCGCAGACCGGATTCTTCGGCGAGCTGAATTAGCAGCCCTAGCGTTTCGTCCGTGATCCGATTCTTCGAGTAATCGAGGTACACGCCGGCGGCTTCAACCGTCATCCGTTCGCCGCGTCGCGGATCGTCCTTGAACAGTTGCCGCAGGTGGACGAGCCGGACCTTCTCATAATGCTCCACCAGAGCGGCCCACGCCGCGCGGCGACGTAGCGGTGTGATGTTTGTCATCTCGTTCTCACCGATCCGTCTTCACCAGTTAGCCGAGCGGCCGGCATCAACTCGCCTTGCGGATCGCGACGCTCTTGGACTCGATGCATCCCATCAGATCGTTCCAGGACTTGACGAACGCCTTCGCGCCTTCGTCCTGCAGCCGCGCGCCCAGCGCGTCAATATCGAAGCCGGCTTTACCGAACTCGGCGAGCACCCGCTCGCAATCGCCGCCGTCCGCAGCCATCAGCGAGCCGATCTTGCCGTGTTCGGCGAGCGCCTTGAGCGTGGCCTCGGGCATCGTGTTGACGGTAAAGGGCGCGGCCAGCGTCTCGATATAGAGCACATCGGAGGCCTTGGGATCTTTCGTCCCGGTGCTCGCCCACAGCACGCGTTGCGGGCGCGCGCCGAGATTCAAAATCCGCAGCCAGCGTGGCGAAGCGAGCAACTCGCGCGCAGCTTTGTAAGTTCGCCGCGCGATGGCGATACCGAGCTGATCGCGCAGCGCATCAGGCGTCTTGCCCATCACCGCGCCATCCCAGCGACTGACGAAGAGCGAGGCGACCGATCCGACATTCGGGTTGAGCCCAGCGTCGATCCGCCGCTCGATCCCGCGGGTATAGGCCTCCGCGGCCCCAAGATAATGCTCGCGCGAAAATAGCAGCGTCACGTTGATCGGGATGCCGGCGAAGATCGCTTCTTCAATCGCGGGCAGGCCCTCTTTGGTGCCGGGAATCTTGATCAGCAGATTCGGACGCGCTGCACGCGCGTGCAGCGCCTTGGCCGCGGCTATCGTGCTCGCCGTGTCGTACGCCAGCAGCGGCGAGACTTCGAGCGACACCCAGCCGTCCACGCCGTCGGTGCGGTCGTGGATCGGCCTGAACAAATCCGCCGCGCGCGTCAGATCGTCGAGCGCCAGCTCGAAGAATAGCTCCTCGCCCGCTGTGCCCGCGCCGAGTTTCTGTTGAATCGCCGCGTCGTAGTCGGTGCTTTTGGCAATCGCGTTGTCGAAGATGGTTGGATTCGAGGTCAGTCCGGTGATCGACAGCTCGGCGATATATTTCTTGAGCGTGCCGCTCGTCAGCAGGTTGCGGGTGATATTGTCGAGCCAGATGCTCTGGCCGAGGTTGTGCAACGATTCCGTAGCTTTCATCGGGTCACCTCCGAGTTGAACCGCGAGTCGCCAATGCAGAATTCCGCACGACCCATTAAGACGCCGCCCGTCTCGCCATGCGATCAATGCCAGTCTCCGCGACGGCATCAGTCAAGGCCCTCTTCACGATTTCTCCAGCCTCATGCAAAATCAGCTCGAGATGTGCGCGGTCCTTGAAGCTTTCCGCGTAGATTTTGTAGATGTTCTCCGTGCCGGACGGTCGCGCGGCGAACCATCCGTTGGCGGTGACGACCTTGAGGCCGCCGATCGCGGCATTGTTGCCAGGGGCTCTGGTCAGCTTCGCGATGATCTTATCGCCGGCGAGTTCGGAAGCGCTCACCGCCTCCGGCGCGAGCTCACTTAATTTCGCCTTCTGCAGCGCCGTCGCCGGCGCGTCAACCCGCGCATAGACCGGTTCACCGAAGCGCGCCGTCAGCGCGCGATAATGCTCACCCGGGTCGCGTCCGGTCCGCGCCGTGATCTCCGCGGCAAGCAGATTCGGCACGAGGCCATCCTTATCCGTTGTCCAGACTGTGCCATCGCGGCGGAGGAAGGTTGCTCCGGCGCTTTCCTCGCCAGCGAAGCCGAGCGATCCGTCCGTCAATCCCTCGACGAACCATTTGAAACCCACCGGCACTTCGACCAGCGGCCGACCCAGCTCTGCCATGACTCGATCAATCATGCCGCTGCTGACGACCGTCTTGCCGGCACCGGCGGTTTTCGACCATCGCGGACGATTCGCGAACAGATAGCCGATAGCCACCGCCAGATAGCTGTTCGGCTCGAGCAGGCCCCAGCTCTTGCTCACGATTCCGTGCCGGTCAGCGTCGGGATCATTCGCGAAGGTGAGGTCAAAACGATCCTTGAGCTTGACCGTACCCGCCATCGCATAGACGGACGACGGGTCCATCCGAATCTGCCCGTCCCAATCCGCCGTCATGAAGCGAAAGGTCGCATCGACGGTCGGGTTCACGACTTCGAGGTTGACTCGGTAACGTTCCGCGATCGCGCCCCAGTACGCGACGCTGGCGCCGCCGAGCGGGTCTGCGCCAATGTGCAGCCCGCTCTGCCTGATCGCGTCGAAATCAATCACCGACGCGAGGTCGTCCACGTAGGAATCGACAAAGCGATGGCGATGCGTGGTCGTCGCGCGCAGCGCACGCTCGTACGGCATCCTTGCGACATCGCGCAAGCTTCCTTCGATCAGCGCGTTGGCCCGATCCTCGATCCACCGGGTGACCGCGGAATCGGCCGGGCCACCATGCGGTGGATTGTACTTGAAGCCGCCCGCGTCCGGCGGGTTATGCGAGGGTGTTACGACAATGCCGTCAGCGAGACCTCGCCGGCGGCCGCGGTTGTAGCTCAAAATCGCGTGCGAAACGACCGGCGTCGGTGTGTAGCCGGCGTCCGTGTCAATCATGACCGCGACCGCGTTGGCGGCAAGCACCTCCAGCGCGCTGGCCAGAGCCGGCTCGGAAAGCGCATGGGTATCGATCCCGAGGTAGAGCGGCCCGTCGATACCCTCGCGCTTGCGATGGAGGCAGATGGCTTGCGTGATCGCGAGAATGTGCGCCTCGTTGAACGAGTTGTCGAACGACGACCCGCGATGGCCAGAGGTCCCGAAGGCCACGCGCTGCGCGCGCACCGACGGGTCGGGGCGGCCCGTGTAGTAGGCCGTGACCAGCTTCGCCAGATCGACCAGCATTGAGCCTTCGGCAGGCTTCCCCGCCAGTGGGCTGAGCTCCATATCGATCAATCTTCCGCCTAGATCCGCGATGCCGCAAACCGCCGGGTGGCTACCCTTGATGCAAATGCACGTCAGCCTCCGATAGTATTCCGCTGGTATTCCGTGATGCCGCGCACTTCTCGACATCTACCAGCGATCGCTGCAACGGCAGTCGCGAAAAGATTAGCCGCCCTGCTTCGCGAGCTCGCGCCGCTCGTTTTGTTCTTTTTTTCCACTTTAATGATCATTTTCCTGCTGCTGAAGCTTTTGGTCGCTCAGTACTCAATTGAGTTTTACGCCTTCAGCCGCGCCGCAATCGGCGCGTTGATCGTGGGCAAAGCAGTTCTGCTGATGGAATGGGCGGAATCCGGCCACGAGGGCGGCGAGCGTTATCCACGCGCCGTCGTCATCGCTTGCAAAACTTTCGTTTATGCTTTGGCGGTGTTGGCGCTTGGCCTGGGCGAGCGAATTTTTCGTACCATGCGCGCGACCGGTAGTTTGCGCAAAGGAGTTGAGTTTATGATCGCGCATGCGAATCTTGATCGCTTCCTCGGACTGGTGGTCCTGATTAGCCTCATCGTCGCGGCCTACCTGGTGCTCGAGGAAATCGGCCACGCGATGGGCGAAGGCGCTCTATTCAGACTTTTTTTCGAGCGTCCCGTGCGCGCGCCAAGCCTCTCGACCGAAGCGGGTCGGTGAGCCACTCCATGGCGGCCGACGGAATCGACGAAGTTCGCAAGCCGGCCGACGTCAGCCTTGCGCAGTTATTCTGGGTCTTTTTCTATATCGGCGCGACCAGCTTCGGTGGCGGCGTCGTCGCCTACCTGCGCGAGCATCTGGTCGAGCGCCAGAAGTGGCTCGACGCCGATCACTTTCTGGCGGCGCTCGAGATTGGCGAGACCGTGCCGGGCTTGATCTCGACCAACGTCAGCGTGATCGTCGGCAGCCGTTTGCGCGGCGTCGCCGGCGCGATCACTGCGGTGTTCGGGATGACCGTCCCCGGCGCGGCGGTAGTCTTTGTGCTCGGCATCCTCTACGCGCATTTCCGCAAAAATCCCGACGTCAACGCCGTCCTCGCCGGGGTCGGCGCCGCGGCGGTCGGCCTGATTCTCGCTGTCAGTCTGCAAATCGGCTATCACGGACTTAAGCATTGGCTCGATTTCGCCATCCTGATTCCCGCCTTCCTCCTGGTTGGCGTCTACCACATCTCGCTGGTCCCGGTACTCGTGGTCCTCGCGCCGATTGCGATCCAGCTCAATCGCCCGAAGGCCGATGAACTCGTGGCCTATCATGCACAGCAATCGGCTTATCATGCGCAATTAGCTGAGCATCACGAGGAAGTCTCCGCGCGCCACGCGGCCAAGGCCGCCTCCGAGTCATGAGCAGACTGATAACCCTGGTCAACGTCTTCGCGCTGTTGTCGATTCTCGCGGTCGGCGGCGGCACCGCCGTACTGCCGCAGATGAAGCACGAAGTGGTGACGCAGCATCACTGGCAGAGCGCCGAGCAATTCACCGATGTCTATAGCCTGGGACAGCTTTCGCCCGGTCCCAACATGAACATGGTGACCGTGATCGGCTATCACGTCGCCGGGCCGCTCGGCGCAATCCTGGTGCTGATCGCCTTCTATCTGCCGTCATGCACTCTCGCCTTTGCCGTGGGCAGAATCTGGGACCATTTCGAGGGCTCGCCCTGGCGCGACGCCGTGCAGCGCGGGATGGCGCCGATAACCGTCGGCCTGATGCTGTCGGGTGTCTATGCGATCGGCAGGACCGCGACCTACTCCATTGACGCTTCGCTGCGCCACAATCTTATCACCGCGGCGATCACGCTGGCGGTCACCTTGATCCTGTTGCTCCGCCGCATCAACCCGGCGCTCCTGATCCTGCTCGGCGGCGCGGTCGGCTGGGTGACCTTTAGATTAGTCAGCTAAGCGCGTTTGATCGCTCTCGCTGACCATGGAGAGGGCGAGCCTCGCGAGCGCGGGTGAGGGTCGATCTCGACAGCGCTAACGCGAGGTGACGATTTGACAACTCGCCGGACTCGTCGGATAAGCAAAGCTTGTGGGCGAGTGGCTGCGAAACGTAGGGAGGTAACTGCGATGAGACGGACTTTCTTTCGGCGGGCGAACCTGATCGACGGCGTTCATGCCGTGAAGAAAAACGCCACGGTCGTGATCGAGGGCGAGCGGATCACCGCGGTCGGCGCGAATGGCGATGCGCCCAAGCCCTCGGCGCACGATACCGTTTATGATCTCAATGGCCGCTCGCTGATGCCCGGGATGGTCCAGTGCCACTACCACGGCGCTTATGACAACGTCGCCACGCTGAACGACATCGACATGAAGCATCCTGCCACCTACTTGACGCTCATCGCCGCGCACAACGCCGAGCTGCTGCTGCGCTCGGGCTTTACTGGAGCCGTCGGCGCGGGCGCGCTGCACAATATCGATGTCACGCTCAAGCGCGCGATCAACCACGGCCTCATCCCGGGGCCGCGGCTCCTCGCCTCCGGCCGCGACGTCGTCACCACCGGCGACTCCGTCGATTTCCATCCGTCGTGGTGGAACCTGAAGATGGAGGGCCTCGGCCTCATCTGCGACGGCCCCGACGAGTTCCGCAAGGCCGTGCGCGACGAAATCAAGCAGGGCGTGGATATTATCAAGCTCTATCCGACCGGCGGCCACGGGCTGGCATGGCCGGCCGACGTCATGACCATGACGCAGGCGGAGCTCGACGCCGCCGCCGAGACCGCGCACGAGCGCGGCAAAAAAATCCGCGGCCACATCATCTCGAAGCGCGGAATTATGGCCGCGCTCGACGCCGGTCTCGACGTGATCGATCATGGCGACATGATGGATGACGAATGTCTCGAGCGCTTCGTCGCGGATGGAACCTTCGTCGTGCCGAGCCTCTATTTTCCCTACATGATGGTCGAGCAGAAGCGCCGCACCGGCAAGGCGGCCTTCCCCGGCGTCGACGAGATGGAGCGCGGGCTCGAACATTCCTACCGGATAATTCCCAAAGCGCACGCCGCCGGCGTCAAGCTGGTGGTCGGCGACGATTTCGGCACCGCGCCGATGCCGCATGGCGAATACGCCAAGGAGCTCGAGGCTTACGTCAAGGGCGCCGGCATCCCGGCGATCGAGGTCCTCGGCTGGGCGACCCGCAACGGCGCGGAGCTGCTCGGGATGAAGGACGAGCTCGGCACGATCGAGGCGGGCAAGCTCGCCGATCTGCTCGTGGTTGACGGCGACCCGACCAAGGACATCACGCTCCTGCAGGATCGCGCGAACCTCAAGGTCGTGATGAAGGGCGGCGCCTTCATCGAGTGCGACCTGACGCCCTCGCGCGTCACCGCCAAAGCCGCCTAGCAAACGCTGCCGGTGGACGTTCGTCCGGCTTCGAGGTATCGATTCAGTTTGAATCGAGGAAGTGCTCTTCTGTCATTCTCGCGCGTGGCTGCCGCGCGAAGAATCCCGGCGTCAACTAAAAAATCGAGTCGTCGAAAGCAGAACTTGAGCGATGCCTAAAGGAGATGGAAATAAAGAGCTGTCCTTCCGACTTTGGAAAGAGGGAAAGTCACTAGTGCAGATTCAAGCGCGAGTAGGCGGTAGCTCAAAAACTGCACCAGAGAGCGTCAAACAGTGGTTCACCGAATGGGAGCGCGGGCGTCAGCGAGAGTGGGAACCCGACACATCAAACTGAATGAGCACCGCCCACTATTTTCCGCGAGAGGCTTCCGGGATCCCGTTGGCGCCCGACGGCTCGATCTCGCGCGGGATCGTATCGACCGTTTCGAGATCGCGTAGTTCCTGCTTGCCGCTAACGCCGAGCTCGCGGAAGCGCCGCGCGGTGGGCATCACGCGCGACTGAAACGAACCGACCGCCTCGTTGAACGAGCGCACCGCGACGCCGAGCGACCCGCCAATCCGCGCGAAGTGATCGCGCATGATCGCGAGACGATCGTGAATCTCCTGCCCCAGCCGACTGATGCGCTCGGCGTTCTCCGCCAGATGCGCCTGCCGCCAGCCATAGCCCACCGCCTTGAGCAGCGCGATCAACGTGGTCGGCGTCGCCAGGATCACCCGCGCCTCGGCCGCATCCTCGATCAGGGTCGCGTCCTGCTGCAGGGCCGCGCTGAAAAACATCTCGCCCGGCAGAAAGAGCACGACAAACTCGGGCGCGTGGTCGAGCGCGTCCCAGTAGGCCTTGCCCTTGAGCTGTTCGATATGATTGCGAATCTGGCGGGCGTGGTCGCGCAATTTCGCGATGCGCTCGGCCTCGCCGTCCGCCTCGATCGCTTCCATGTAGGCTTGCAGGGGCGCTTTGGCGTCCACCACGACGTTCTTGCCTCCCGGCAACCGAACGGTCATATCGGGCCGCAGCCGCCCATCCTCAGTGGCGAACTGCGCCTGTTCGTGAAAGTCGCAATGCTCGACCATCCCGGCGATTTCGACCACGCGCCGTAGCTGGATTTCGCCCCAGCGCCCGCGCACCGTCGGGGTCTTGAGCGCGTCGACCAGCCGGTTGGTCTGTGAGCTGAGCGAGCGCAACTGATCGGTCAGCACGTCAGTCGCGCCGCGCCGCTCGTTCTCGATCCGGCGAATTTCGCGATCGAGGCTCGCCAGCGACTCTTTGACCGGTTCGACGATCCGATCGATTGCCCCGCGGCGAGCGTCCAGATCGGCTGCGGACTGTTGCTGGATCGAGCCGAAACGTTCTGCTGCGAGCGTCAGAAAACTCTCGCTGCTGGCCTTGAGCGCGTCGGCCGCCAGCGCGCGAAAAGCGTCGGCGAACTTGCGCTCGGCTTCTCCGAGGACTTGCCGCTGTTCGTCGAAGCGCCGGTGCATCTCGTCGG
>JBOHWF010000198.1:0-8702 GCA_050736455.1 Binataceae bacterium (SeqCode) | reverse complement strand
GCAGTGATCCGGGCGCCAAGCCGACCGTCGCTTTCGCTAGTTTCTGGCCGGCATCGCGACGGCGCACAACGCTGACCGTCACTATCAGGAGGATAATCAGCGCGAGCGCCCCGCTTGCGCCCAGCAGCTTCGCGATCCGTCGCGGACTCATGCGCGAGCTCTCACCGATCGGAAGCTATCAGCAGAGGTTTTCAGTGTAAACCAAACCCAGCACAGAGCCGCTCGCTCCTCGCAAGCTTTCGTCCGGGGGATGGTGCCCGCAGACTGAAATGCATCGTTTACACACCGCTTTCCGAGCTGTGGCATTGCTGCGAGCTTGGTCCGCGATATAAAAGGGAAGGCCGACAAAACCGTGACACCAACACCGCCCGAAGAGAAGCTCATCAAGGCAGCTTATAACGGCAATCTCGAGAACTATTCAGATCGCAACAGCGCGGATCCTGCCGCGAACGATCCTGCGAACGGCGCGACATGGGGGGAGGAGCGCACGATCCGCGCTGAAATTATTTACGCTTTAGTTGTAGGTACGAATCCTGACTGGCCGGTCCATGCTAAAGGCGTCCAAGTGGTTGGTGCGAAAATCGTCGGCGATCTGGATTTCCAGGCCGCGAAAATCACCTGCCCCGTTCTGTTGATTAAATGTCACCTAGTGGAGCCGATTGTGCTGATCGACGCCACCGCCTCAACAATTGCGCTGAATGGGAGCTGGGTTAACAGCATAACCGCGTTCCGGCTCGCAACATCTGGCAGTGTCTTTCTCAATAAAGGGTTTATCGCGGAGCAAGGTGTAGAGCTGTACGCCGCCCATATAGGCGGAGATCTCGATTGCGACGGCGGAACGCTTACAAATTCGTCAGGGCCAGCGCTATTTGCTGACGGCTTAGAAGTTCAGGGGAACGTCTATTTGCGGGCGTGGCATCCCCGCGCGGGCTGCGTGAAGCCATTTCGAGCTGCTGGCGAAGTACAACTCAAGGGCGCTCGCATTCGTGGCGATTTCGACTGCTCTATGGGAATGTTTGTCGCTGCCGGCGGCCGGGCGTTAAGCGCCGACCGACTGACTGTCGACGGTGAGATTTCTTTCAAAGATGGCTTCTATGCGAAGGGCGAAGTTCGTGTACTCGCGGGCAAGGTGGGAGGTAATCTCGATTGCACCGGGTCGACTTTCAAAAATCCGGAGGGCATTGCATTAAACGCAGACAGCCTGTCCGTTAGCGGGAACGTCTTGCTGCGGCAGGGATTCCGGGCAAGCGGTGCGGTGCGATTCGTAGGTGCGAAGATCATTGGCGATCTCAACTGCATGGGTAGTTCACTATCCGCCCCGGCCACCGGCAACAACCCGCACGGCCTAGCCTTGTCAATCGATCGCGCTGAGATGAGAGAACTGTTCTTACGAGACTTGGCTCATCAGCCAGTGGGTACTGTGAGTCTCGTCTACGCAAAAACAGGCCTACTAAGTGACGACCTCCTCAGCTGGCCTGAAGAGGGCCGTTTATGGCTGGACGGGTTCGTTTACGACACGATTGCAGCCGCGGCTCCGACTCGAGCGAAGGACCGACTCAACTGGTTGAGGAGACAACCGAAAAATGAGTTCTGGCCACAGCCTTACGAGCAGCTGATTCGTGTCCTCCGGCACATGGGTCATGAGCGCGACGCTCGAAAGATCGCGATTTCTATGCAACAGGCACTCCGCCGGAGCGGCCAGTTGGGATCGATGGCCTACGTTTGGAACCTGTTTCTAGGCGCGACGATAGGCCACGGCTACAGATCGTGGTTAGCCCTCCTCTGGATGCTGTTAGTGATTGCGTTTGGGACTGGGGTGTTTTGCCAGGCCAACCGAGCAGGCCTCATGAGGCCATCGAATGAGTCAGCGTACCAGGAAAGTTCTCACGACAATCGAGTAGGGGGTTGGCGAGCAGCTTGGCAGCCTGACTTTCAGCCTGCGTTTTACTCGGTCGACGTTTTTATTCCGTTCGTCGATCTCCATCAGAAATCGTCATGGTGGTTACACCAAAGAAAATCCCCGGATTGGGAATACTTGGCCTGCGAATTCTATTTTCTTGCGCACTCCATCTTTGGCTGGCTGCTGACCGGCCTCCTGGTCGCAGTCGTGACAGGCGTTATCAAGAAGGATTGATCTCGGTTTGATAGTCGCTGCTACGCAACAGAGGATCGATCGAATTTCGCAGCCATCCAAAAGAGCGGCGACTGTGTGATCACGGCAGGTCGGCGGTTTCGAGCGTGACCTCGCGCAGGCGGCGGAGTGCATCGAGCAGCTTCGGCAGCATCGCGAGCGGATACGAGTTGGGGCCGTCGCTCAGCGCGTGATCGGGGTCTTCGTGGACTTCCATGAAGATCGCGTCGGCGCCGGCCGCCACCGCAGCACGCGCCAGCGGGGCGATAAACTCGCGCTGCCCGTCCGAGCGCTCGCCGCCCGCGCCCGCCCCCGGCAGTTGCACCGAATGGGTCGCGTCGAAGACCACCGGATAGCCGAAGCTGCGCATCACCACCAGCGAGCGCATGTCGGAGACCAGATTGTTGTAGCCGAAGGAAAAGCCCCGCTCGGTGACGAGGATGCGCCGGTTGCCGCAGTTTTCGGCCTTGCCGACGACCGCCTTCATGTCCCAGGGCGCGAGGAACTGGCCCTTCTTGAGATTCACGGCGCACCCGGTATGCGCCGCCGCCGCGACCAGATCGGTCTGGCGCGATAACAGCGCCGGGATCTGCAGAATATCGACGATCCGGGCTGCCGCCTCGGCCTGATTCGGTTCGTGGACGTCGGTGAGAATCGGCAGGCCCGTCGCTGCTTTCACCCGTTCGAGGATGCGCAGGCCGTCGTCGAGACCCGGCCCGCGAAACGCTGCGTGGCTGGTGCGATTGGCTTTGTCGAACGAGGATTTGAAGACGATCGCGACGCCGACCTCGCGCGAAATCCGGCCGAGCCGCTCGGCATGACGCAAAGCCGACTCCGCGCTTTCGATCACGCAGGGTCCGGCGATCACGGCGAGCTCGCGTCCGCCGAAGATCACGCCGCCCGCGTTGACGGTGGTCACACTCACGACGCGCTGCGGAGCGCGCGAACCTTGGAGCGCTGCGGAGCGCGCGCGGCCTTGCGGCTGAGCGCCGCCTTGATAAGCCCGCGAAACAGCGGATGGCATTCGAGCGGCCGCGACTTGAGCTCCGGATGGAACTGGCAGCCGAGGAACCACGGATGGCCGGGGAGCTCCATGATTTCAACCAATGCGCCGTCCGGCGAAGTTCCCGTGGCCTTGAGCCCGGCCTTTTCCAGCGCCGCGCGGTAGTCATTGTTGACCTCGAAGCGATGACGATGGCGCTCCGAGATGCGGTTGCGGCGGTAGAGCGCGGCGGCGAGCGATCCCGCATGTAGCTCGCACGGATAGGCGCCCAGCCGCATCGTGCCGCCCTTCTTGTCCACCTCGCGTTGAGTTTCGAGCATATCGATCACCGCGTCGGGCGTACGCGGATCGACTTCGCGGGAATTCGCTTGCTTGAGGCCGAGGACATGGCGGGCGTACTCGACCACCATCATCTGGAGGCCGAGGCAGATGCCGAGGATCGGCACGCCGTTCTCGCGTGCGAAGCGCACCGCGCGAATCTTGCCCTCGATCCCGCGATCGCCGAAGCCGCCCGGCACGATGATCCCGTCGGCGTGGGCCAGCCGGTCGGACGGATTACCCTTTTCGAGCTCCTCGGCCTCGACGTAATCGATCGCCACGCGCGCCTCGTTGGCGATCGCGCCGTGCGCGATTGCCTCGTGCAGGCTCTTGTAGGAATCGACCAGGTTCACGTACTTGCCGACCACCGCGATGTTGACGGTGGTCTTGGGATTCTGCGCGGTCTTCACGACGCGGCGCCATTTCGCGAGGTTGGGCTCGCCGGTCCAGATATTGAGCTTGTCGACTACGCGCTGGTCGAGCTCTTCCTCGTGGAAGCGCAGCAGCACCTCGTAGATTGAGGCGACGTCCTCCGCGGCGATCACGCAGTTCTCCTCGACGTTGCAGAAGTGCGCGATCTTGGCGCGGAATTTTTTCTCCAGCGGCCGATCGCAGCGGCAGAGCAGAATATCGGGCTGGATCCCGAGGCCGGTCAGTTCCTTGACGCTGTGCTGCGTCGGCTTGGTCTTGAGCTCGCCCGCGGCCGGAATGAACGGCACCAGCGTCAGATGCAGGTAAAGCACGTTCTCGCGGCCGAGGTCCCAGCGAAACTCCCGAATCGCTTCGAGAAACGGCAGGCTCTCGATATCGCCGACCGTGCCGCCGACCTCGACGATACACAAATCGTGGCCTTCGGCGGCGAGCAGAATGCGGCGCTTGATCTCGTCGGTGATATGCGGGATCACCTGCACGGTCGCGCCCAGATAATCGCCGCGCCGTTCGCGCTGAATCACCGTGTCGTAGATCTGGCCGGTCGTGCAGTTGTTGCGCCGGCCCATCGTGGTGCGCACGAAGCGCTCGTAATGGCCGAGGTCGAGATCGGTCTCGGCGCCGTCGTCGGTGACGAAAACTTCGCCGTGCTGCAGCGGCGACATCGTGCCGGGATCGACGTTGATATACGGGTCCATCTTGAGCATCGTGAGCTTGAGGCCGCGCGCTTCGAGCAGCGCGCCGAGCGACGCCGCCGCCAGCCCTTTGCCCAGCGACGAGACCACGCCGCCGGTCACAAAAATAAATTTCGTCTTGCCCCGCTCCATGCGCTCCTCCCCCGCCGCTCTCCCGGTTTCGCTCATTCAGCTCGCATCGAGTTCGCGCGCATCAGGTCGTCCGGCGTATCGACCTCCAACGAGGGCGCGAGCGAGCGCACGACGCGAATCCGATAACCCCGCTCCATCGCGCGCAACTGTTCGAGCTTTTCGATCGCTTCGAGCCGCCCGGGCGGCCACGCTGCGAATTCGAGCAGAAAATCACGCCGATAGGCGTAGACACCGATATGGCGCAGTGCGGCTTCCGGCACGCCCGCGTGATCGCGCCAGAACGGGATCGGGCTGCGCGAGAAGTAGAGCGCGTCGCCGCGTGCGTCGCAGATGACCTTGACCACGTTGGAATTGCGCCACTCCTCGTCGTCGACGATCGGCGTCGCCAGCGTCCCCATCGGAATCGACGGGTCGGCGATCATCGGCGCCGCCAGCGCGTCGAGATCGTCGGGCGCGATAAAGGGCAAGTCGCCCTGCACGTTGAGATAGATGTCGGCGGGAATGCGGCGGGCGACCTCCGCGATGCGATCGGTGCCGCTCTGATGGGCGCTCGAGGTCATCTCGGCGACGCCGCCCGCTTCGCGCACCACGCGCGCGATGCGCTCGTCGTCGGTCGCGACGATCGCGTGGCTCAGGCAGCGCGCCTGATCCGCCTGGCGCCAGACCCGCACGACCATCGGGACGCCCCCGACGTCGGCCAGCGCCTTGCCCGGCAGTCGGGTCGAAGCAAAGCGGGCCGGGATCACGGCGATCACCGACACCGCGTCCACTCTCTCTCGTCTGTTACTGGAGATCGCGAGCGCAGGAGCACGGTCGATCGTAACCGCTTGATGCGGGCGTTGTCAATTCGGCGCCGCCGCCGGTTGGAATTTGGACACTCCCCGCCGCCGCCACCCGAGCGATGACAAACGGCCGCCGATGCCTGGCGACGCGGTGGATTGCGGCCCTGAGTTGTGAATCAGGGTGACCAGAGCTCGACCTTGGCACGTTTGCCAGCAGCGCAGGCACCGGCAGTAGACGCACAACAAGGCGTTGCAATGAGTGGCGGTCAGGACCGGCATCCATACCTGGCAGCCAGGCATTGAGTCCGGGCGGCTCAGCTCCCTGTGGCGATCTTCTCTTGGTAGACCAGAATTTCGACTCGGCGGTTGCCTCGCCGCCCGCGCGATGTGCTGTTATCGGCAATCGGCTTGCTCGCGCCGTAGGAGACCGCACGAACCTGCGTCGGGTCGACGCCTTCCTTGCTGACCAGGTATCCGGCGACCCTCCCGGCTCGCCGCTGTCCGAGCTCGTAGTTGTAGTCCTCCCCACCGACGCTGTCGGTATAGCCGGCAACAACGAAGAGGCGTCCCGAGGCTGACCCGGGGTTGGTCGATCCCGCGAGGTCCTGCAAAAATCCATCGATCTCGCTCTTGGCGTGCTCGGTCAAGGCCGCGGACCCGATGGCGAAAGTCGGCCCGCTACGTGAATCCAGGACCAGCTGCCGCTCAAGGTGGAGATTCTGCAATTTAGCATCCGTGTCGTTCAACCGGTCTGTGATCGGGTTCAGCTGACCTTCGACCCAACTCCGGGTGGCGAGGCATCCATTGGCGGTGAAAAGAAAAAGCGCTCCCAAGAGGATCCGAGCCACCATCCCGACACCGTCCGATAAGCAACCATTCGCCAAGCTTAAGCCTTTGTCTCGTACCAGAGGAAAAACGCGCAGCAGGGCGGGTTGGTTTTTTGTTGGGTCCTGGACATCGCAGCTTGTTGGCATCACTCAACCTCCGAATCGCGTTCTCTTTGGGCGAATTATCGCCTTTGACGGCTGCCGTCAAAGGGATAGTTCCCCAAATCAGATTAGACGGGCTGGGCGTCGCCAGCTACAAAGCGACTACCAAGTGTGAAAGACGTGTTAGGAAGAAATCAGCCCGCGGGGTGGACGGCGGGCGGCGCTTGCTACGATTTGACTTTGCCGCTCAACGGGCTCACGCCACTGCCCGCCAAGTGGCGCCGGGCCGGTCACAGCGGCTTGCGAAAGACTCCGAGGACGGAGGTTCCCAAGGGAACGGCAGCCAGTGACCCAATGGGGTCTCGGCGGCGAAGATCGCCTTGAGTACTTCATTGAGTGGTCGCGACGGCAGCCGATGCGTGCTCTTTTTCTTGTACTCGTTGATCTGTTCGACGGTCATGCCCTCCGGATTGGGCATGCCCTCCGGATTGGGCATGCCGAGCCGGCTTAGCCAGAACAAAGGACTGAGAAAAAACATGAAATAACGCGAGGTCCGCAGCTCGAAGCCCGTCGCTGCGGCCAGCCGCTTCAAGTCCGCGCGCGAGTAGCGGCGAAAATGATGAGCCGTTACGTCCTCGACGCTCCAGAAGAACTGCAACGCCGGCAGCGTGATGAACAACAGGCCGCCGGGGCGCAACGTGTCGCGAACTTGCCGTAGCGCACCGACGTCATCTTCGATGTGTTCGAGCACGTCGAACAGAAAGGCCACGTCCCAACGGTTCTGCCAGGGTAAGCGATTGAGATCGATGCGGCATCGCTTGACGTCCGGCGGAATCACGGCGCCAGCGAGCTCAAGTACTTTCGGGGACGAATCCGCGAGCATCAGTTCGTCGAAGCGCTCGGGATAGCGCTGATGAAGATAGCGGACCCAACCGCCGGAGCCGCCGCCGAGATCGACCGCGCGCAGCTTGGTGCGGGCGTCCCAGATCCGGGCAATTTCGCGGGTAAGCGCCCGCAGGAGAAAGCGGCTGCGCCCCAAGTACCAGAAGTGCTCGTTGAGATTTCGAAGATGATGCTCGAACAGGTCGGCAGTGTATTCCTCGTCGAAGAGCGTCATGTCCTCGCCGGTCAGTGTCCGATCCTCAATCATCGAAATGTTTTCGCTCATCTTTGGTTCCGCTTTGGTTCCGCTTACGACGAAAGACCGCCGCGCGCGCGCACGGACCGTTCATCGCAGGCGCCTCGAAGGTTACCGGAATTTCCTTGCCTAAGCGAGAGAATGTGGCGTTAGGATGAAATCAGCGCGCCGGATCGACGGCGGACCGTGCTGGCTATGATTTGACTTTGCCTTTGAGCGAGATCGAGATGCTGCCGCTGTTTGCACCATAGCTGAAGCCGTAGCTGAGCGCGCCGGTGAGCTTGCCGCTGGCTCCGGCGGCCGGTGCAAATTCCAGTGTCACTGCGCATTTTGCTTTGGGCGCGAGCGTCGCGTTAGCGCAGGCGTCCGCGGCGACCTGGAAGTTGGCGCTGAGGCTGGCCGCGCCGAGCTGGACGGTCGCGGCGCTCTTGTTGTGCAGCGTGATCTTTTTCGACTTTCCGATAGAGCCTGCCGCAGTCGAGGGCAGAGTCGCTGATTTCGGCGCGGATAGGGTCACCGCGACGCCGTTACCCGTGAGCGTCGCGGTTGGAGCGGTCCCGTTGAAGGGGATCAGCAGGGCCTCGCTAACGCTGCCGGGTGTCGCCGGCGCGAACATGAACTCCACCGTGCAGTGGTGTTTTGGCTCGACTCTGACGTTCGAGCAAGTGTCGCTGAAGAGCCTAAACGAGGCGGGCGCCGTCACCACGCCGATCACCGCTCCAGTCGTACCCTTGTTATCCAGCCTCAGCTTCTTGACCTTGCTCGACGCGGTCGCTGCGATGTCACGGAAATTCAGCGCGGAGGGCGCAGCCGTCAAGATCGTCGTCGGCGTAGGAGTCGTGGTCGGCGTTGGGGTTGGGATCCGCGAAGGCGTTGGCGTCGGAAGCCGCGTCGGTGTCGGCGTCGGAACCCGCGTCGGTGTCGGGGTCGGAGCCGGTGTGAGTGTCGGGGTTGGAGAGGGCGTCGTACCCACGAGGATGAACTGCTTGAACCAGCCGGCGCCACCCCTGCCACCACCGCCGGCGCCGGACGAGCCAGCGCCGCCCGCACCGCCGCTAACCAGGATCGCCCCGGTGTTCGCCAGGTAAGCCACCGTCGCCATCAGGACGACGCCGCCCCCGCCCCCGCCTGATGCGCCGGAAGAA
>JBOHWF010000197.1:0-7060 GCA_050736455.1 Binataceae bacterium (SeqCode) | reverse complement strand
GGATCGAATGGCGCCCACGGAATCGCTGAAGAACAAAGTCGCGATCGTTGGGGTCGGCGATACCGCGGTTGGCGTGGTGCGCGGGATGAGCGCGACGCAGCTTTACGTGCAGGCCGCGCATCGCGCGCTCGACGATGCCGGGCTGAGCAAGGACCAGGTTGACGGCCTGATCACCTGCGTCTCCTTCGTCGAGCCCTACCTGTATCACGCCGAGATGATCGCCGAGTACATGCAGATTTTCCCGCGCTACTGCCTCACCGCGCCCTCGGGCGGCGGCACGACGCTCGCGATGATGCATCACGCCGCCTCGGCGATCCTGACCGGTATGTGCCACACGGTTTTGATCACGATGGCAGACAGCCAGGTCACCGGACTCTCGCGGGCCAAGGCGATCGAGGCGATGGCCAGTGCGGGCCATCCGCAATTCGAGCGCCCGTATGGCGCGCCGATTCCGGCCTTTTACGCGCTGGTCGCGCGAGCCCATCAGCACGCTTACGGGACGACCGACGAGCAGCGCGCCGCGGTCGCGGTCGCGTGCCGCAAGCACGCCTCGATGAATCCGGCGGCGCAGATGCGCGATCCGATTACAATCGACGATGTATTGAAGTCGCGGCTGATCGCCGACCCGCTCCATCTGCTCGACTGCTCGCTGGTCAGCGACGGCGGCGGCGCGATCATCATGACTTCGGCGGAGCGGGCGCGCGACTTCAAGCGAAAACCGGTTTATCTGCTCGGCATCGGCGAGGGCCACTCGCACGAACATATCAGTCAGGCGCACAGCTTCGTTGCGTCGGCCGCGAAGGATGCGGGCGAGCGTGCTTATGCGATGGCCGGGCTGCGGCCGAAGGATATCGACGTTGCGGAGCTCTACGACTGCTTCACGCCGGTCGTGATTATCGAACTCGAGGATCTCGGCTTCTGCCCGAAGGGCGAGGGCGGGCGCTTTGTCGAAGGCGGCCGAATCGAACTCGGCGGCGAGATTCCGGTCAACACGCACGGCGGGCTGCTCTCGCACTGCCATCCGGGACATCCGGGATCGATCTTCTCGGTGACCGAGGCGGTGCGGCAGTTGCGCGGCGAATGCGGCCCGCGCCAGGTTGCCAACGCGAAAATCGCGCTGGTCCACGCCCAGGGCGGAATCCTCTCGACCCATTGCACCGGGATCTTCGGCGCGGAGCAAATCTGATGGCGGCGCCCGCAGCCAAACCGCTGCCTGCCGTGACCCTCGAGACGGCGCCGTACTGGGAGGGCTGCAAGCGCCACGAGTTGCTGATCCAGCGATGCGCGGCGTGCGGACAGCATCAGTTCTATCCGCGCCTCTACTGTTCGAAATGCTTCAGCGATCAGATTGAATGGGTGCGCGCTTCTGGCCGCGCAAAAGTGACGACCTTCACGATCGTGCGGCGTCCGGTCTCGCCGGCCTTCGCCGACGACGTTCCCTACGTCGTCGCGCTGGTGACGCTCGACGAGGGTCCAACGATGATGACGAACATCGTTGGCTGCGCGCCGCAGCAAGTCGCGATCGGCATGCCCGTTATGGTGACCTTCGAGGATTGGACCGAGGAGATCTCGATCCCAAAATTCAAACCGCGATGAACGGCTAGGAGGAATGAGCCATGGCAGACTTTGGTTTAATCGCAATTCCGACGCACTATACGATTCAACCAGTGGAGCTGGCGCGCTGGGCGGAAGCGCACGGATTCGAATCGCTCTGGTTCGGCGAGCATTCGCATATTCCGACCAGCCGCAAGTCGCCGTTTCCGATGGGCGGCGAACTCCCGGTGTACTACAAAGAATTTTTTGATCCGTTCATCGGGCTGAGCGCGGCGGCGGCCGTCACGACCAAACTCAAAGTCGGAACGTCGGTCTGTCTCGTCCCCGAGCACAACACGATGAATCTGGCGAAGATGGTGGCCTGCCTCGATCAGGTGTCGAACGGCAGATTTTTGTTCGGCATCGGGGCAGGATGGAACGCCGAGGAAATGGCGGATCATGGAGCCGAATTCAAGGATCGCTGGAAAATCACGCGCGAACGGATTCTCGCGATGCAACAAATCTGGAGCAAGGACGTCGCGGAGTATCACGGCAAATTCGTGAACTTCGATCCAATTTGGTGCTGGCCCAAGCCGGTCCAGGCCGGCGGTCCGCCGGTGTTGATGGGCGCCTGGTCGAAATGGTCGCCCAAACGCGTCGCCGAATATTGCGACGGCTGGATTCCCGTGGACGCGGGAGTCGATTTGGCGGGCGGAATCGAAACAATTCATAAAGAGGCTGCGCGGCTCGGGCGACGCAAAGACGAGTTCGATCTCACCGCGATGACGGCCGTCGAGATGGCTCCTGCTGGCGGGCTCGAAGCGCGGATTCAGCAACTGCTGAAACTCGGATTTAACCGCGTCGTGTTCCTGACGCCGGTCGACAAGCCGGATAAGCAATGGCCGGTCCTGGAGGGTTACGCTTCGTTGATCCGCAAGTTCGCCTAGGCCGCGAGCGATCGGGTTATCACCTGATCATTGCCCCAGGGCTGCGACTCGCGATTCGACGAAATCGATGACCTGCGCTTCGAGCTTGACGCCGTCGAGACGATCGACTTCCTGCACGCCGGTCGGGCTGGTGACGTTCACTTCGGTTACGTAATCGCCGATGATGTCGAGTCCGACGAAGTAAAGGCCGTCGCGCTCGAGGCGCGGGCGCAGGATGCGGCAGATTTCGCGATCGCGTTCGGTGATCGGAGCCTTCACGCAGACCCCGCCGGCGTGGATGTTGCCCCGATGCTCGTCGGCGCGCGGCACTCGCAGCGTGCCGCCCAACGGCTGGCCGTCGAGGACGATCAGGCGTTTGTCGCCATTGCGGACTTCGGGAATATAGCGCTGGGCCATGACGGGACGGGACTCGAACTGGGTAACGCTCTCGAGAATCGCGTTGAGGTTGCGATCGCCTGCCGCGGCGTAGAAAACCCCTTCGCCGCCGTGGCCGTCGAGCGGCTTGACGATCATCTCGCCGCCCTGCTCCTCCATGAAACGCTTGAGCCGCGCAATTTCGTAAGTGACGAGAGTAGGCGGGATCGCGCCTGGAAAATTGAGCGCGTAGAGTTTCTCGTTCGCCTCGCGCAGGCCCGCCGGATGATTGAGCACGAAGGTGCGGCGGCTGTCGGCGAGGCTGAGGATCATCGTCGCGAAGAGATAATTGGCGTCGGCCGGCGGATCCTTGCGCATGAAAATCGCGTTGAAGCGTTCGAGCGGGTACTCCGCGCCTTGGTCGAGGAAGCGGTGATGCGGCGCCGCGCGCATCACTTCGCAGCGGCGGGCGCGCGCAAAGCCCTGATGGCCGCGGCAGTAGAGCTCCTTCAAGCCGAGAAAAAAAATCTCATGGCCGCGCGCAACCGCTTCGAGCATGAAGACAAAAGTGGTGTCCTTGTCGGGAATCACCGTCTCCAGCGGATCCATTACAAAGGCGAACTTGTAGGCCACGCTTAACTTCTCCCAGCGAGTTCGTGGATAGTCGCGGCGGCGATGCTGAGTGCGGCCAGCGCCGCGGTTTCGGCGCGCAGCCGGTTCGGCCCAAGCGAGGCCTCGCGAAAGCCGGCGTCATGCATCAGCGCTAGCTCGCTCGGATCGAAGCCGCCTTCCGCACCACAAGCGAGGAGAATCCGGCGCGGTGCGGCGTTGCGGAGGACCGTCGCGAGTGGCGGCGCATCGATTATGCATATCACGGGAAACGTCTCGTGTGGCACGGCGCGGACGAGTTCCGCCACCGTCATGGGCGGCGCGAGCTTCATCCGACCCGGCGCGAGGGATTGCTTGGCCGCGGCGGTCGCGAGCCGCCGCCAGCGCTCGAGACGCTGCCCGCCCGGATCGCGAACCACCGAGCGCGTGCAGAGAATCGGCGTCAATTCCGTCGCGCCCAGCTCCGCCGCCTTTTCGACCAGAAAGTCCATCCGCGGTCCCTTGATCAAGCCGGCCGCGAGGACCAGTTCACATCCGGCGTTCACGGCTTGCCGCGCCGCGCCCAACGTGATTATCGCGTGATGCGGCTCGAACCGCTCGATCCGTCCGGCATATTCGACGTTGGCCTCATCGAGAATTGAGACTTCCGCGCCCGCCGCCAGGCGCATCACGTCGCGCAGATGATGAAGCTCGGGACCAGCCAGTCGGACCGCGCCCGCATCGATCATGCTGCGCGTGATCGCAAAGCGTGGCGGACGACTCATCGCTGGTAAAGCAGGGCGCGCCAGGCGCCGTCGGCGCGTGCGCGCAGCCATCCGAGTTCCTTGTCATAGACTTCCCTCACCGAGCGAACTTCACGCGCGAGGATGCCGGCCAGGACCAGGTGAGCGCCCGGCCTGAGCAGCGCTTTGAGTCGCGGCGCCATCTCGATCAGGACCGAGCTCAGGATGTTGGCCGTGATGAGGTCGAAGCGGCCGCGAATCGACCTCAGGGGCGCAGTGGTCAGACGAAGGTGGCGCTCGACCCGGTTAAGTTCCGCGTTTTCACGAGCGTTCTCGAGCGCGATCGCATCGAGGTCGATCGCAACTACCTGCTTCGCGCCCAGCTTGCACATCGCGATCGCAAGGATACCCGAGCCCGTGCCAACGTCGAGCGCCCGCTCGCAATCTCCGCCATCAAGCAGCTGCTCGACCAGTGACAGTGTTCCATAGGTCGAGGCGTGATGACCCGTGCCGAATGCCTGGCCGGGCCGAATCACGATCGCGGTGCGATCGGCCTGGCAAGTGCGATCCCACGGCGGCACGACGAGCAGGCGGGCGCCTACCTGGAAACGCTCGAAGCGCTTCTGCCACATCGTCGCCCAGCCGGGATCTTCGATACGCGTCGCCGCGGGTGTCGAGCCTTTCGCTAACATTCCAGCCGCGCTCAAGAATTTTATGAGTCGCCGAAGCGACGCCGGGTCTAGCCGCGCAAAATAAGCGACGAGCCGCGCCGGCACGGCCTGGCCGCCTCTCCGTCCTGCCGCGAATTGCCGGACTTCGCACCCGAGCGCGCCATGGGCCGCGAGGATTCCGGCGGCCTCGTCCTGCAGCGCCGCCGGTGTTTCCAGCATCAGTGAGATGTAGGCCTGTGGCTTTTCCCGCCGCATCACGAGGCGATCATCCTGCGACGACATCGGTTCCGAGCAGAGGATAGGCCAACCGGCAACAGCGTGTAAGAGCCTGTTAAGATTCAGCACAGCGCGAGTTTACAGCGCTTCGACGCGCATGGTTGTCTTGATTGGAGAGCCAACCGGATGTTGAGGATAGCGCATCGCGGCGCGAGCGCGGATTTCCCTGAGAACACCGTGGCGGCGTTCGAAGCGGCGATCGCCGCGGGCGCCGACATGTGCGAACTCGACGTGCATCGCACCGCCGACGGGGCAATCGTCGTAATTCACGATGACACCGTGGATCGCACGACCGCTGGACGCGGCCGGGTCGCGGAGCTGACGCTCGCCCAGATCCGGCAGTTCGACGCGGGGTCGTGGTTCGGAGCGTCCTTTGCCGCCGAGCGCATCCCGCTTTTGAGCGAAGTGCTTGATCTCGCGCACGGGCGATGCGCACTGAATATCGAATTGAAAGCGCCGGGGGTTGCGGCGCAGGTTTGCGCGATGCTCCGCGACCGGCGCGCGGAGGAATCGTCTCTGGTGTCGAGCTTCGACGCAGAAGCGCTGGCGCACCTCCGCAGTCTGGCGCCGCAAATCCGCGTCGGCTTACTCGCCAGTAGCAGGCCCGCGCGGGCGCTCCAGCGTGCGATGAAGCTCAAGGCGGCTGCCGTCAACCCCGGCTTCGAACTGGTCAGCGCGGAGTTCTGCGCGCAAGCTCATCGGCATGGACTCGCGATCTATGCGTGGACGGTGGATGATCCGCTCGAGATGCGCAAAATGATCGGCGCCGGAGTCGATGGCATCATGACGAATCATCCCGCGCGGCTGCGCGCGCTGACGGAGTTCTGATGGCGCGCTACGGCCAGGACAAAATCGAGGAGGTGCGCACCCGCGCGGACCTCGTCGAGGTGATCGGCGCCCACGTCCGTCTGCGGCGGGCGGGCCGCAACCTCGTCGGCTTGTGCCCCTTCCACAACGAAAAGACCCCCTCCTTCAGCGTTAGCGCCGAGCGCGGATTCTTCCACTGCTTTGGCTGCGGCGCGGGCGGCACGGTTTTCGACTTCGTGATGCGGGTCGAGGCGCTGACCTTTCCCGAGGCCCTGCAATCGCTGGCGCGGCGATTTGGCGTCGCGCTGCCGCCGCCCGAGTCCCACGCGGGCAGCCCCGCGGTGGGCGAACGCGACGCCTTGTTTAGCGCCAACCAGACCGCGGCGGAATTTTACGTGCACGTGCTCTGGAAGACGCCCGACGGCGCGCCAGCCCGCGAATATGTGAAGTCGCGCGGGATCACGGTTGAGACCGCGCAGGCTTTTATGCTTGGTTTCGCGCCCCACCGCCCGGCCAATCTGGCCGTCACGCTCGACAAGCGCGGGCTGAGCGCGGCCGCCCTCAAGCTGGGTCTGATCAAGCGCGACGAACGCGGCGCGCTCTACGACATGTTCCGCGCGCGGCTGATGTTCCCGATTCGCGACGCGCAGGGACGGGCCCTCGCGTTCGGCGGGCGGGTCCTGGACGACCGCCTCCCGAAGTACATCAATTCGCCCGAGTCGCCGTTGTATTCGAAAGCGCGAATGGTTTACGGGCTGTACGAGGCGCGCCAGGCGATCGTCAAGGCTGACCGCGCGATCATTGTCGAAGGCAACCTCGACCTGATCGCGCTGTGGCAGGCCGGGTTCAAGGAGACGGTTGCAAGCCTCGGCACCGCGTTGACGGCCGAGCAATTGCGGCTGCTCGCGCGTTACACGCGCAACCTGATCGCCTGCTTCGACGGCGACGCGGCCGGGCGCAAGGCCTCGATGCGCGCGCTCGAGGTTTTTCTCCAGGCTGGACTACTTGGCCGCGGCGCCTTCGTGCCCTCCGGCTACGATCCGGACACGCTCGTGCGCGAACGCGGGGCGCAGGCCTTCAATTCGGTAATCGAGTCGGCCGAACTGCTGGTCGATTATTTTTTGAACGAGCAGGCGCAAGC
>JBOHWF010000196.1:0-7044 GCA_050736455.1 Binataceae bacterium (SeqCode) | reverse complement strand
AGTTGAAGCAGCGGCTGGTTGCGCGGTTTCGCCCGTTGGCGCGCCCGACGCTCGGCGCGCCCGTGCTCGGGGGCGTCGGCGGCTGCGGTGCGATCGTCGGACTCAACGGCGCCATGAAACTCCGCGCGCCGGTGCTCGTCGCCGGCGCCGACGGCGTCGGGACCAAGCTCAAGATCGCGTTCGCGACCGGCCGCCACGACACCGTCGGCATCGACCTGGTCGCGATGTGCGTCAATGACATCATCTGCCACAACGCGCGGCCGCAGTTTTTTCTCGATTACATCGGCTGCGGCAAGCTCGACGCCCGCGTGGCAACAGCGATCGTCGAGGGGATCGCGCGCGGATGCGCGCTGGCGGGCGCGAGTCTGGTTGGCGGCGAGACCGCACAAATGCCCGGCATCTATAGGAAGGGCGAGTATGACCTCGCCGGCTTCGCGGTCGGAGTCGCCGAGCGCGGTAACATTCCGCGGCCCGCGGCGATGCGCGCAGGCGATGTCATCATCGGCCTCGCCTCGAACGGGCTGCATTCCAACGGCTTCTCGCTCGCGCGCAAGGTTCTGCTCGAGCGCAGCAAACTGCGCCTTGCCGGCCGGGTCGCGGAGCTTGGCTGCACGCTCGCCGAGGAATTGCTCCGGCCAACCATCATTTACGCGCGCATTGCTGCAAAACTCTTCGAGCAATTCGCGATCAGGGGCCTGGCCAACATCACCGGCGGCGGCATTCCGGAGAATCTGCCGCGAATTATGCCGCCTGGGCTGCACGCCGAGATTCGCCGGGGCGCCTGGGAAATTCCGCCGATTTTCGGCCTGATCCAGCGCCTCGGGCGCATCGATCAAGCCGAGATGGATAGCACCTTCAACAACGGCGTCGGCATGATCGCGATCGTTGCCGCGCGCGACGCCGACGCCACGCTCGCCTGCCTCAAGCGCCGGCGCCAACCCGCGAGTATCATCGGCACGCTGCGCCGCGGCCGACGCGGGGTGACCTTCGTATGAGCGCCGCTCGCCCAGCACTCAAGCTCGGCGTCCTGATTTCCGGCGAGGGCACCAATCTGCAGGCGATAATCGACGCGATCACTCGCGCCGAACTCCACGCTGAGATTCGCGTCGTCGTCTCGAACAAGGCCGCCGCGCGCGGACTCGAACGCGCGCGCCGCCACGGCATCGCCACCGAGGTTCTCGACCATCGCGGCTTCAAGTCGCGCGAGGATTTCGACCACGCCCTTGCCGCGATCCTGAATGCGCACGCGGTCGAACTCGTCGCCTGCGCCGGCTTCATGCGCCTTCTCTCGCCGGTGATGGTGCGCGCCTTCCCCAATCGCATCATGAACATTCACCCGGCGCTCTGCCCGGCTTTTCCGGGCGTCAACGCGCAGAATGCGGCGCTTGAGTACGGCGTGCGCTTCACCGGCTGCACGGTCTTCTTCGTGACCGAGGGCGTGGACGACGGCCCGATCATCATCCAGGCGGTGGTGCCGGTTTTTCCCGACGACAACGAAGCGAGCCTCGCTCAGCGCATCCGCGCCGAGGAGCATCGCATCTATCCGTATGCGCTGCGGCTTTATCAGGAAGGGCGGATCGAAGTGCACGGCCGCAAGGTGCTGATCAAGGATTTTCCGCGGCCAGCATCACCAGCGACGCTAATCAACCCGCGCACGTGAAGCTCGCGGTGGTCGTGCCGATGCTCAACGAGGAGCGCGCGATCGCTTCAACGTTGCGCGCGATTCGCAAGGGTGCGCCGCAAGCTCAGATCATTGCCGCCGACGGCGGCAGTAACGACGCCAGCGTCGCCATCGCGCGGACGCTCGCCGACGCGGTCATCGTGGCGGCGTGCGGGCGCGCCCGGCAGATGAACGCCGGCGCCGTTGCGGCGCACGGTGACGCGCTGGCGTTTGTTCACGCGGATACGCTCGTGCCGGCAGATTTTGCCGACCAGATCGACGCGGCACTCTGCGATCCGATGATCGTTGGTGGACGTTTCGACCTCCGGCTGGACGTAACGTCGCCCGCTTATCGGCTTCTCGGCGTGCTGATCAGTTGGCGCTCGCGAATCATGCGCAGTGCGACGGGAGATCAGGCGATTTTCGTTCGACGCGAACTCTTCGAGCAGCTCGGCGGCTACCGCGACATCGAAATCTGCGAGGACGTCGATTTCGTCCGACGCGTGCGGCGCGTTGGGCGCTTCGCCTGCCTCCACGCCGAAGTGATCGCGTCGGCGCGGCGATGGCAGACGCACGGATTCTTGCGCACAGTCCTAAGGATGTGGATCATCAAGTCGCTCTTCCTGCTGGGCGTCTCGCCTGTCCGGCTGAAACGCCACTACCGCGACACGCGATGAGCTGAGGGCAGCGGCTGATCACCGCGGCGAAAGCTCGACACGCGCAGCGCCGACGCCCCAGCGTCTATGCTGATCGCGCCATCCTCATCGGTTCGCAGCACCGTGACATCCGCCGCGCGATAGCGTGCGAGCACCTCGCTCGCGGGAAAATGAAAGCGATTGTGATAGCCGAGCGAGATCACCGCGAGCTCGGGATGGACCGCGGCGAGCCATGCTGCGCTGGACGAGGTGCGGCTGCCGTGATGCGGCGTCTTTAAAATCGTCGCGCGCAAGTCGGCGCCTGAGGCAATCAATTCATGCTCGCCCTTGCTCTCGAGGTCGCCCGGAAAAAGCAGCGTCGCGGAGCCGTAACTCAAGCGCAGCACCATCGACGCATCGTTTTTTTTCAGCTCTGTGACATTGGCGAGCGGCCCGAGACAGCGCACGCCCGCGCCGCCGATCGCGATTGGCGCCGACGCCGAGTTGCAGAGGCGCCCGAGGGCGCCCGCCTGTTTCATCGCGTCGCGCAGCTCGGCGTAGCTGTCGTCGAAACTGTCGATCCCGCTCGTCCAGAAGTGCGTGGGCGAAAAATTGCGTGCGATGAAAATCAGCCCGCCGAAATGATCGCGGTCGGGATGACTCAGCGCGACGTAATCCACATGCATGATCTTTTGCGACCAGAGAAATGGCGCGACGATGCGCTCGCCGGGATCGAAGGTGCTGTGGAACGCGCCGCCGCCGTCGATCAGCATCACGCGCGCTCCCGGAAACCGCACCACCGCGGCGTCGCCCTCCCCCACCGAGAGAAAGGTCACGCGCAAATCACGATTGAAGTAGCGCTGATCAATCCACCAACCCGCGTCGATAAACAGCGCGACGCAGAGGGTCGCGGCTACCACGATGCGCCATCGCGACGGCTCTGAGAGGCTCGTGCGAGTCGGGGCCGGGTGTCGCTGGCGCAATTGACGAAGCACTTCGGCGCCTTTGAGCGGCGCAGTCAACCACAGCAGGACGAATCCGTAGGCAATCGTCAATTCGAGCGGGGTCGGGGTGAAAATCCGGGACCAGGCCAGCGGCCACGCTTCGAACCATCCCGCGAGCCAGGTCCCGGCTGCCGCGAGTCTGCCGGCAACCCAGAGCAGCTCGCGCGCCGGGGGCGTCGAGATGAAGCTCAAAGCGGCGGCGAGCAGGCCACAGACCACGCCGCCGAAGCCCATAATCGGCACCACGACCGCATTGGCGACGAGTCCGACCAGGGAAAATTGGTTGAAGTGGAACGCGGTCAGCGGCGCCGTCCCGAGTAGCGCCCAGAACGACACCGCGAGGTAACCCGCGACGATCTCGCTCGCCAGGTTCAGCCGCGAACGGTCGCGGTGCGGCGCGAGCGGATTCATGTAACGCCAGCGCCACCACGCCGTGAAACGCCGCATCCCGAGCAGGATCACGAACACCGACGCGAACGAAAGCTGGAAGCCGATATCCGCGGTCGAGGCGGGAAGGGCGAGGCAGATGATCAGCGCCGCCAGCGCAAGGCTCGAAACCAGCTCGCGCGAGCGGTCGAGCATAATCGCGAAGGCATAGCTCAGCACCATGACCAGCGCGCGAATCGTCGAGACGTGATGGCCGGCGATCGCGGCATACGCGCAGACCACGATCGCGGCCGCGGCCGCGGCGATTTTGTTGGCGTAGCCGCGCGCCATCACAAGCGGGAAAAACCCCATCAGCAGCCGCGCCAGGAAAAAAGCCGCAGTCGCGACAAAGCCCAGATGAAGGCCGGAGATCACCAACAGATGGGCCATGCCGGTGAGCGCGAAGCGCTGGCGCAAATCCTCGCCGATTCCGCCGCGGTCGCCGATGATCAGCGCGCGCATCTCGACGTTTTCCGGGTAACCGAGGTTGGCGTCGATGAATCCGCCAATATGCTCGCGGATCGCTTCGATCACCGCGGCAACGGGCATGCGCCGATGGCCAATGAACTTGATCGGCTCGGGATCGCGCCTTCGCGGCTCGGCGAACATCGTGGCGGCGAGCCCTTGCCGCAGCAGCCATCCGCGGTAGTCGAACTCGCCCGGATTCCCGTCATTGCGCGGAAAGCGGATGCGCGAGGTCACACGCAGCTCGTCACCGACGTGGAAAACCGTGTCGTCCGGCGCCGTAATCCGGATCGTTCCTGACGACGCCGCGAGCGAAAGCGAATCACCGGCGGCGCGCTCGACGCGAAGATCGAGACGCTGCAGGAGGCGTTCACTCTCGACACGCTCGGGCGTCCGGCGCAAGTAACCTTCGACCGTAATCGTAGTGTCGTCAGCGAATTGGCTGAGAGTCAGGGGTCCGGTCGGCGGCTCGAGCACTGGCCGGACCGCGATCGTGGCGGCCGCGGCGATCGCGACCAGCGCAAGCGCGAGCCCGGCCGCGCGTCGTCGCGCGACGAAGGCGACGGCCGCGATCAGGGCAATCATCAGGGCAAACCAGCGGGACGCGAAGATTTGAAGATTTCCTGCGGCGTCGCCGAGTACAATCGCGGCGGTCACGAGGTAGAGCGGCGGGGTCTCGGAGATTAGCGGCGAAACGCGTTGCGCGAGTCGGGCCAGCGGCGATAGCGCGGTCAGCAGCGGCGGCGCGTCCGCGGCAGCCAGAGCAGTTTGTGACGATGCGGCGACGATCGGCCCGAATCCCCCTTTCGAGTCGCGCTGCGATCGCTACCCGATCGCTAGCGAACGATTAAACCACGGGCGCCGGTTCGCGCGGGATGAGTTCGAGCTGGCCGTTGCCAGCGTCGAGATACTCCTGCGCGATCCGATCCTCCTCGCGTTCAACCGTCTCCTCGTGATCGAGCAAGGCGGTCATGGTTTCGAGATGGCGCCGAATCTCGCCGGCCAACTCCTGGTTGACGCCCTTGACCAGCGCGAGTTGTTCGACTGAGGCCGCGCGAATCCGTCGCAGGCTGCCGAAGTGGCGCAGCAAGGCGCGGCGGCGCACCGGCCCGATCCCTTCGATGTCGTCGAGGACCGAGCGCAGGCGGGCCCGCCGGCGCAATTCGCGATTGTAGGTAATCGCGAAGCGATGGGCTTCGTCGCGGATGCGCACGAGCAGGAACAGCGCGGTGGAATTCTTCGGCAGCACGATCGGGTCCTTGCGGTTCGGGAGAAATACCCGCTCGTCGGATTTCTGCACTGCGCGTTCACGTGGATCATTCAACACATGTTGCTTGGCCAGCGAGATGACCTCGATTTGATCTGTAAGGTTGTGTTCCTTGAGCACTTCGAGCGCGACGTTGAGTTGCCCCTTGCCGCCGTCGATGACCCATAAATCGGGAAACTCATTCTCCTCGAGGGCGCGCCGCAGCCGGCGTCCCAGCACCTCGTAGAGGCTCGCAAAGTCGTCCTGCCCGACGACGGTCCGAATCCGATAACGGCGATAAAGTTCCTTGCGTGGCTCGCCCTCGTCGAAGGTCGCCTGCGACCCCACGACCATCGAGCCCTGCAAATTCGAGATGTCGTAACACTCGATGCGCTTGGGCGTGCTGCGCAGATGGAGCTTGGCGCGCAGCTCTTCGAGCATCTTCTCGCGGGTATTCTCGTTTTCGCGGCGCGAGGCAAAGCTCTGGCGCGCATTCTGCATCGCCATCTCGAGCAGCCGCATCTTGTCGCCGCGCTGCGGCACGAAAACTTCGACCTTACGGCCGCGCCGCTCGGAGAGCAGCTCGGCGCGCACCGCGGCGTCGTCGAGCGCGACCGGCAGGATGACCTCGTCGGGGATAAAGCGCGCGCCGGCGTAGAACTGGGTCAGCAGATCGGCGAGGATTTCCTCCTCGGGAAATTCGAGATCCTGAAAACTCCAACTGCGGGTGCTGGTCAGCTTGCCATTGCGCACCATCAGGACGATCGCCTCGATAAAGCCGCCCTGACGATAAAGTCCGAAGACATCCTGATCGCCGCCCCAATGATGGAGCACGGTCTGGCGCTCGACGGTCTTTTCGATCGCCCGCACGCGATCACGGATGCGCGCCGCCTCCTCGAATTCGAGCTGATCGGCGTGCGTCCGCATCCGCTCGCGCATCTCCTTGAGCAACTCGAGATTCTTGCCCTCGAGCAGCATCTCGGCGGCGTGCAGATGACGCGCGTACTCCTCGCGATCGACGGGCAGGCAGCACGGCCCCATGCAGCGCTTGATCTGATACTCGATACAGGGCCGCGCGCGATTGCGGAAGACCCCGTCGGAGCAGGTGCGCAGCGGAAAGACCTTGCGAATAACGTCGATGGTCTCGCGCAGCCCGTCGGCCGATCCGAACGGTCCGAGGTAACGGCCGCCGTCCTTAACTATCCGGCGCGTGACGGTAATGCGCGGCCACGCATGATTAGTAACCTTCGCGCTGAGATAGGACTTGTCGTCCTTGAGCCGGATGTTGTAGCGCGGCTTGTACTGCTTGATCAGGTTGTTTTCGAGGATCAGCGCTTCCTTTTCGCTGCGCGCCACGAGCGTGTCGAAGTCATGCACCCGCCGCATCAAAAAGCGCACTTGAAAGCGTCCGTCGCCGCCGTCGCGGAAGTACGAACGGACGCGCGAGCGCAGCGACTTGGCCTTGCCGACGTACAGCACCTTGCCATTGCGGTCTTTGAGGAGATAAACGCCCGGATCGGCGGAGACGGTTTCGAGTTTGCGCGTGAACTCGTCGTGATCGACCGGGTCGTCTTCGGCGGCGGACGTATGGCGAGGCGGCGCCTGCGG
>JBOHWF010000195.1:0-12413 GCA_050736455.1 Binataceae bacterium (SeqCode) | reverse complement strand
TGAAGAAGGTGGCCACCTGGTACCTCGAGACCGGCGAGAAGCTGGCCAACCAGGCGATCGAGCTGCAGGAGAAAGCGACTGCGTGGGCGAAAGATACGCCGTTCGCGCCGATCTTCGAGGCGCAGGTCGCGATTACGCGCAAACTGGTCGAAGGCTCGTATTCGACCGCGCGCAGCCTCTGGCAGATCCAGCCCGAATAATCTCCGCATCAATCTGAAAGGCTGACATTTACGCCGGCTGCTGGAATTCAGCAGCCGGTTTTTTTCGCCCAACCGCGGGATGATCAGCGTACGCCGTTGCTCGCCAATAGGATGAGCAGCCCGAGTGCGCCTAGCAGGCTACGGACCCAATGCAGCTGGCCCCAGCGTCGCAGCAAGGCCGCGGCCTCGGCGGTGGTCAGCGGAATTGTCTGGTCGAGCAGCCGGTGGTTAAGCGGCTTCATCACGATCAGCGTGAACGGGATGACGGCGCCAACTGCAAGCCCGCCGATGGCGCACCACCATCCGGCGCCCAGCCACGTCGCGACCACCGCCGTGAGCAAGCACAGCGCCGCCATCGAGGCCTGCCAGCGCGCCGCCCGCGGATAGGAGAGCTGAAACTGGCGCAGCGCGATCGCGGGATCGGCGAGTCGTGCCGGATGCTCGGCGAGCGAGACATACGTCGCTCCGCCGGCAAAAAACGCTGCGCTGAGAGTCGCGATCAAGTTCAGAAACTGCGTCATCAAAACTGCGTCATCGGCGTGATTGGGCCGCTCTGGCCTCGGCCGCCGACGGACTTTGGCCGCGCCTGGCGGACTCGGCCGCCGACGGACTTTGGCCGCGCCTCGCGGACTCGGCCGCCCCCTGTGGTCAGCGCGCAGATTTCTTCTTCTCGGCGTTCTCGACCATCGCCTTGACCGCGCGCCAGTCGAGGATGCCGGCGATTGTGCCGTCCTTGCCGTGGATGGCCACCGGGCCGAAGACGTTCGCGAGGTAGACCGTCTCGACCGGATGGCTGGTAGCGTCGTGGACGGCGCCCGCCGGCTCATAGATATAGTCGCCGGCCTTCGCCGAGCCGCCGCGATAGTCAATCTGGCCGGAGAGCACGAAAAAATCCGCCGGTCCCAGATGAGTGTGTGAAGCATTGACCTGCCCGGCCGGCGCCTTGATGAGGGCGCTCCAGGCGCCGGTCTCCTTGCTGACGCGTAAGACCCTGAACTGGTTGCCATCTCTGGTTTGGATCCAGTCCTGATCGTTCGAGCGCACCAGCGCCGCATCGAGCGGATCGAAGTACATCGAGACCGGTTCAGGCTTTGGCTTTTCGGCCATGATCTTTGCCTCCATCGGGGAATTTGCGGCGGCGCTGGCGATGTTCGAGATTGCCGCCGCTCAGCGCAGTCAGTTGCGGCCGTTTCGGGCGCGCGGCCACGGCGCGCACCGCACAGTACGCGGCCACGATGTAGAGCGCGGCGAACGCAACCTCCATCCGCGTAATTCGTCGATCAACATTCCAGTGCATCGCGCCGACTATCAGCGAGCCGAACACCAGCCATAAGGCGAAGCGCGGGACAAAGGCGCGAATCGGGGAATCGTTATAATCCGCGGTGCGTGCTGCGAGGATGATCCAGCCCATCGGCACGGTAAAGGTCAGCCCGAGCAGCAGCAGACCGAGTTCAGGGTGGAGGTTGTTGTAAAAATAGAGCGCGAGCAGAAACAGCGCGAAAGTCAGCGGCCCCAGGATCGCCGGCCGCCACGGAAAAATCTTGTCGTTAGCGCGATCCATCAGATGACAGTATCCGAAACCTTGCCCGATTAGACAAGTTCGCGGCGAACGTGGCATTGCAGGCCGATAGACAAGTTCGCGGTGAACGTGTCAGTCTCGCGCGCGCGTTTCCACAGCGAGCCGCGGGTGCGTCGTGGAATCCGCTAAGGAGAATGGATGCTAATTCGACGAGCTTTTATCATCTCATCTGCATTGCTCGTCGCCGCGGCGATCCGAACAGTGGCGCAGACGCCGCCGGCGAACGATCCGCTGTACATCCGGCTGGCTGCCCATCCCGCGCCGGCGCGGGCGGAGCTTTTCGAGGGCGGCGGCCAGCGTCACTCATCCTTTGAGGTCTATGTGACGAACTTCGGCGCGACGCCGATGAAGATCAGCGGCGCAGAGCTCGCGGGAATCGACGGCCACGCCAAAGTCGTCTGGGCGGAACACGATAGCGGGGAGCGTCTGGCCGCGATGTTCCGGCCCGCGAGCGGCAAGCCCGATCAGTCATCGACGATCGTGCTCGAGCCGGGCGCGGGCGGCATCCTGTTCTGTTTTCCGGATTTGGCGGCAGACAGCGCGACGCCGGCGAGTTTTGCGAGCGCGCTAACCATCACCGGCGTTGGCGAGCACGGCGGATCAGGCGTCGTCACTGTGGCGTCGCTACCGGTCAGCCGGCAAGCGCCCCTCGTGATCGAGCCTCCAGTGCGCGGCGACGACTGGCTGGCGGCCAACGGCCCGTCGAACGGCTCGGACCATCGGCGCGCGATTTTGTTTTATAACGGCGTGCCCTTCATCGGCCAGCGCTATGCGATCGATTGGGTCGAGCTCGGCGCCGACGGCCATAACTACACCGGTGACGAGCACAACAACGCGAGCTATCACGCTTACAATCGGGAAATTCATGCGGTGGCCGACGGCACGATTGTCGCGGTCAAGGACGGGATTCCGGAGAACATCCCGAATTCCGGCAAGCTGGCGATAACCGTCACGGACGCGACTATCGCGGGCAATCACATTATCGAAGATCTGGGCGGTGGCCACTTCGCCGCCTACGCGCATCTGCGGCCGGGGACGATCACGGTCAAACCCGGCCAGCGCGTCCACGCGAGCGAGGTCATCGCGCACCTTGGCAACACCGGAAACTCGAGCGAGCCGCATCTGCACTTTCAGCTCTGCGACGCTCCCGCGTTTCTGCACGCCGAGGGGCTGCCCTTCGCGATCGACAAGTTCGTCCGTCACGAATACATCCTCGACAAGCCGGCCGCCGGCCGGCAGAAACTGACACTCGGCACGAGCCATCAGGTCACGCGCGAAGAGCCGATGGAGAACGAACTGGATTCATTCGCGGCGAATTGAACGGCGCCGCATGAACTTTGTCTCTGGAGTTTGCCCGCGAAAGGTTCAGTGAGTGCCGCCGCGGCTGGCGCCAAAGGCCGCATCGCTGCTCACTGCTGTGAGCCGCAGCGCTTGTCGGAGGGAGAATCGTTATCGGCGACGGTCGATTCATCGGCGCGGGCGATGTTGAGCTCGACTCGCATGATCGAGTTTGAGCCCTGGCTATGGTAGGCGCCGCGGATCGGCGAAACGTCGCCGTAGTCGCGTCCCACGGCGATCCCGAGATGGCGCTCGTCGGTGCGGCATCGATGGGTCGGGTCGAAGCCCGTCCATCCCGGCCCGGGCAACCAGGCTTCGAGCCACGCATGGCTCGCCTGATCGCCGAGCATCCCACCCTGGGCCTCGTGCGCTGGGGCGAGATAGCCTGAGACGTAACGCGCGGGTACTCCCGCCAGCCGCAGGATCCCAATCGTCAGATGGGCGAAGTCCTGGCAGACGCCGGCGCCCGACTTGAGAATGTCATTGACGCTCGAATGGACGTGGGTACGGTAGGATTCATATTCAAACTGGTCATGGACGTAGGCCACCACGCGCATCACATATTCGGCGACGTCCTCCATGCCGCGCGGCCGCGCGCCCATCCAGAAAAATTTGCGCAGGCGCTCGCTGAAGGGGATGAAGTGGCTCGGCGCGAGGAATTCACAAAAGCTGAGAGTGTGGAGGGCGTCGTCGGAGAGGAAGCGCGCAAACGGGACATCGGGATAGGCGGGCGCGGGCGCCGCGATAATCTCGACCGCCGAGCGCGTGACGATCGTCAGCGCGTGATGGGGGTCGCTGAGAGAAATGGAATGCCCGTGATTGCCGAAAAAATCGTCGTAGGCGACGATTGCGGCGGGCGGCGTGGTCTGGAGCTCGAAGCGGAGGCAACGCTGAGATTCGCGGTCCCACGGGTGCAGGCGAATTTCGTTATGCGAATCGAAGGCCGGGCGCTCGTATTCAAAGCTCGTCTGATGCCTGATCTGAAAGCGCATGCGGCACTGCCCTAGTCTTGAGGCATATAGGCGGCGGCGATCCGGGTAGCAAGGGCCGCGCATTCACGCTGGAAGCCGAGCAGGAATTCGTGCAAGCCGGCGGCGATCGCGGCGTGCGGGGAACTCTCAGTCAACCACTGGATTAGCCGCTCCTGCCCGAGTTGCGGCGCGCCGGCGTCAGCGCCGCGCGCGGCGATCCGCGCCAGCGCGGCGGCGATGCGGTCGGCGCAAAAGCGCGCCGAGCGCGGAATCGCGCCGTTGAACAGCAACAGCGCGACGACCCGATCGACCCGCAGCGCGTTGCCGTACAAGCGGCGGAAGGCTTCGAGCGACGAGGCGCTGCGCAAGAGCGCCGCCCACTGGCGGATGTCGGCGGCGCCGCCGACGTCTTCGAGCCGCGGCAACAGGTAGTGATACTTGACGTCGAGCAGGCGGGCGACGTTGTCCGCGCACTCGAGCATCGTGCCGGTTTCGAAGAAATCATAGGCGAGGTCGCGCGTCATCGAGTTCCGCACAACCCCGCTGATCGTGTAGAAGCGCTCGCGCAGGGCGGCAAAAAAACCCGCGAGCCCCGGGAGCGCGAGCGCATCGGCGGGCCAGCTCGCCGCGTCGAGATGGAGCCGATTGACCTCGAGCCAGAGCTCCGAAGAGATCTGATGGCGGATGGAACGCAGGTTGGTGCGCGCGGCCTCGAGACAACTGCGGATCGACGCGGGATTCGCCGGGTCGAGCGCGAAGAAGTTGACGATGGTGCGCTCGTCGGCGCGGTTGTGATGAGCGCCAAAGCCTTCGGCCTCGCCGGTAATCGCCAGCAGCGGCTCCCAGGGATGGCTGTCGCGCGGCGGCACCTCGAGCAACAGATTGTAATTTACATCGACCAGGCGCGCCCGCCATTGGGCGCGCTCAAGATAGCGCGCCGCCCAGAAGAGCTGATCGGCTACCCGGCGGAGCATCCCGCTTCCAGCACCCAGGTGTCCTTGCTGCCGCCGCCCTGGGAGGAGTTGACGATGAGCGAGCCGGCCCGAAGCGCGACCCGCGTCAGGCCGCCGGCGAGAACCCGCGGCTTCGCGCCCATCAGGACGAACGGCCGCAGATCGACGTGGCGCGGTTCAAGCTGTGGCGGCCCGCCGCCGTCGCTGGCGAGGGTCGGATGGACCGAGAGCTGGATCATCGGCTGCGCGATGTAGGCTGCGGGATCGCGCATGATGCGCTCGCGCACGGCCGCCAATTCGAGCTCGCTCGCCTGCGGGCCGATAACGACGCCGTAGCCGCCCGAGGCGCCGGTCGGTTTGATGACGAAACGCTCGAGGTTACGCAGCACATGCTCGCGCGGCTCCGGATCGCGCAGCAAGTGCGTCTCGACGATCGGCAGGAGCGGTTGCTCGCCGAGGTAGTAGCGAATCATCGCCGGGGTATAGGCGAAGACCGCCTTGTCGTCGGCGACGCCGGTCCCGATCGCGTTGGCGACGGCGACGCTGCCGGCGCGAATCGCTGCGGTCAGGCCGGCCACTCCCAGCAGGGAATCGGCGCGGAAGACCACCGGGTCGAGATAGTCGTCGTCAATGCGCCGATAGAGCACGTGCACGCGGCGCAGCCCGTAAACCGTCTTCATGAAGAGTTGATGGGCGACGCAGACGAGGTCGCGGCCCTCGACCAGCTCGACGCCCATCTGCTGCGCGAGCAGAAGATGCTCGAAAAATGCGGAATTATACGGGCCCGGGGTCAGGACGGCGACGACCGGATCGGCGATGCCCGCCGGCGCAAGATCGCACAAGCACGCGAGCAGGTCTGCCGGGTACTGCTCGACGCTGCGGACGCGCACCGCGCGCAGCAGCTCAGGCAGGAGCCGCAGCATAATCACGCGATTCTGCAGGACATACGAAACGCCCGACGGCGTGCGCAGATTGTCCTCGAGCACCAGGAAGCGGCCGCCGGCGTCGCGCACCAGATCGATACCGGCGACGGTGACGAACGGCCGATCACGCGGCTGCAGACCCGCGGCCGCGTGCCGGAACTGCGGCGAGCCGACTACGAGGTCGCGCGGCACAATGCCGTCACGCAAAATCGCGGCCTCGCCATAGACGTCGGCGAGAAACGCGTTGAGCGCGCGCACGCGCTGGATCAGTCCCGCCTCGATCTGCTCCCATTCTGACGCCGCGAGGATGCGCGGGACCGGGTCGAACGGGAAGATCCGCTCAGCGCCGTTGGCGTCGCCGTAATGATTGAAGGTGACGCCCATCTGCTGGAACATCTGATGGGCGCGATCGCCGAGTTCCGCCAGCCGCGGCGCCTCGAGCGTCAGCAGGTAGTTCGCCACTCGCGCGCACTCCGGGCGCGGACGGCCGCCGGCCTCGAACATCTCGTTCATCGGCGGTTCCGGCAGACGCGCGGATGCCTCTAAATTCGGCAATGCGCTGCCAGTCGCTTGAGCATCCATGCGGACTCCGCCACGCGCACCCTGATTCGATGGGCGCGAACCCTGGCGAATCGCAATGCGCGTGCCGGGTATTTTCAGCCAATCGACGGGAGCTGCCGGCGGGTTCCGCTGACTAGGAATCTTGACGCAGCTCGCAGACTCGCCTGCTCGCTTCGCGCGGCAACCGCGCTCCGCTAGCGTCAATCGAACTCGGCTTTGAAGGCGTCGCTGAGGCCGCTGGCGTAGGAGACGCGCTTGGGGGCAATCCGCATCATCCGCAGGCTGTCGTTATCAAAAAAAGGCGCCTCGAACGGATTCTTTCTGAGAAACACCGCTTTGAGCCTTTCCCACTGCGGGCTGTCGCGCGCGACTTCATTGGCGACGCCCTGCACTGACGCGCGCGTAATTTCGAAAGTCTCGACCTTGCCTTGGTCGCGGGTGTCGACCATGACCGTGACGTTGGGCCGGGTGCGCGCGTTTGCATACTTTTCGGCGCTGGCGACCATGATGAAGATGAAGTCGAGCGCCTCGGTCTCAGCGAACGCCTGCATCGTGCCGGTCGTCCATTGATCGCCTTGCGTAATCAGCACGGCAACGTGTTGGCGGGCGTAGAGGTCGAAGAGTTTTTTTTTCTGTTCGGGCGTCAGCATCGGATTCCTTTCTGACTCGATCGGCCCGCGACCGGTTCGACGCCGCGCGCGATGACTATTTCTCGATTCTAAGCCGCCACGCTGCGGCGCTCGGCGCGACTTCGACCACGGCATAGCCCTCGGCTTCGGCCGCGCGCGGGATATCGCGGACGCCGCGCGGATCGTCGATCAGCAGTTCGAGCACCTCGCCTGGCGTCATGCGCTCGAGGCGCACTTTCGCGTGCGCCCAGTTGAGCGGACATTTGAGCCCGCGCAAGTCCAACGCGATCGCCATGCCGGCTATTTTGCCGCGGCGAGTTTTCCGATGTAGCGGCCGAGGATTTGCCGCATTACATCCTCGCTCTGCGCGCCGACCAGCGGATACTCGCCGATGAAGAAGGTCGGCACGCCGTCCACGCTGCGCTGGTGCGCGGCCATCGCAGTGTTCTTGAGCCGCAGGCTGTAACGGTTCGATTCAAGCGCGACGTTCAACGCCTGCGGCTCGATTCCGACCTCGGCGCCGAGCTCCGCCAGCACTCCCTGGCGTCCGATATTGAGTCCCTCATTGAAATAGGCGCGATAGACCCGCTCCTCAAAGGCCTCGCCCACCTCGAGCTCGATCGCGAATTCCGCGGCTTCGAGTGCGAGCCGCGAGTTGGTCAGGATTTCAGGCGGTCGCATCGCAATCCCGGCGGCCTCGGCCATCTGCCCGATGCGCGCCCAGATCGCGCGCCGCGCCTCGGAGCTGAGCTCACGGCGGAATTCGGCGGCGGGCATCCCCTCGGCGGGCCAGTCTGGATGAATCTGAAAGCCGCGCCAGCCGATATCAAGATCGAATTCAGGCTTGAGCCTGCGAATCGTCGCGAAACCGACGTAGCAGAACGGGCAGATGAAATCCGAGAACATCTCGATTTTGATGGCCATGACGCTTCGGTGCCTCGCGAAAACTATACGCCGCCGGCACGCGGCCCGTAAACCGAGTCGCCGTCCCGCTCAAACTCAACCAATCGCCGTGCGCCTTCGATCACATTCCACCTTACTCTTGATAACTCGATACTCGTGCCATGTCAGCGCAATCACCAGCAGGTCAAATCCGGTGATCGCCGTCAGCAATGATGAGTGCGTGAACGAAATCCGATATGCCTGATAGATGATAAACAATATGAACACGATGATCGCAGCCGGGTACGCCCACAATCGATTTCGCAGCAGGCCCGCAGCCAAAAGCAATTTGATCGCGCCATGGCTCAAGAGATAGATCGAGGCAAAAGATTGCCGTTGCGCCAAAATCGGGTAGGCGAAATGCCGGAGGGAAGTCGCAAAAAAGTCAGTCGGGTCCTCGATTAGCTCATTGCGCACCGCCGCCTGCATCAGCCGCAGCGCGGTCGCATTGAAGACGAGCGCGCCGCCGAGGACGAGTTCGACCACGCCGTTGAGCGCCTTGAGCAGGACACTCGAGACGAAGAGAAGATGCAGGCGCCGCTCGGCGGACCAAGATTCCATACCAGCCGCTAATTAATTAGCATGGAGCGGCATCTCGGACACTTGATGATGGCCACCGGCGCCCCGGCTGGAGAGAGTGGATGATCCTCGAAAGTTTCAGTCTGAAAGACAAAGTCGCGATTGTCACCGGCGGCGGACGCGGCCTGGGGCGTGCAATGGCGCTCCGCTTCGCGAGCTGCGGCGCGGATATCGTCGTCGCCGCGCGCACGCTCGCCCAGCTCGAAGCGACCGCCGCCGAGGTGCGCGCGCTCGGCCGCCGTTGCCTGGTGCAGCCGACCGACGTCGCGCGTTCCGAGCAGGTCAACGCGATGGCCGCCGCGGCGCTCGCCGAGTTCGGCCAGATCGACATTTTAGTCAACAACGCCGGCATCGACGAGGACTCCTTCGGCAAGCGCCTCGAGCAGATTACCGACCAGGACTGGCGCACCGGCATCGACGTTAACCTGTCGAGCCAGTTCTACTGCGCCCGCGCGGTGATTCCGCATATGGTCACGCGCCAGCGCGGCAAGATCATCAACGTCGCCTCCGGCTATGGTCTGAGAGGCGGAAAACATAACTACATGTATGCCTGCGCGAAGGGCGCCAGCCTCCAGCTCACCCGCTCGCTCGCGCTGACCTACGCCAGCTACAACATCCAGACCAACTGCATTGTGCCCGGGATCTTTCCCCACAACGAGGCGATGATGAAGTTTTTCAAGGGCGGCAAGTTTATCCCGATCGGCCGTGCCGGCCAGGACGACGATGTCGGACCGCTCGCCGTGTTTCTCGCCTCGGACGCCTCCAACCATGTCAACGGCGAGCTGATCGCGATCGACGGTGGCGGCCTCGCCGGCGGAATCGCGCCGACCGGCGTCGCGCCCGCCGACTCGAAACACTAGCGAAGCGAAGCAAGCAGGCGAGTCTGCGAGCTGCGTTCAGAACACTAGCGGAGCGAAAGCGAAGCGAGCAGGCGAGTCCGCGAGCTGCGTTCAGAACACTAGCGAAGCGAGCAGGCGAGTCCGCGAGCTGCGTTCAGATAAAGACCGCGATTCCAAGGAGTTGAATTCGATGGCGCTGCCTTCCGGGGTTAATGATTTCGCGCTGACCGGCAAGCGGGCGCTGGTGATCGGCGCCGAGCATCCGCTGGGGCGCGTCGCCGCGCTGACGCTGGCTGAAGCCGGAGCGAAGCTGTTTTTGGCCTCACAGGAGCCTCAGGGCGAGGAGGCCTTGTGCGAGACCGCCGAAGCGCTCGCAGTCGCGAGACAAGGAAATGTTTCTTGCCAGGTGCAGTCCGCCGCGGTGCGCGCGGAGCTCGGGGCGACGGTCGATCAGGCAGTCGACAAGCTCGGCGGCCTCGACATTCTGGTCACCGCGCTCGACCGCCCCTTTTACGCCGCGTTTGAAGCGACCGACGATTCCGCCTTCGAGCGCGTGATCGCGGACAATTTCAAGAGCGTCTGGATGTCGTGTCAGGAAGTCGGGCGCGTGATGCTCCCGCGCGGCGGCGGCGCCATCGTCAATATCAGCAACGTGCTGGCGGAGCGCGGCGTACCCAATGCCACGCTCTACTGCGCGGCCAAGGGCGCGGTGCGCAATCTGGTGCGGGCGCTCGCGCTCGAGTGGGCGCGGCGCGGAATTCGCGTCAACCAAATCGAATGCGGATGGCTCGAGGTCGCCGGCCGCGCCGAAACGCAGGCCGACGAGTTCAGCGAAAAGCTGGTCAAGTATCTGCCGTACCGCCGGCTGATGAAGCCCGAGGAGATCGCCGGCGCGCTGCTCTACCTGGCCTCGCCTGCCGCCGGCTTCGTTACCGGCGAGACCATCGCGGTAGACGGCGGCTTGCTCTGCCGCGTCTGAAAAAAAGTGTCAGCGGATGATCTTTGAAGTCGTGGCGCGCGGTTCAACAAATCGCCGATCGGAGTCCCAACGATGATCGATTTTTCACTGCCTGAGGAAATCGTCCAGCTCGAACGCAAAGTCCGGAGCTTCATCCGCGAGGAGATCGTGCCGCTCGAACGCGATCCGCGCCAGGGTCCGCACGGCCCGGCTGAGGCGTTGCGGCTCGAGATGGTCGCGCGCGCTCGCGCCGCCGGCTTGCTCTCGCCCCACGCTCCAAAGGAATACGGCGGGCTTGGCCTCGACCATCGCGGGATGGCAGTGATCTTCGAGGCAGCCGGTTGGTCGCCCTTGGGACCGCTCGCACTCAACATCCAGGCGCCCGATGAGGGCAACACCAACCTGCTCGACAAGGTCGCGACGCCCGAGCAGAAAGCGCGCTGGCTCGGCCCGCTGGTGCGCGGCGAGATCCGCACGATCTTCTCGATGACCGAACCCGACGGCGGCGCCGGCTCCGACCCCAGCCTGATGAAGACCACGGCACGGCGCGTCGGCGACGACTACCTGATCAATGGGCGGAAATGGCTGATCACCGGCGCGCCCGGCGCAACGCTCAATATCGTGATGGCGCGCACGGAAGACGCCGCCGGCGGCGACCTCGGCGCGACCATGTTTCTGGCCGACGTCGACGCCCCCGGCTTTACGATCAAGCGGCTGCTCAACACCATGGACAGCAATTCGCCCGGCGGCCATGCCGAGGTCGAGTTCCACGACCTGCGGGTGGGGCCTGAGCGCGTCCTCGGCGCGGTCGGCAAGGGTTTCCGCTACGCTCAGGTGCGGCTGGCCCCCGCCCGCCTGACCCATTGCATGCGCTGGTTGGGCGCAGCTCGCCGCTGTCATGCGATCGCGACCGACTACGCCCGTCATCGCCACGCCTTCGGCCGCCCGATCGGCGAGCATCAGGGCGTCGGCTTCATGCTGGCCGACAACGAAAACGAGTTGGCGTTGTGCCGGCTCGCAATCTGGCACGCCGCCTGGATGCTCGATCAGGGCGAGCAGGCGCGCAACGAAACCAGCATGTGCAAGGTCTTCTGTTCGGAGGCGCTCGGCCGCGTGGTCGATCGCTCGCTGCAGATTCTGGGCGGCATGGGCATCACCGACGATACCGTCGTCGAGCGCATCTACCGCGACATCCGCGCCTTTCGCATTTATGACGGGCCGTCGGAAGTCCATCGCTTCGCGCTGGCCCGCGCGATCCTCGCGCGCGACGCGAGCGCGAAATAGCTCTGCGTTACGGCATCATCGGCAGCGAGGCCACCGAGGAGATTTTCACCCACTTGCCAGCTCGGATGTGAAGCTTCTGGTTTCCGCCCGGCCCATGCAGTACATAGTGTCCGGGCTTGAGCGCCAGGCGAAAGTTGCCGGGATCTTCTGGCGCGCACTCGCCCTTGGCCACTTGCGTCCGATTGTCGGCGTCGAAGATCCAGACGCACTCACCGATCACGCCCTCGGGTGAGCCTTCTGGCGTACCGGCGCCCGAAAATCCATAGATGCCGCCGGGTTTGCCCGACGCCTCGTTCGCGCCGGTAGTTGGCGAACGTTGACGACAGGCCAGGACCAGAATCGTCGCCATCAATGGCAGGCAGAATCGCTTTTTCATCCGCTTCGCCCCGGGTCCGGGATGATTCAGCGCGTTAGCCTAGCACAAGTAATGGGTGTGGAAGGGACTCGTTGCCTCGTTCGGGGTTTCGCGGCATATTCGAGTCGGTCGCCGGGCGTGGCGAAAAAGCAGGGGGGACATGCTAAACAAAGATTCCTTTGAATCCGACATCGGCAAAGGCGCCAAAATCTCCGGGAAGCTGAATTTTCGCGCGCCCGCCAAAATCGAAGGCGAGGTGGATGGCGAAATTTCCGGCGACGAAATCCTGATCGCCGAGGGTG
>JBOHWF010000194.1:0-7219 GCA_050736455.1 Binataceae bacterium (SeqCode) | reverse complement strand
CGCCCAAGGCGTCGCGACGCCGGTTCCAACGCCGGGCGTCGAGGGGGCGGCCGAGTCTGCGAGGAGCGGCCTCGAGGGGGCGGCCGAGTCTGCGAGGAGCGGCCTCGAGGGGGCGGCCGAGTCTGCGAGGAGCGGCCTCAATGATGATCAAGCCGCGCTGGCCGCCAGCGGCGGTTCCGCGCCCTTCGCGATCACGGCGGGACCGGACCACGCGATCTGGTTCGGTCAGTTCGTGACCAATCAGATTGGGCGCATCTCAGCGGACGGGACGGTGACGCTCTCGCTGGTCAAACAGGGCGGGATCGCAGAGCGCATGACCAATGGCCCGGACGGCGCGGTCTGGTTCACCGATCCGTCGTCGAACCGAATCGGCCGGATCGACCCCAGTGGGGCCGTCACCTACGTACTCGTACCGACGGAAAACAGCGGTCCAGCAGGAATTACGCTCGGCCCGGACGGCAATCTCTGGTTCACCGAGCACGCCGTCAACCGGATCGGCCGGGTGACGCCGCTCGGGACGGTGACCGAGTTTTTGCTGACGGGTCCGAACGCTCCCGCCGGGATTGCCGCGGGGGCCGACGGCCGGATTTATTTTGCGGAAAACGCGGGCAATCGGATCGGCCGGATCTCGACCGACGGCAGGGTAGAAGAGTTTCCGCTGCCCCATCCGGGGAGCGCTCCCAACGCGATTATCAGCGGCGCTGACGGCAATCTGTGGTTCACCGAGGTCGCCGCGCAGAAGGTCGGGCGGCTGACGCCGAATGGCGACATGGTCGAGTTTGCGCTGCCCACGCCGGGTCCTCCGATGGGGCTCGCTGCCGGGCCGGACGGCAACGTCTGGGTGACGCTCGCGGCCGAACACACGGTTTGCAGTATCTCACCCGATGGGCGGGCGATGGCCTGGCGATTCACCGATACCGTGATGCCGGGGCTGATCGTCGCCGGTCCCGACGGCAATCTCTGGTTCACCGAGCCGACCGGCAAAATCGGCCGCTTGACGACGGCCGGGTTCCTCACGGAGTTTCCCTCCGGGTGGCCGCGCGAGGTCGCGGGCGTCGATCGCTAGTCTGTCATAGGTTTTCGTCAGACCCGTCGCGCGAAGCGCCGAAAAGGAATGAGCGCTGTCCGGGTCGCGGCGTTTTGCGCTATAAGCGTAACAATTCCAGCGACTGGCCTGGCCGCGTTTTCACGCGAAGGAGACACGATGGCTCGTCATCTCGAAGGCAAGGTAGCGGCGGTGACCGGCGGCGGACGCGGGATCGGCCGCGAAGTCGCCAGAGCGCTGGCGGCGCAAGGCGCGTCGGTAGTCGTCAACGATCTGGGAGTGACCGTCGCCGGACAGAAAGAGACCTCCTCGCCGGCCGACGAGGTGGCGAAGGAGATCAGCGCCGCCGGCGGGATCGCGGCTTCCAATCACATGGACATCTCGACGCCCGAGGGCGGCGAAGGGCTGGTCAACCAGGCGATCAAGGACTACGGCAAACTCGATATTCTCGTGAACGTCGCCGGTATCCTGCGCGATCGCATGATCTTCAATATGACGGTGGAAGAGTGGGACGCGGTCGTGCGGGTGCATCTGCGCGGCCATTTCTGCACCATGCGCCCGGCGACGGCGCATATGCGCGAGCGCAAATTCGGACGGATCATCAATTTTTCCTCCAACTCGGCCCAGGGCAGTCCGGGTCAGCCGAATTACGCCGCGGCCAAGGCCGGGATACTCGGACTCACCTACAGCGCGGCGAACTCGATGCAGAAATACGGCGTGACCGTCAATGCGATCTTCCCCGGCGCGGCGACGCGGATGACCGACACCATCCCGGGCGGGCGGATGCCGAATGCGCCCACCGACAGTCACGCCGTCGCGGGCACTCCGATGGATCCCGCCAACGTGCCGCCAATCATCGTTTATCTTTGCAGTGACGACGCCGCCAACGTCACGGGCCAATGCTTCGGCGCTTCCGGCTATCGGATTACGCGCTATACGCACATGGCGCCGGACCGCGTGCTGATGAACCAGGGGCCGTGGGATATCGATCAGATCTTCAAGGTCTTCAAGGCGACGCTCGGGGTCGGGCTCGAGCAGCCGCGGATGTTCTAGTCTCTGTAACGGCTTGCTTGAGATCCCACAATTTCTGCTGGGGACGGCGTCGTGGACCGATCCGACGCTGGTCAAGTCGGATCTGTTCTACCCGTCGACGGTGACGACAGCCGCCGATCGGCTGGCCTTCTACGCCGCGCATTTTCCCACGGTCGAAGTGGATTCGAGCTACTATGCGTTGCCCTCGGAGCGCAACTCGCAACTGTGGGCGGAGCGGACCGCGGACGGCTTCATCTTCAACGTCAAGGCTTTTGCGTGGCTGACGCAGCATCCGGCGGAAACCGCGCGGCTGCCGAAAGCGATCAAGGAGATTTTGCCGGCCGAGTTCAAAGCGCAGGCTCGGATCAAGAGTCCGCCGCGCGCGGCGCTCGAGCTTGCGTTCAAGATGTTCTGGAGCGCGCTCCAACCACTGCGTGAAGCCGGCAAGCTCGGCCATATCCTGTGCCAGTTTCCACCCTACGTCACGTTCCGGCTCTCGAACTTCGACTATCTTGCCGGGCTGCGGGAGCGGATGCCGGGAGCGGCGATCGCGATCGAGTTTCGCCATCCGAGCTGGCTCGCGGAGGCGCCGGAGCGTGCGCAGACGCTGAAATTTCTGCGCGAGTATGAGCTGACGATGGTCGCGGTTGACGCGCCCGCCGAAGTCGGCCTGCCGCGGCTGCTCGAAGCGACCGGCCCCGACGCCTATGTGCGCTTCCACGGCCGCAATCGCGAGAACTGGTTCAAGCGCGACGGCGGCGCGGCGGTCCGCTTCAAATATCTCTACGCGGAGCGGGAGCTCGCCGAGTGGGCCGGCTGGCTCAAGCAACTGCGCGGGGTGCGGCGGGCCTTCGTGATTTTTAACAACTGCTACGGTAACTTCGGGGTGATGAACGCGACTACCATGAAGCAGATGCTCGCCCGTTGAGCCGCCCGCGATGACCAGGCTGCGTCTCTATCAGTTCGCTGACAGCCCCTTCTGCGCGAAGGTGAGCAAGATCCTCGATTACAAGGGCGTCGAGTACGATCTCGTCGAGGTGGACTATCTCGACCGCGCCGAGTTGCTCGAAGCGTCAGGGCAGTTGATGGCCCCGGCGCTGACGCTCGCGAGCGGCGAGACCCTCGTCAACTCGGATCGGATCGCGGCGCGGCTCGAGGCGGAATATCCCGAGCCAACGATTTTCCCGGCGGACTGGCGCGGGATTCATCTTGCGCTCGCGCGCTACTTCGACACGGAGCTCGAGGACGCGCTGTTCCGCGCCGCGATGCCCGCCGCCCTCGCGTACCGCCGGCGGCAAGGCCGCAGCTATGAGGCGCTTTGGCGGCTCGTCCGCGAGCGCAAATATGGCGCCGGCTTCTGCGATCAGATGGTGCGGGAGCATCCGCAAAATCAGGAACGGGCCGCCACGATGCTCGCGCCGCTCGACGCCAGCCTGGGCGGGCGCGCGTTTCTGCTCGGACGGATCGGCTATGCGGATTTTGCGCTGTACGGTCAGCTCTGCAATCTTGCTCTCAGCGGCGAGCTCGAACTGCCGGCGCCGCTGCCCAACCTGTCCGCCTTCTACGAGCGGATGGATCAGATTACCGCCGTGCTCGACGCGGATTGAGCCGTCGCGACCCTAGAATGGCTCTGCGATCGCGGCGTTGAGAAAGCGGCTGAACAGCGCGCCGCTCGAATCGAGTGCGACATCGTAGAGTGAAGCCGTACGGCCAGGAACGAAAACCTGATGGCCCTCGTCGAGCAGAGCCTGGAGGACGCATAGCCCGAGTGCGGCGTATGGCCGTCCGGCCATCGGCCCGCGGATCAGCAGCCAAAACAGGATGCCATAGTTGGTGAAGTGCGCGGCCTTGCGGATAAACCCGTGGATCATCGCGATAGTCGCAGCGGAAGCCGTGGGCGCGATCAGGCGCAGGATCGGTTCGATAAACCAGGCTGTATTGGCTGCCGAAAACAGTGACGACGACAGCGCAAACATCACAACGACCCAAAGAATCGGCGGCGCCCACGCTATGAGTCCGGAGCCCGTGGTGGATTCGCGGCCGAGTGCTGAATTCGCTGCCAAGGTCGTCTCCTGATAAAAAATGCGGGGCGCGCCGCGCCCCGTCCCGCGCCTATTGTCACGGTTGCGGGATAGTGTCGCAAGCCCGCTTGGCTGAAGTCAGTTTCGCAAGGTTTCAATTCCATTCGCTGCTGCTCCCGGGTGCCGTTTCGAGGTGCTTCGATTGGCTCGCGTCGGCTATAGTTTTCCCATGGACCAGACGCTGCATATCGCGACGGCGCAGCCGCCCCAACCCTGTACGGTGGTGGTGTTTGGCGCTTCCGGAGATCTCGCCAAGCGCAAGCTGATTCCCGCGCTCTACAATCTCCGCGCGAGCGACGGCGCGATTGGCCCGCACGATTTCGCGGTGGTCGGCTTCGCCCGCCGCGCGATCGCGCTGGAGCAGTTTCGCGCCGACGCGCGCGACTGGGCCACGCGTTTTTCACGCGTCGCCGTCGCGCCACGGCCATGGGACGAATTCGCCGCCGGGCTCGATTACGTCGCCGGACTCGACCAGCCCGACGGCTTTCAGCGGCTCAAGGCTCGGCTGGAGCAGCTCGAAGCGGCTCGCCGGCTGCCGCCGAACCGCGTCTACTATCTCTCGGTACCGCCCGAGGCGGTGCGCGACTGCGTCGAGCGCCTCGGCGCGGCCGGACTGATCGCCAAACCCGGCGCCGCCAACTTCACGCGCGTGGTGCTGGAAAAGCCCATCGGTCACGATCTCGAGAGCGCGCTCGCGGTCAACCGCGCGGTCCACGCCTTTTTCGACGAGTCGCAGATCTTTCGGATCGATCACTACCTCGGCAAGGAGACCGTGCAGAACCTGCTGGTGCTGCGCTTTGCCAACGCGATCTTCGAGCGCATGTGGAGCGCGCGCGATATCGATCACGTCCAGATTACCGTGGCGGAGAGCGAGGGCGTCGGTTCGCGCGCGCTGTATTACGATCCGGCCGGCGCGCTGCGCGACATGGTGCAGAACCATATCCTGCAACTGTTGGCGTTGATCGCGATGGACCCGCCGGTCGCGCTCGACGCCGCCGCGATCCGCGACGCCAAGATCAATGTGCTGCGCGCGATCCGCCCGCTGCCCGCAGGCGGCGCCCGCCAATTCGTCGTGCGCGGACGCTACGCCGCCGGCCTCGCTGAGGGCAAGGTCGTACCCGGCTACCTCGAAGAAGCTGGCATCCCGCCGGCCTCGCACACCGAGACCTTCGTCGCGATCAAGCTGTTTATCGACAACTGGCGCTGGGCCGGCGTCCCGTTCTACCTGCGCACCGGTAAGCGGATGCCGGCGCGCGAGAGCCTGATCCATGTTCAGTTCAAAGATGCGCCGCGCATCCTGTTCAATCGCGGCGCCGAGCTGCCGCCCAACGCGCTGACGATTAGAATTCAGCCCGACGAGGGCTTTTCGTTCGAGGTGCTGGCCAAGCAGCCGGGACTCGACGTCGTGCTGCAGCCGGTGCGGATGAATCTGCGTTATCAGAGCGAATTCGCCAAGCCGTCGCCCGAGGCTTACGAGCGCCTGCTGCTCGACGTGATGGCGGGCGACCACACTTTGTTCGTCAGCTCGGGATTCGTCGAAAAATCCTGGCAGTTCGTGCAATCGATCCTCGATCAATGGGGCAGCGACCCCTCAATCCCGGTCCACAGCTATCCCGCGGGCAGTTTCGGTCCGGCCGCCGCTGATGTAATGATCGGCAACGACGGCCGCGCCTGGCGCAACACGAGCGCTGACGCGGCGCCGCGCCTATAACGCTAGGCGAGCCTGCGAGCCGAGCACGAGGGGCGGCGGAGTCCGCGACGCGCGGCAAAGTCAGGAGTCCGCGAGCTGCGTCAAGAATCTTGGTCAGGCGAGCCTGCGAGCCGAGCACGAGGGGCGGCGGAGTCTACGAGCTGCTCAAGAATCTTGATCGGCAAGAGCATCGATTTCATAAGGGAGACGATCACACATGGCGCAATCACCGGTTTATATTCTCGGCGGCGCGCAGAGCGACTTCGCGCGCAATTGGAACAAGGAAGGCAAACACTTCGTCGAAGTGATGCGCGAGACCGCGACGACCGCGTTCAGCTCCAGCGGACTCGAGCCGCGCGACATCAAGACCGCGCATGTCGGCAATTTCGCCGCCGAGCTCTACGCGAAGCAGGGTCAGCTCGGGGCCTTTTTCCTCGAACTCGATCCGGCCTTCGCCGGCCTGCCGACCACCCGCCACGAAGCCGCCTGCGCTTCCGGGTCGGTGGCGATTCTGGCCGCCTCGGCGGAGATCGAGGCCGGCCGCTACGATTGCGCCGCGGTAGTCGGCCTCGAACAGATGAAGACCGTCGATACTGCTACCGGCGGCGATTTCCTCGGTACCGCCGGCTGGTACGAGCGCGAGTGCAAGGGCAAGGAGTATCCCTTCCCACGGCTGTTCGGACGCCTCGGCGACGAATACGACAAGCGCTTCGGCCTCAAGGATGAGTATCTCGCGCAGATCTCGGCCGTGAACTATGCGAATGCGCGGCGCAATCCACTGGCGCAGACGCGCAATTGGCCGCGCAGCGAGAACGACCCGCAGCAGCGCGAAAAGTTCAACCAGGCTATCGCCGGACGGATCAAAGTGCGCGACTGCTCGCAGGTTAGCGACGGCTGCGCGATCGTGTTTCTCGCCTCAGCGGAATTCACCGCGGCCTATGCCAAGCGCGTCAGCCGCCAGCTCGAAGCCATCCCGCGCATTCGCGGCTGGGGCCATCATACGGCGCGGATGGAGTTTGACGCCAAGGTCGCCGAGAGCCGCGACAATCCCTACGTCCTGCCCCACACGCGCCAGGCGATTCTCGACGCCTTCGCACGCGCCGGGATCAAGTCGGTGTTCGCCGTCAGCGGCATCGAGACCCATGACTGCTTTACGACCTCCGAGTACATGGCGATCGATCATTTCGGGCTGACGGCGCCGGGGGAATCATGGAAGGCGATCGCGGATGGCGTCATCGAGTTCGGCGGGAAGTTGCCGATCAATCCGAGCGGCGGACTGATCGGCGCGGGCCATCCGGTCGGCGCGACCGGCGTGCGCCAGATGCTCGATTGTTATCGCCAGGTCACCGGCACGGCTGGTGACTATCAGGT
>JBOHWF010000193.1:0-2641 GCA_050736455.1 Binataceae bacterium (SeqCode) | reverse complement strand
GCGCCATCCGGATGGCGCGGCTGGTGAACGCAAGCGGCCGTGCGGTCAAAGTGCTCGGCGTGTCGACCAACAATCGCGGCGTCAGCGCCGCAATCGCGCCGGTGACACCCGGCAAGGAATTCAAACTGACGCTCGAGCTCGCCCCGAATTCGCCCGACGGCACCTTGCGCGGCGTCGTCGCGATCCAGACCGACGACCCTGGGCAACCGGTCGTGCAGGTGCCGTTCTATGGGATCGTCGGGACCTTCAGCGGCTGAACTCGCGCCTCGCAAGGAGCTCTTTAATTCCGATTAGTCATATTGAAGCGGCGAAACCTTTCGGCTCACGCAGTCGTCAGCTTTGATTCGCAATTTGCAGGCTCCTGCAAGATGACTTTTTTGAGCGTCCGAGTCAGGGATTTTTCCTATTTTCCTCCGAACCGAAAGCTTAAGATAAAGACACCGCGGTGCTGGCGGATCACCGATGTCACTGCTCAATCGAATTAACCCGATCACATACCTGCGGCGCAAAGTAGCGCTCTTTGCAATTGCGGTTCTGACGAAACCGGTCGCGCGCTACAGCCTGACTATTCCCAACGATATGGCCGCGCTCCGGCGAATCCTGCGCAAGGGCGATGTCATCCTGGTCGAAGGCAACGAGCGCGTCAGCGAGTGCATCAAATACCTGACACAAAGTTCGTGGTCGCATTCCTGCATCTATGTGGGCGACGAGCCGCTCCGGCGTGGCGGCGAACTCGCGCGCGAGCTGCGCGAGCAGTGGGGCGACGAGGCCGAGTTCATGGTGATCGAGGCCCTGGTCGAGCGTGGCGTGGTGCTGACGCCGATCGGCAGATACGCGAATTTCAATATCCGGCTCTGCCGGCCGCACGGGCTGACGCCCGCCGACCAGCGCGCGGTGCTGGACTATGCGCTGGAACGCGTCGGTCTGCGCTACGACTTCAAGAATATCTTCGATCTGATGCGCTATTTTCTGCCGGTGCATCTGGTGCCTGCGCGGATGCGGCGGCGGGCCTTGCACTTCGGCAGCGGCGATCCGACGCGGGTGATCTGCTCGAGCATGATCGCGACATGCTTCGAGCGCGTGCGTTTTCCGATCGTGCCGCGCTATGAGCCCTATCCCGAGGGCTTCGTGCCGGCGCGCCCGATGCGGGGCTTGCTGGGGCGCTTCGGGCGCGGTGGCGCGGCGGCGCCCGGATTGTTGCGGCCGGTCGCGCCGTCGCTGGTGACGCCGCGCGATTTCGACCTCTCGCCCTATTTCGCCATCGTGAAATTCAACGCGATCGAAAACGGACGCTTCAACTATCAGCAGTTGCGCTGGGTCGAGGAGCCAACGCCCGACGCCGCCAAGCTCGACGAGTCCGCCTGACCCCTGGTTGCCGGGCGCGACGCGCGGCGCTAACCCTGCTATAAACACTAGCGGAGGCGTGCTGTGCGCCGGAGCGAGCAGGCGAGTCTGCGAGCTGCGTCAAGCATCTTAGTCAGCACGCGAGCGGAGGATCGAGTTGGCGCAAAACGAAAGCGCAGGCGGGAATCGGCGTGAGTCGATTGAAAAGACCATCGCCAAAATCCTGCATCGCTACTGTAACTTTGGCTGGGCGAACTATTATATCCCGGGCGAGAAGTTCCCGAGCTTGATCGAAGAGCTGGTCGAAATCGCCAGCCCCGTGGGTCAGGCCGGCTACGAAGAGATCGTGCAGTTCTTCCTGCGCACGCAGCGGATGGGCTCGGCGCAGGAACGCGCTGCCAAGTTGCTCGAAGAGTTCTCCCTCCAGCGCAAGGGCTGAGACCGGCGTCGCCGAAGCTGACTCTGATGCCGATTCGGCTGACGCGCATCTATACCCGCACCGGCGACAAGGGGCTGACGGCGCTGGTCGGCGGCGAACGCGTGCCGAAGGAGTCGGGCCGGCTCGAAGCTTATGGCACGATCGATGAGCTTAACGCGGTCGTGGGTCTGGTGCGCACGTACGTCCCGGTCTATCGCGCCGGTTTTGGCAAGGATTTCGACTGGTATGCCGAGATGCTCCGGCGGATTCAGAACGAGCTATTCGACGTCGGCAGCGAACTCGCGACGCCGCCGGCGGGCGAATACGTCGGCATGCATCGGGTCGGAGAAGCCGAGACCAAACTGCTCGAGCGTGAGATGGATCGCATGCAACGCGAGCTCGCGCCATTGAAATCCTTCACGCTGCCGGGCGGCGGCGTGCTCAATGCGTTTCTACATCAGGCGCGGACCGTCTGCCGGCGCGCGGAACGGGTCTGCTGGGCGGTCAAGCGCGAGGAGCCGATTAGCGACCAGCTAATCGTCTACATCAATCGTCTGAGCGATCATCTCTTCGTGCAGTCGCGCTGGGTCGCGAAACGGCTCGATGAACCGGAATTTTTGTGGGATCGCGGTTTGCGCCTTGGCCCCGAGCCGGCGCGGCCCGCACCCAAGAAGCGAGCGTGAAACCGCCGCGGAGTATCGATGGATAATCAAGAGCAGAAACTCGCGCTGGTCCAGGCCCAGCTCGGGCCGATGGCCAATTTCGTCTACATCATCGGCGATCCCGCGACGCACAAGGCGGCCGTGGTTGATCCGGCGTGGGAGGTCGATCGGATAATCGACTACGCCGAGGGCAAGGGTTACATGATCGAACAGATAC
>JBOHWF010000192.1:0-10966 GCA_050736455.1 Binataceae bacterium (SeqCode) | reverse complement strand
CTCAAGAACGCGGCCATCTCGGCGTAGGAAAATGGCGGGAACCCGGCCAGCGCGATGACGCGGATGTGCCTTCCGCCAATGCGCGGTTTGAAGCCCGCGATCAAATCCTGATTACCTAGAACCGCGTCGAGGTAGGTCGGCGTCCTGGGCGCCGCCACTTCGCACATCCGCCCGTTGATGCAGCTTGCCAGATGCGACAGCAGGGCAGGCATATCCAGCGAAGTCAGTTTCCAGACGGGGCTTATCGCATCATCAAACTCGCGGAGTCGCTGCTTGAACCAGTCGAGCTGTCGTCGCCAGTCGGTGCACCTCGGCGTGCCGGTCAAAAAGACGCCCGCGATCCGGGTTTGCGCGTCAGCCGGCGGGCGATAAGTGATCGTGAGAATGCATCTGGTCTCGAAGTGCCGGCCCTCAGCGGAGTATTGAATCTCCCGTTCGCGATCGAGCGTCGCGCTGACGGGATCGGGAAACGTGCGGCACAGGTAATCGATGCTCGGATGACGGATGAGGTCGATGTTGTACATGAAGCCGTCATCCAGACGCGCAAGCGCGCGATTGGCCTGAGCGCGGTGAGCGTCGAGTTCTTCGACGCTCGCGGAATTGAGGTCGAGCCCCGCACATTCGAACGCCGAGAGGAATGCGCCGTCCTTCATCGCGATGGCGTAATCGTCGATCGGGATCGCGTAGTTGAGCTGGTCAGGCAGACCCAGCAGCCTGCTGCGCTTTCGTCTCAAATCCTTGAACTCTTTGAGGAACATACTTCTTCCTCTCTCTTCCTAAGCGCGCATCTCCTTGGGCGTGGGTACAGACGCGCGGATGCGGGGTGGCGATGCCGAGATTGGAGCGCGTGCCGGGTAATAGTCCTGGTAGCGGATGTGGCGGACGTAGACCTGGCTCAGTTGCGGATCGAATTTGGCCGCCTGAACCAGCGCCCAGTGGCCTACGGTCAGCAGGAACGCTCCCATTGCGACCGTGTACCAGTGGAGCCCGCCGCCGAAAATCAAAGCGGCGGCGGTGATCCAGTTGGCGATCGCCAGAGGCCGCTCCGCTCCGGCCAGCAGAATCGGCTGGGTAAGCGATCGATGAATCGCACTAACCCGCCGCTCACCTTCAGCCATGGTCCTATCCCCCTCCGCCTAGAAAAGCGCTCCGCCCATCGGGAAGAGCGTCGTCATCACTTGGGTGGCCCCAAGGGCACAGGCCCCGCCGAACGCGAGCGAGGACATCTTTCGCACGCCGGTTCCGTGCTCGCTGACAGACCACATAATCCCGGTACCGATCACGGCCGCGGTGGTGATCGCGTGGGCGACCGGTCCCTGCAGGTCGGTCTGTAGTGTCGTCAGCGGTTGATCCCAGGGCAGCGCTCCGCCTGCGGCGATTGCTGCGAAGGCCCTGACTGGCCAGACAAAAGTGATCAATCCGTAGGCGTAAACAATCGATGACGCCCATTTTCTCCACGTACCTTTCTTCCATTTCAACCGCTTCATTTCGCGTACCTCCTATTCATTCGCAGATGATTTCAAAACGCTATTGCCCTGAGCCTTTGCTTGACTGGGTGTCTGGGGAAGTGAGTTTCAACCCATCGGTCGCGCTGTATCCGTCGACACGAACCAGCTCCTTCACGCGCCGTCCTGCAGGCGTGCGGACGATGAATGCGAGCAGGTTGATCGTCTCGCCGATGAGTTCCGGTTGAGGCGGGACGCCGGCCTCCTGTACGAGGCTGGAAAGCCTGGTGAGCGCGGCCTTCGCGCTGTTGGCGTGGATCGTGGTCACGCCGCCCGGATGGCCGGTGTTCCAAGCCTTGAGCAGCGCGAGCGCCTCGGCGCCGCGCACCTCGCCGATGATTATTCGGTCAGGGCGGAGGCGCATGGTCGTCCGTACCAGCCGCGTCATGTCAGCGGCCTCGGCTGTGTGAAGCTGGACAAGGTTTTGCGCGCGGCACTGGATTTCGAGGGTGTCTTCGATGATCACGTAACGCTCGTTCGGATCGGAACGCTCGACCATCTCGTTGATGAGCGCGCCCGCCAGCGTGGTCTTGCCCGAGCCGGTTCCCCCCGCGATTACGACGTTGCGTCGCGAATCGACGGCTTCACGCAGGATGCCGGCATGAGCATAGCTCAGAAATCCATCGCGCACGTAATCGTCGAGCGTGTAGAGGACCTGGGCCGGTTTGCGCATGACGCAACATGGTTTTCTTGCAACCGGCGGAAGCAGTCCCTCGAAGCGGATTCCGGCAATGGGGAGTTCGCCTTCGACAATCGGATTGGCCGCGTTCACCACGTTGCCGAGCGACGAGGCGACTGTGCCGATCAGGCTCTCCACCTGCGAAGCCGCGAGCACCAGACCGGCTTCGTGCATTCCCTTTGCGTACGACTCGAACCAGACCCGGCCGTCCTCGTTGACGATGATCTCGGTGACGCTCGGATCAGCGATCGCCGCAAGAATACGCGGACCGAGTTGCCGTCTAAGCAACTCGTCGAGCCTTCGCTCTTGGGTCTGCTGCGTCGGGATCATGCTTGGTCTCCGCGATGTTCCGCGTTGTGGTTGCGTTCTTCCCGAGCATCGTCGCTCTTAAGCTCATCGCCGGTGGCAACCACCTTTTTTCCGCTCGCGTTCTGAGATTCCATCTGTCTGATGGTGTCTTCGACTTCGAGCCGCCACCCATGGTGCCGCCGCTCTCCACTGCCCAGAGCTTGTTCGTGCTGGGCCTCGGGAATCTCCGGCAGGTGGGTCAGCATGCTCAGCGCGAATTGATCGAGCATTGCGAGCAGCATCGTTACCTGTTTGGTCAGTGGCCGGATGGCTTGGGCGATGTACGTTCGATTAGCGTCGATGATTCTCTTTTCGGTTGCAGTCAGCTTGGACTCGGACAGGCTCACGGCTGAATGTCCGTTTGAATGGACCAACCGCTCCTGGATGTAACGTGAAAGCGAAAGACCGGCCTCTTCAGCCTCTTCTTTCAACCGCGCGAAGTCATCGCCGCTGACATACGCTGTAAGTTGTCGCCTCAAAGTAGTCTCTCCTTCTTCCGTCCGCGGTTCGCTACGGCTGCTGGGTCGGTACCGTGATCGACGGCAAATTTCAGAAATGCGAGCTGCCCGTTCGGCTGAGCAGTAGCCGCCTCCGCTATAGAGTTCGCTTCCGGTGCTGAATGATCCGGCGAAAGGCTTTCCTGCTGGGGCGTGATTCGCTTCGAGATGGGTGATGCTGTCACCCCGTTCTCGGCTTTCTCTTGAGTAGCCGGCTGCACTATGCGATCGCTCCTGGTCGGCGGCGGGAAAGCGGCCCGTCGTTTGAAAAATGGCTCGGTGTAATAGCGGAGCTTGGTGGCGCGGATCGCGGGCTGGCCGCTGGTGAAGATCAGGGCTTCGTTGGAACCCAGACGTGTGGCTTCGTCGGGTGTAATCAGGGGCCGCGCCACTTCCGGCTCCGAGACACTCGCGCCCGTACTGGAAATCGTTCGGTGCGAATGGCGGACGGTGGCGTCGCCCGCCATCTGAGAAAGCAGCCGCGCAGTTTCGATACGGTTGGGCGTGAACGCGACGCGGGTATGGCAGTTGGACGTGATCGCTTCGTCGTGCCCGTAGGCCGCATGAATCTGGCTCAAGTCCTGAGCGATGAGACATGCCTTGATCCCGTAACCCGCTATCAGCGCAAGCGAGTCGGCGAACATATCGAGCCGTCCCAGACTTGCGAATTCATCGATCATCAGAAGCAGCCGGTGCCGGTAGCCGGTTATCGCGCGGCCAGCGCGATACTCGAGCCGTTCTGTCAGACGATGAAGAATCTGGCTCAGTATCAGTCTGATTAACGGCCGCAAACTGTCCTTGTGGGCCAGCGACACGACGACATAGAGCGAAACCGGCCGCCGATGGTTCATCAGATCCTCGATGCGGAAGTCGGAAATCGCCGTATTCGCAGCGATTACCGGGTCCCGGTAGAGCTCGAGAAACCCTTTGATCTCCGAAAGGACGCCGGATCGTTCGTTGTCGCTCTTATCGAGCAGACTGCGCATCGAGCGGGCGATAACCGGATGCGTCTTCGTAGGGTTGCCTTGCGAATCCTTCCAGCCCATTGACCCATCAGGGTCGTGAACCGTGGTCATGATCTGTTCCAGAGTCTGGTTGATGGGCTGAGCAGGGTCGGACAGCCGGGCCTCGATGCCGCTCAGTGTTGGATCGCGGCCTTCATAGAGCTGGGCAAGAGTGAATCCGGTGAATCCTTCCACGCCCGCGCGCAGCCAATGGTCGGGAAGCCCTTTGCCATTCGGGTCCATAATCATCTGCGCGATGTTGCGCACATCCCGAATTTCGTTAGGGGAGCGCAACCGGACTTCGGCAAGCGGATTGAACCGCGCGCCGTCACCATCAGGCGATGCCGGCGCGTACTTCAAACAGATCTGACCCATCCGTTTCCGTGCGCCTGCTGTTAGCGCCCAGTTCTCGCCTTTGAGATCGTGAACCAGGGTCGAATGCGGCCAAGTCAGCAGCGTTGGAATCACGATCCCGACGCCCTTGCCGCTCCGGGTCGGAGCGAAAACCAGAATGTGCGAGGGTCCGGAATCGCGGAGATAGAACAACCTACCCCAGCGGCGCCAGACGCCAAGGTACACGCCAGCGCGATGCGAGAAGGGCTCTAGAACTTTCGCGCGTTCGGCGATCCTGCGAAGCCTCCCCCGTAGGAACCGGCTTTTGTCTATCAGTCCGGCCGATCGAAGATGCCTGGTATTGGCCCAGCGCGCTGATCCATGCAGGTCGGATGGATTCTGGAACCATCGATGCCGGGCGCCCGCGATCGCCCCCATTGCGATTAAGGTGAGCGCGAGCATCGGGTAGACCGCCTCACGCGCGCACCGATCCCAGAGCGGCGCGAGGGCCGGCTCGGAGTGCCAGCGCGACCACCAGACCATCCAATTCCACGGACGGTAGAGCGACCCGACCGGCGGAAAATCGCACCACGGCTGGCCGAGCGCCGGCGAGTAGCCGAAGAGTCGTGCGGCATGTTGAGTCGTCATCCAGTTAACCACCACGAACACCGCTCCCAGCGAGAGGAGGACGACAATCTTGATCTGACTGAGACGCGTGTCGGCCGCTGTCCCTGAGAGGCGATAGGGGCGTTGTTCAGCCACGACGATCCCTCCTTTTGTCGAAGCCGCGATCAAGTCCATGATCGATGTCGCGCGGCTGGCTGCGCGCCCGGCTCTTGATGATGTCTTTCGAGAGCTGGCGTTCACGAAGATTGCGCTCGTGGTCTTGCGAGAGCTTCCAGCTCGCTTCACCAACACGCTGGGCGAGGCCCATGCCTTCGAGGAACTGCAATCGCGCCACGTCCTGCTCGGCCCTCACGCGGGCGGCATCGCTATGCGGTTGGAACTCCTCGTAAGTTACAAGACCGGACTGGTTCGCCTTGCGTTGCAGCGATCGATCAATTTCGGTCCATTGCTCTTTTCGGATCACACGCTCGCGCGCATGCAGCACCTCGGGTTCGAGTCGCGGGCCAAGCTCCCTCGTTGCGATCTCCTGGCTTCGCCCGCGCATGCCAAGCTTCAGGTATTCGCGGTCGATCTGCAGAGGCCGTCCGTCATCGCGAACCCCTCGCACGACCAGATGGACATGGGCGTCGTCGGTGTTGTGATGATCGATTGCGACCCATTGAAGCTTCGTATCCAGATCGCGCTCCATCTGTTCGACCAGGCCACGCACGTGCTCCTGAAGATCCAGCCTCGAGGCGTCCTCCGGTGAGACGATAAAGCGCCAGAGCAACTCGTCGTTCTTCTCCCAGTCGCGCACCAGCGGGATCATATCGAGCCCCTCACGCTCTGCATCAAAGCCCCGACCCTTGCCCTGCTCCCTCTGGGCTCCTTCGCGTGACAAGTAGCGGGCGTGAGCGGCCCAACCGCCGGTATGGTCGTTGCGCTTGAACGACGCTTTGACCACGGAACGGCGGGAGTAGATGTGCGGGTCCAGCGCGACCCTGCGCCACGTCTGCCCGCCGCCGAGACTGCCCCACGATTGGCGTCGAATTCCCCACCTTACCCGCACTCGCCTTAAGGCAACCGCCCACCACGGAATCAGTGGGCGCGGACGCTCTGTCGGCGTGAGACGGAGCTTGATATCGACCTCCTTCTTGCCGAAGAACCTACGCCGGCTCATGAGTCGACTCCGTGAGCAATGCACTCAAGGTGGCAATGAGTTGCGCCGAATTCTCGGGCGCGTGTTCGCCCAGAGCCTCGATGATTTCTCTGACCTGCGCACTGCTGAGCGTGACCGAATGAAGTTCTCGCGCGCGGCTCCACGACTTCCAGGCGCGCTTGCTGGTGGCCCGCTCTTCGAGTTGTTTTCGTCCAACTGAAGCGACCTGCGCGCGCTGTGCCGGATTCAGGGTCGTGCTCTCGTGGGCGACGCTGATTAGCGCTCCGAGAAGGAAATCTGGCGGCTCTCGGTCGAGGCCAGCAAGTGCGACCAATCCGCCCAGATTGGCGAGGTGGTGAACTCTGAGTCCCTGCTCGTGGCTGTGTCCATTTGCCGCCATGATTCACCACGTAAGAATCGGCTTGAGAACGCCCTGGACTCCCGACAGCGGAACCGGTCCGAAGTAGCGGGCATCCCAGCTCCGCGCGTTATGAAAGCCGAACAGCCAGACTTCGCCCGGCGCGACCTGCCGCGAACCCCAAGGCACGTGCGGCAATGGTCGGGCGATGCTGTCGCGCGCTGCTACGGCGCTGTCAGCGAACGTTTCTCCGTCAACAGAAACCCCTGCGGGTTGCACCTCCAAGACGTCACCTGGAAGGGCTCCGATCATCTTGGCCACCGGTTCAGCTCCGCCTGGGCAATCGCCTCTCCGCAGGTAACCGCGAGCCAGTCCTTCACGTGCGATCGAGGCCGGCAGGCAGGCACCAACGAGTTGGCCGCGTTCAACAGCTACATCGGGCGTGATCCGATAAATTCCTGCTGGCGCGGCGCTGTCGGTTGGCGAAATACGCAGTCCAAGGACGCTTGCGAGAACTACCAACAGGGCCAGCGCGACCACTGATCCGAGCATTGCCAAAATCGGTCTGTGTGGATGTCGAAACCGCTTAAAATGCAGCCCTGGAGCGACCGGCTCTGAGGTGCTTTTCGCCGTACTGTGCAGTTGACCGATCCGGATGCCCTGAAGTGGGGGAAAGGCCGTTCGGATATTGGAGAAACCGGCAGATCTGCGGCACTGCACCGCAGATGCTTTATCTTGCTCTACGAACGAACGGCCATTCCCCCACTTATTCCCCACTCCGAGCACTTCATCCACCGCCCGCCCTTCCGCTCCGGAAGACCCCTGCAATCCAGTCACGGATCGCACTCCACTCCGAACACGAAGGCTCATCACCTTCATGCCCCTGCCTGACCATCGGCAGTGCCTCCGGGAAGCATCCGATCTGAATGCGTCAGTCCATTGACTTTCGCGGACTTTCGAGTACCGTCTCGCCCGCCGCCTTCCCGTCCAACGCGTCCATCTCGTCCCGCATCTGTCGCGTCAGGCGAACGATCGATTCGCAAATCGTCGCGTTCAGATCGAACCCCGCCTCGGTGGTGCGCTCGCGAAGCCGATCGATCTCGGCCTTTACCGAAGCCGGGACGCGCAACGTGATCGTCTCGCTCCGTTCTTCCTTGCGTTTGAGCACTCCCATCGCCGTTCTCCTTGAATCGGTTTTGTGTACATTTCGTGCACACTCGCAAAAATGTGCGCCCCGCACGATTTGTGTACGTTCAGCCTTTGTAGGCTGCCGGGAACACGAGGTCCTCTGTGACCATCACGTTGAATTGGTATCCGGGTCGGATTTCGATCGTCGGTGGCCGGTTCATTCCCTGGCCGATCATCTGCTGACCCACCGCACCGAACTGTCCCGACGCCGCGGAGCCGGCCGTCTGGCTCGCCATCGCCCACTGATTCGGTGGGTAGTACCCGTACGGCCCATATGAACCGCCGCCTCCGAATGTCGCCATCTGTCCCACCATCTGGCCCGCGCTGATGAGACTCATGAGCGCCGCAGTGCCGAACGTTCTCAGGTAGTGGTTGTTCACTTCGTCGGTGAAACCGGAGTAGCCGCCCTGATCGGCTCCCGGCATTTGCGGGAGGGTCATGCTCGATGTGTTCGGGAAGATCAGCCGCTGCCATGCGATCTCGACCCGTTGCTGACCGTAGGCAGACGCGTTCTGGTAGACGCCGATTAGTCTGCTACCTTGCGGAACGAGCAGATATTTTCCTGTGGCGCTGTCGAAGACGTTCTGACTGACCTGGGCAAGGATCGGTCCCGGCAGGTCTGAGTTGATCCCGCTCACTAGCACGGCTGGAATCACGCTTCCTGTCATCACTGTAAACGCCGATGCCGGCGGGTGGAGCGTCACCGCAGGATCAGTCGAAGAGCTGGCATTGATATTCGCGCTCTGCTGCCCATTTGCTCGCGCGATTTCCAGCGTGCCGCCGCCGTGGAACGCGGAGACCATCTGCGGCGATTCGAGCGCCTTCATGTACTTCTCTTCGGCCCATTGCGCGTAACGGCTTGGCGGTCGCGGCGGCGCTTGTTGGATGGGCGCTTGCAGGGTCGCGACCAGGGCCGGTGGCGGTACGAAAGTCGGGGCTGCCAGTGGCCTGCCGCCATGCGCGGCGAGGTCCGCGATCTCTCCGTTGTCGCGTGCTGACGCGCCGGGATCTTCACCGGCTCTTTGCATACCCGCGCTCTGCCCGACACCAGATGACTCCACGCCCAACGCCACTACGACGCCGCTCACGATCGCGACGGCGGCGAACGTGATTAGTATGAGCCGGTTGAACCGGCCGCCTCCGGGATGCTCCTGCTCCAGCAGATCGTCCGGCTCCGCGCCAAGATCTCCGTGGCCATTCACTCTCACATCCTCGGTTGCCATCGCTCTCACCTCGCCGCTCCCGCGTAACTGATCGTTACGCGGTCCTGATCGCGCCCGACTCCCGACACGAGAATCGCGTCGGTGACGAGGCGGTCGACGACGTAGTAGTTTCCTTTGACCCGGTAGTTCACCATCTGGGTTCCGCTGCCTGCGTTCACGAGCAACGCCGGCGCCTCACTCGACTTCATTCCTGGCGGCATCTGGATGTACACGTGGGAACCGTCATCGAAGGCGCGGATCGGCTTCCATGGGACGTTCGTTCCGGCGACGGTGTACGCGAAGTTGAGTTGCGCCGGATCGACATTCGCAACCCTCACGACGTTGGCGGAGTCATCGCCCGGCGGATCGGCCGCAGTATCTTGTTCTGCCTTCGCGGCGGAGTCCGCATTTTTCAGATCCGTTATCAGTTCGTCGGGGTAGTAGAACTCGACCTCCTGCATGGCGTGGCGCCCGCGCGAGCGGAGCAGCAAGTGGTAGATGTGCTTGGTTGTGTAGATCGTAAGGTTGGTCTGGATGCCCGGAGCTTGCGGCTTAACTGCGAGATGCGGCACAGGGTTTCGCGGGTCTCCCGAGGAAGCGGGCGTTGCCATCCAGCGCTCGCTGTCACCAATCGCAACGTCGGTGATCGTTTCTCCTGGCTGCAGCTGAATGTCTGAAGTTCGTAGCGGCTCGCAATAGACCGCCGGCTCGGGGCCTTGGTTATATGGATAAAGCGTGTACCCCGGTGTTCTGTAGATCGCCCAATCGCCGCTCTTGTCGTGCTCCTTGATCGCCTCCCGAACCTCGGGCGGCTGCGCTGCAAGGACCTGCCCCGCGGTTGGTGGAGCTGGCGGCGCTTCCGCCTTGGGTTCCGCTTCGGTCACGAGATTCAGCGGTGGCGGCGCTGGTGTCTGCTTCGTCGCGCACGCTTCCAACACAAGCGCGAGGATGAATGCTCCTGTCATGGCGATCCGTCTCATCGCTTTGCCTCCTGCGAATCTTGTCGCCTGCCTAGCTTTGCTGTTCGGTCCAGCTAATCTGCGTTACGCAAAAGCCGAGAGGATTGCTGACGATCGCGTCGTCGGAACTCGGCGGTACGATTTCGGTTTGCAACGCAGCTTCCCAATGGGACGGTGACCCGAGAGCGACGCCGTTCAGGTCGCGCTGCTGCTCGGTCCATCGCAACTGATAGCTGCGGGGCGATAGCTGAAGGATCGAGTCGATTTGAATCGAGACGGTCTGCTTCTCGGCGATCTTGAACGGGTTATGAGAGAAGTTGTCGGAGTGATAGTACTCGTCGAGAAAGCGGTCCGCGGCGCCTCGCGCATGCGCGAGCAGCGCGTTGAGGGTCTGATGCTCTACTTGCGGATCGCTGGTGACCGAGCGAGCGTCGCGGATGAAGGCCGCGACCTCGTAGCGTTCCATTCGCGCGGTCACGTCTGGCAACGCCGTAGACGTTAAGGGTTGCGGCACCGTCAGCGCGTATCCCAGTTTGTCGACTTCGACGACGTACGGGATGTAGCGGCTGCGATTGCTGAGCCAGACCACTCCGCTCGCGAGAATCAGACTCAAAAGCAAGAGGCCGCCAGCAGCGATCTGCCAGTTACGTTTGCCGAGAACGAGATCAGCGTATCGCTCATCCCACTCTCGACGCGCTTCGAGATAAGGGTTGCTGTCCATACCAACGCCTCACCGCAGAATCGTCGAACTCACACATCAAAGTGCGGCCCGCTGGATTTGTTGGTTGAGCAAGTTCCTTGCCGCAGCGAGACCTTGGCCTCGTCGGGGGAGACGGCATCCAAGGAATTTAGTGCGGTACGGGAATGCTCAGTTGAGCGACGAGGGAGTTTTCGACGAGAGTCAGATGGTTAAATCTGTTTGCGAGCGGGTATCCGGAAGGCGAGGTTTCAAACTCAGGAAAGTGTCCACGAAGTGTCCAAAGTGTCCATCCATGAGATGATCTGAGCCGATCACTCGGATCAGAAAACCCTTGATTTTCCTACGCAGCCTGATCTGAGATGACCTGAGATTAGCCCTTGCGCGGGATTCCTAATCCTGGGGCCGTGGGTTCGAATCCCGCAGGGGGC
>JBOHWF010000191.1:0-2349 GCA_050736455.1 Binataceae bacterium (SeqCode) | reverse complement strand
GGCGGTGGTCGAGCGTGAGGCCGGCGGTGCCGTCGCGTATTTCCGCGCGCTCAACGACGTCGTGATCGCCAAGCGCGAATTGGGCCGAATGCTCGACCTACACGTCGTCGCCGACCACAAACCCTTTTGCTCCTATCGCGCCGATGGCCTGATCGTCGCCACGCCGACCGGCTCGACCGCGTACGCCTTGAGCGCCGGCGGCCCGATTATATTCCCCAATCTGCGCGTGCTGGTGCTCGCGCCAATTTGCCCGCATACCCTGAGCAATCGGCCGGTCGTGCTGCCCGATTCTTTCGAGCTCGAACTGCGGGTCAGGTCCGACGACCACGGCGCGCGGCTGACTTGCGACGGTCAGGAGTCGGCCCATCTCGGGCCCGCCGACCTGATCCGCGTCCATCGCGCGAAGCATCCGGTCTCGCTGGTCCGCTCGGCCCACGCCTACTTTGAAATCTGGCGCGACAAGCTGCGCTGGGGATAGCCGCGCGCGATGCTGACCGAGCTGCGCATACGCAACTTCGCCGTGATCGAGGAAGCGGCGCTCGCCTTTGGCGCCGGCCTCAACGTGCTCTCGGGCGAAACCGGCGCCGGCAAGACCATCCTGATGACCGCGCTGGGCCTACTCCTCGGCGACCGTGCCTCACCCGACCTGATCCGCGCCGGCGCGAAGGAGGCGGTGGTCGAGGGCATCTTCGAATTCGAGGGCGAAACTCCGCCGCCCGGCGCGGAGGAATGGCTCGACGAGGGCAACCCGCGCGAGCTGATCGTGCGGCGCGTAATCGCGGAGAGTGGACGCACCCGCGTCACTATCAACGACCGGCTCGCGACCGTTCAGGCACTTGCCCGCATCGGTTTCCCGCTCGTCCAGATCTATGGGCAGCATGAACAGCAGGCGCTGCTGCAGCGCGATAATCACCTGACGATTCTCGATCGCCACGGCGGACTCGATCAGGCGCTGGCGGACTACGCGAGGCTATACGAGCGGGTGCGCCAGCTCGAAGCGCGCCGGGCCGAGCTCGAACGGCGCGAGCACGAACGGGCCGACCTGCTCGAAGTCGCCCGCTTCCGCGCGAGCGAACTCGAACGCGCCGCCCTGGTCGAGGGCGAAGACGAGACCCTCGCCGCCGAGCGTCTGCTGCTCGCCAACGCCACCAAGCTCGCCGAGGCGGTTGACGCGGTCGAGCAGTTGCTCTACACCGGCGACGCCGCAGTGATCGACGCCGTAGCGAAGGCCGAGGCGCGGCTCGCGGAATCTGCGACGCTTGACCCGCGCCTCAAGGAACCGCAGGAGCTGCTCGGCGGCGCGCGCGCCAATCTCGCCGAGGCCGCGCACGCCATCCGCGGCTACGCCGCGCGCCTCGAAGCCGACCCCGCGAGGCTTGATCAGGTCGACGCGCGGCTCAACGAACTCGCGCGCCTCAAGCGTAAATACGGCGGGACGCTCGCCGCCGCGATCGCCGCGCGCGAGCGCTCACACGTTGAAATCACCGAGCTTGAGGCCATCGGCGAGAGCCGTGAGGCGATCGCGGCTGAATTCGCGCAGGCGCTCGCAGCTCTCGCTGCCGCCGCGCACAAGCTCAGCGCCCGGCGCAGCCAAAGCGCCGCGGAGTTGGCTCGCCGCATGAACGCCGAACTCAAGACTCTCGGGATGCGCAGTGCGGTCTTCGAACCACGCCTGGCGCCGCTGCCGGCCGAAGCTGGCGGACTCGCTTGCGACGGCGTCGCCCTCGGACCGGTCGGTTGCGACGCCGTCGAGTTCTACCTGGCACCCAATTTGGGCCAGCTCGCGATGCCGCTCGCGCGCGTCGCCTCGGGCGGCGAGCTTTCGCGCGTGATGCTCGCGCTCAAGCGGCTCGAGGCGCAGCGGCGCGGCGTCGCCACTCTCATCTTCGACGAAGTCGACGCTGGTATCGGCGGCGCCGTTGCTGAAATCGTTGGACGCAAGCTCAAGCAGCTCGCCCGCTTCCATCAGATTCTCTGCGTGACCCATCTGGCGCAGATCGCCGCGTTCGGCGACGGCCACTTTGTCATCGAGAAGCAGGAGCGCAAGGGCGTTACCCGCAGCCGCGTCATCACGCTCGCCTCGGACGATCGTCCTGCCGAGATCGCGCGGATGCTCGGTGGCGACGAAACCAACGACAAGTTCCTGCGCGCCGCCCGCGAATTAATCGACCACGCGGCCGCCTGATTTCTTGCTCTCGTCGCGGTTGCCGATGGTAATGGGTTTCGGCCAGTGCTTTGCGGACCCACTCGGTTGACTGTGGCGGGCGCTTCGGCTTAGCTGAGGCTCTCGCCTAGCGGTGGGGCTGTAGCTCAGTTTGGGAGAGCGCCTGAATGGCATTCAGGAGGTCG